>NZ_JBIVBY010000010.1:127563-177482 GCF_044746405.1 Pseudomonas sp. NPDC086251
GCATGTCTAATCGCCAAACTGGTACCGTTAAGTGGTTCAACGTTGAAAAAGGCTTCGGCTTCATCACTCCACAATCCGGTGACGACCTGTTCGTTCACTTCAAAGCTATCCAATCCGACGGCTTCAAAAGCCTGAAAGAAGGCCAACAGGTTTCTTTCATCGCTACCCGCGGTCAGAAAGGCATGCAAGCTGAAGAAGTTCAAGTTATCTAACTTGTACTTGCTTTAGTAAAAAGCCCCGCCCTCAAAAGCGGGGCTTTTTTGTGCCTGTGTGTTTTTGCCAGGCAAAAAAAATCGCAACCCGTGGGCTGCGATTTTTCTTTAATGCCTTACCAGGCCACACCAAACCCTGCGGTGTATCGGGTCTTGTCCAGATCGGCATCGTCGGTGCCGCTGATAATGTCTCGCTCGGCCTTCAGGTTAAGCGATGCCCACTCGGTGACCTTATAGCGCAAGCCCGCTTCGGCATCGAGCGCGTAATCCGCCACACCCGACAATGGCTTGCCGACCTCACCATTGGTGAAGAACTCAACCTTCTTGCCGATCAGGTAGCGGTTGTAATCCCACTTCATCGCCACGGAATAGAAGTTTTCCTTGCTGCCGTCGGAGAATTCATAGTCCGTGCGGTTGATCAATGAGCCGAGCGAGAACGCGCCCAGCTCGTTGTCCCAGAACTGGTAACCCGGACCGGTACCGACGGTGCGCTGACGGGAAAGGTCTTCGACCTTGTCACGCTTATAGACCACGCGACCTTGCCAGAACCATTTCTCGGTCAGGAAGCGGTCGAGCGAGTATTCGGCCCGCCAGTTGTCCGTGGTGACCACGTCATCCTGGAATTCGCGGTTGTACTCGCCTTCCGCAATATGCCGCCATCTGCCATGACGCGCAGTGGTCTTGAAGTCGATGTCGTAGTCGTCGGTGTCTTTTTCCGCCCGCTGGTAATCCAGCGCCGCGTCGATATTGCCCTTCCACACCAAGTCCTCGACCACCGGCTTGGGCTTGAGGATCTGCTGGATGCTCGCCAGCTCGACGGTCTTCGGCGCCTCGCCATTGGCCAGGGTCACTTTGCCGTCGTCTGCCGCATGCAATGCCTTGGCCTTTTCACCGGTGTAGGCATCCTGCTTGACCAGCAGTTCCTGATCGCTTTCCAGGGTTTTCACCTGTTTCCAGTCGATCGGCACCGCGCCGGCGTATTCGGTCTGAATCAACAGTTTGCCGCCGTCGAACAGGGTGATCTTGCCGCTCAACTTGTCACCGTTTTTCAACCAGACGGTATCAGCGAGCAGGGGCGTGGAAGCACTCAAGACAGCGAGGCACAGCAGGGTTCTGGACACCATAAGCAAATACAGGGCTCAAGATTGCGAAAAAAGTCGGCTATCCGTAGGAATAAGACCCTAGCAAGGACTGACATGTCTAATTCTATTGAGTTCATTTCTCAATGGGTGATCTAGGAATTACTCTACAGACGGTAAGGCGAATTTTTTCAGGAATCCCGGACGTGACCGACTCAAGCACTGACACCGAAAGCCCGGCGCAAATCCGACGCACGGCGCTCTACCTGACCTTGGCCCAGGTCCCCGAGGGCAAAGTCGTCAGTTATGGCCAGCTCGCCGAGCTGGCAGGACTGGGTCGCGCCGCGCGTTTCGTCGGACGGACCCTGAGCCAATTGCCGAGTGACAGCAAATTACCCTGGCACCGCGTGCTCGGTGCGGGTGGGCGTATCAGCTTGCCCGCAGGCAGTCCTTCGGGCGATGAACAACGGGCGCGTTTGCGCATGGAGGGCATCAGTATCCTGAATAATCGTGTTGATATTCAGCGCCATGGCTGGCGTCCGGTAGAGCACAGCGGTTAGAGTGCGCGCTTTGTTTCCGTAATTCTTGAGGCAGACTCCAGCCCATGCCCCGTAAAACCTGGCGCGCCGCGCTCGCCGCCTATGCCAGCCCCTCAACGCTCGTGCTGTTGCTGCTTGGTTTCGCCGCCGGCCTGCCCTACATGCTGGTGTTTTCAACACTTTCGGTCTGGCTGCGTGAAGCCGGTGTGGCTCGCGAAACCATTGGCTATGCAAGCCTGATCGGTCTGGCCTACGCCTTTAAATGGGTCTGGTCACCGTTACTGGACCAATGGCGCCTGCCATTCCTCGGCAAACTCGGTCGACGACGCTCCTGGCTGGTGCTTTCACAGGCCCTGGTCATCCTCGGCCTGGTCGGCATGGGCTTCTGCGACCCGCAAAAGCATTTGTCCTGGCTGATCGCTATTGCTGTGGTCGTTGCCTTCGCCTCGGCGACGCAAGACATCGCAGTCGACGCCTATCGTCTGGAAATTGCCGAGGACAGCCGTCAAGCCGCACTGGCCGCGAGTTATATGTCGGGCTATCGGATCGCCGCACTGCTGGCCACCGCGGGCGCCCTGTTCTTCGCTGAAGGCTTCGGCTCCACCGGCTTCAACTATAAGCATTCGGCGTGGGCCGGCACTTACCTGCTGTTCGGCGCCTTGATGGTCCCGGCACTGCTGACCTCGCTCTTCATGCGTGAACCGGCGGTGCCACTGCGCACGCAACTTCAGGCCGGTCGCTACAGCTTTGTGCATCAACTGGCCTCGGTGTTCGTACTGATCGTGTTGCTGGTGTCGGTACCGGCAATGTTCACTCAGCTCTACAACACCGACTTCGCCAGCGTGCTGTTTGAAGGCGTGAGCCTGCTCGACCTGCTGCTTCAAGACCGCGCGTTCCTGCGGGCGATCCTTTACACCACGCTCACTGCATTGTGCCTGTCGGCCATCGGCCGCCGTGGCCTGGCGCCCGTGCTGACGCCAGTCAACGACTTCATCCTGCGTTACCGCTGGCAGGCGTTGCTGCTGCTTGGCCTGATCGCCACCTATCGGATGTCCGATACGGTGATGGGCGTGATGGCCAACGTGTTTTACATCGACCAGGGTTTTACCAAGGATCAGATTGCCAGCGTCAGCAAGATCTTCGGCCTGATCATGACCCTGGTCGGCGCCGGCATGGGCGGCCTGCTGATCGTGCGCTTCGGTATCCTGCCGATCCTGTTCATCGGCGGCATCACCTCAGCCGGCACCAATTTGCTGTTCCTGATGCTCGCCGACATGGGCGCGAACCTGAACATGCTGATCCTGACCATTTCCCTGGATAACTTCAGCTCAGGCCTCGCGACTTCGGCGTTCGTCGCCTACTTGTCGAGCCTCACCAACCTCAAGTTCTCCGCCACCCAATACGCCCTGCTCAGCTCGATCATGCTCTTGCTGCCACGCCTGATCGGCGGCTACTCGGGCGTCATGGTGGAAAAGTTCGGCTATCACAACTTCTTCCTGATCACCGCCCTGCTCGGCGTTCCGACCCTGCTGTTGATCGCTCTTCACTGGTATCAGGAAAGCCGCCGCGAAGGCCCTACGCCGACGCCGGAACCGATTCCGACCCAGGTCGCGGAAGAGTCGTAGGCTCTTTACGCAGGAAGCATCCCAGAGGGCGGAACGATTTCCGCCCTTCTACCCTGCAGCCGACCGCACGCCTGTACGCCAGCGGATCTCGCCCGTACAATGCCCCGTCATTTCCGTCATCAGCAACCGACAACGGCCAACCATGCGCACCAGTCAATTTTTGCTCGCCACACAGAAAGAAACGCCTTCCGATGCGGTCGTGATCAGCCATCAGCTGATGCTTCGCGCCGGCATGATCCGCAAACTCGCCTCGGGCCTGTACACCTGGCTGCCGATGGGCTTGCGAGTCATGCGCAAGGTCGAAGCCGTCGTTCGTGAAGAAATGAACGCCGCCGGCTCTCTCGAAGTGTTGATGCCGAGCACCCAACCGGCTGAGCTGTGGCAGGAATCCGGTCGCTGGGAAGAATACGGCCCTGAGTTGCTGCGCTTCAAGGATCGCCACGGTCGCGACTTCTGCGCCGGCCCGACCCACGAAGAAGTCATCACCGACCTGATGCGCAACGAGTTGAGCAGCTACAAACAGCTGCCGATCAACCTGTATCAGATCCAGACCAAGTTCCGTGACGAAATCCGTCCACGCTTCGGCTTGATGCGCGGTCGCGAATTCATCATGAAGGACGCCTACTCGTTCCATGCTGACCAGCCTTCGCTGCAGGTCACCTACGACCGCATGCACCAGGCGTACTGCAACGTGTTCACCCGACTGGGCCTGAAGTTCCGCCCTGTTGAAGCCGACAACGGCTCGATCGGCGGCGCCGGCTCCCACGAGTTCCACGTGCTGGCCGAATCCGGCGAAGACGATATTGTCTTCAGCAACGGTTCCGACTACGCCGCGAACATCGAGAAGGCCGAAGCCGTACCGCGCGAAACCTCTCGTCCAGCGCCTGCCGAAGAGCTGCGCCTGGTCGACACCCCGAACGCCAAGACCATTGCGCAACTGGTCGAAGGCTTCAACCTGCCGATCGAAAAAACCATCAAGACCCTGGTGGTTCACGCTGAAGAAGCCGGCAAGCTGATCGCCCTGATCATCCGTGGCGATCACGAACTGAACGAAATAAAGGCCGGCAACCAGCCAGGCGTTGCCAGCCCGCTGGTGATGGCGTCCGAAAGCGAACTGCGCGACGCCATTGGCGCCGGCGCCGGTTCCCTCGGCCCGTTGAACCTGCCGCTGCCCATCATCATCGACCGTTCCGTCGAGCTGATGAGCGACTTCGGCATTGGTGCGAACATCGACGACAAGCATTACTTTGGCGTGAACTGGGAGCGCGATCTGCCGGTTCCGACCGTTGCCGACTTGCGTAACGTCGTCGCTGGCGACCCAAGCCCTGACGGCAAAGGCACTCTGGAAATCAAGCGCGGTATCGAAGTCGGGCACATCTTCCAGCTGGGCAACAAGTACAGCAAAGCGATGAAGTGCGAAGTGCTGGGCGAGAACGGCAAGCCGGTCACCCTGGAAATGGGCTGCTACGGCATTGGCGTTTCCCGCGTGGTGGCGGCGGCCATCGAGCAGAACAACGACGCCAACGGGATTATCTGGAGCGACACCCTGGCGCCTTTCCAGGTTGCCCTGGTGCCACTGCGCTACGAAACCGAACAGGTTCGCGAAGCCACCGACAAGTTGTATGCAGAACTGACTGCAGCCGGCTTCGAAGTGCTGCTGGACGACCGTGACAAGAAAACCAGCCCGGGCATCAAGTTCGCGGACATGGAGCTGATCGGCATTCCTCACCGGATCGTGGTCAGTGACCGCGGCCTCGCCGAAGGCAATCTGGAATACAAGAGCCGCACCGAACCCGAGGCGCAAGCGCTGCCGGTCGCTGACGTGCTGTCTTTCCTCCAGGCCCGAATCCGCCGCTGACACCAGATAGAGAAGTCATGTTCAAGCGAAACACCTTAGGCCTCGGTGGTGCCGCCCTGTGCGGCACCCTGCTGGTCAGCGGCTGTGCCAATCACATGTCGCAACGCAGCGAGCACGAGGAACGCGTCGAGCGCAAATTGCTCGATCACAGCCTGCAGATCGATGTCGGCGAGCCCAAGGTGCTTGAGTTGCCGCAACGGCGGGTGAAAATCCACGAGCAGAAGACCTTCGAAGTCACCGAATTCGAAGTCACGCGCCACTACGATCGCTACACGCCGTACCAACCCTGGCGGGAGGTCTACGAGATCCCGCTGGGCATGGTGGCGATCGTGGCCGGTGTCGGCGCGAACGTGGTCAATGTGTTCGCCCTCGGCAACCTGCCGGACAGCGTGACCAAGGACTGGCTCAGCTACGGTTTCGCCGGGGTCAACCCGTTCATGAACGTACAGTCTCACGGCCGTGCGCAACAGAACCTGGCGGGTATCGACGAGGTCCAGCTCGACAAACGCACCGAATACTCGAGCCTGCCTTGGAGCGAGCGTCCGGTGGTGGTCAAGGCCGGCAAGGAAACCTTCGATCTGACCACCGACAAAAACGGTGTCCTGCGCATGAACTTGCTGGACAGCCCGTTCGCCGAACATGACATCAATCATCTGAGCCGCTTGTTGATCAGTGTCGCAGATGCCCAGGACGACGTGCACACCGACTCGTCCCTGGCGGTCAGCAGCGGTTTGCGGGGCAAATTGCTCGAAGCCCATGGGCTGATTTACGACGACCTCGAAGACGACGAAGTGAGCCAGTGGGTACACCGGGTCAAGCGTCTGTCGGAGCTGGGTCTGGAAGAAGAAGCCAGTGAACTGGAACAAAGCCTGATCGAACTGACCCGCAACGATCCAGAGTTGCAGACCGAATTCCTCAAGTCATTGACCAAGGATGCCGGGCGACTGGTGGCGGATCCGGGACCGAATTAAGAGCAAGAGCTTCGCGAGCAAGCCCGCTCCCACATTGGATCTGTTGTGAACACATAATTTGTGAACGCCGGAGATCCAATGTGGGAGCGGGCTTGCTCGCGAAGAGGCCCTCACATTCACCGCAAAATTACCGCTCAAACAACTCCATCTGCTCAAACCCGCCCCGCAAATCCTCCAGCCGCACCCCAACCCCGAGCAACCGCACCGGCTTCCCGCCACGGTTGAACGCCTGGGTCAGCAGCAATTGATAACTGCCCAAGTCCCGCCCTGCCCCGGCCTGTTCCAGCGTGGTCTGGGTGAAGTCATGGAATTTGACTTTGACGAACGGCTTGCCCGGCCGATAGCTGCTGTCGATGCGCGCCATGCGGCCCGCCAAGGTTTCCAGCAATTCGGGTAATTTATCCAGGCAACTCACCAGATCCGGCAGATCTACGTCGTAGGTGTTTTCGACACTGATTGACTGCCGACGGCTGTCGTTGTGCACCAACCGATCATCGATCCCACGCGCCAGGCTCCAGAGTCGCTCGCCAAAACTGCCAAATTCACGCACCAACGCCAACTTGTCCCACTCGCGCAGATGCGAGCAATCGACAATGCCGAGCCGGCCCAGCTTGTCGGCGGTCACTTTGCCCACGCCGTGCAGCTTGCTCACCGGCAAGCCGCTGACAAAGTCCTCCACCTGATCCGGCGTAATGACGAACAAACCGTTGGGCTTCTTCCAGTCGCTGGCGATCTTCGCGAGAAACTTGTTCGGCGCGACGCCAGCCGAGACCGTGATGTGCAGCTGATTGGATACCCGCCGGCGAATATCCTGGGCAATTCGCGTGGCACTGCCGCCGAAATGCGCGCTGTCCGATACGTCGAGGTAGGCCTCATCCAGGGAAAGCGGCTCGATCAAGTCGGTGTAATCGCGAAAGATCGTGTGAATTTCCTTCGATGCTTCTCTATAGGCCTCCATGCGCGGCTTGACGATGGTCAGGTCCGGGCACAGCTTCAAGGCATGCCCGGAAGACATCGCCGAGCGCACACCGTAGGCCCGCGCCTCGTAATTGCAGGTGGCGATCACGCCGCGCCGATCGGCTGATCCGCCGACCGCCAGCGGTTTACCGGCCAGGCGCGGGTCGTCACGCATCTCGATAGCGGCGTAGAAGCAGTCACAATCGACGTGGATGATTTTTCGCTGCGTCATATAAAAGCGCTGTTCAGGGTGAAGAAACGGCCTGATGGCGAGCCGGATCGGCAGTATCTCACTGACACCTGTATATAGCACCAGTAGTCTGAATGTTCTTTCCAGCGCGTAGGAAAAGTACCGGATGAATTTATTTTCTCAATCGAACAGCCCCTGCCAATAGAGCTGAAAGCCTTGCCACGCTTACGTCTCCGGGCGATCACGCTACCGCCTGAACAAGCTAAGCGATTGAACCTGAACAGTTTTATCAGGATTTAAGGTTGACACCCCTGCGATCCTCTGTAGAATGCCGACACACAGACGCGGGATGGAGCAGTCTGGTAGCTCGTCGGGCTCATAACCCGAAGGTCGTCGGTTCAAATCCGGCTCCCGCAACCAAACATCAAAAAAGGCTACTCGAAAGAGTGGCCTTTTTTGTGCGCGCCTGTTTTGTCAAAACGACATGGGCACCCTGCTCTGCACCAAAACGACAAATCGTTCTGATTCCGAAACTTAGCGCTCCCCTGCGAGCGTTCGACACTCATTTACGCTTATTTGAATCAATTCAGGATTAACGGTTGACACCCCGGCGTATCTCTATAGAATGCCGCCACACAGACGCGGGATGGAGCAGTCTGGTAGCTCGTCGGGCTCATAACCCGAAGGTCGTCGGTTCAAATCCGGCTCCCGCAACCAAACATCAAAAAAGGCTACTCGAAAGAGTGGCCTTTTTTGTATCTGTTGAAAAAGTCCTTTCGCAACAATGATCTGTCACTGTGTAGCGAGCCGTTCGGGTCTCCAATGCGCCGAGTTCAGACTATGCTCACTCGCAAGCAAAAGCCTCTACGCCTGATGACATGCCGTCGCCGAATGCCGGCGAGAGGCGTTAATATTTGTGATTATTTTTTTCTACAGGGATTGGTAACTTGGCTGGATACCTCCATCCTGTCGCGCACAATCCAAGAGGTGATTGATGCGCGCCAACTCGTCTGATCCACAAGACACCGTCACAGCGACACAACCGATCAAGGCCGAGCGTTTGCGCTTGCTTGATCTGGTCAGCAAATACCGCCAGCCCATCGGCCTGGCCGTCACTTTGTTGCTGTTCGCCATTGCGCTGATTGCCTGTCGCCACCTGCTGAGCGAACTCGATCTGTACGCTCTGCACGACTCGATTCTCGAGGTTCCGAAACCGGCATTGCTCGGCGCATTGGGCGCGACCATCGTCGGGTTCATTATTCTGCTGGGTTACGAATGGTCCGCCAGCCGCTATGCCGGCGTCACGCTGGCACCGCGAACCCTGGCGCTGGGCGGCTTCACCGCGTTCGCCATCGGCAACGCCATCGGTCTTTCGATGCTCTCGGGGGGATCGGTTCGCTATCGTCTCTATGCACGTCATGGACTGGGGGCCTCTGAAGTCGCCCACATGACGCTGTTCGCCAGCCTCTCGCTCGGCTGCGCGCTGCCTCCGCTGGCCGCACTGGCGACCCTCAGCGACCTGTCTGCCGCCTCCGCCGCACTGGGTCTGTCCGAGGTGCTGCTCGGCGCGATTGCAACAGCCGTATTGCTGCTGTTCTCGGTGTTGGCCATCGGCATCTACCGCCGTCGCCTGCCGGAGCAACCTTACCCGGACAACCTGCTAGTCAAGGTCGGGCGCCGCACCTTGCGCCTGCCGGGCCGTCGCCTGACCTTCCTGCAACTGATCATCACCGCCCTCGACGTGGCGGCCGCCGCAACTGTGCTTTATCTATTGCTGCCTGAAGCACCGCCCTTCGGCGCGTTTCTGCTGGTGTACCTGCTGGCCCTCGCGGCGGGCGTGCTCAGCCACGTCCCCGGCGGTGTCGGGGTGTTCGAAGCGATTCTGCTGGCGGCCTTTTCCGACACACTCGGCGCCGCACCATTGGCTGCCGCGCTGCTGCTCTATCGCCTGATCTACGTGGTGCTGCCGATGCTGGTGGCGTGCTTGCTGCTGTTGATCAACGAAGGTCAACGGGTGTTCCAGACACGTCAGTCACTGCGCGCCGCCTCGGGCTTGGCCGCGCCGATTCTGGCGGTGCTGGTGTTTCTGTCCGGCGTGGTGCTGCTGTTTTCCGGTGTGACGCCGGAAATCGATACGCGCCTGGAACACATCGGCTTCCTGATCCCGCACCGACTGGTCGACGCCTCGCACTTCGGTGCCAGCCTGGTCGGCGTTCTGTGCTTGCTGTTGGCTCAAGGGCTGCGTCGTCGATTGTCGGCCGCGTGGATGCTGACCACCATTTTGCTGCTGGTTGGCGCCCTGCTCTCCTTGCTCAAGGGTTTCGACTGGGAAGAAGCCTGCCTGATGACCCTGACGGCAAGTCTGCTGGGGGTTTTTCGGCGCTCGTTCTATCGCCCTAGCCGCCTGACTGAATTGCCGTTCTCGCCGCTGTACCTGGTCGCGAGCCTGTGCGTACTCGGCGCCTCGATCTGGCTGCTGCTGTTCGCCTATCAGGACGTTCCGTACAGCCATCAGCTCTGGTGGCAATTCACCCTCGACGCCGATGCCCCGCGCGGCTTGCGTTCGCTGCTGGGCGCCGCGGTGCTGCTAGTGGTGGTGTCCCTGACCTGGCTGCTGCGGACCGCGCGCCCGGTGATCCACCTGCCAACAGCCGACGAACTGGACCGCGCGGTAAAGATCCTCATGGCTTCCTCGCAACCGGATGGTGGCTTGGCCCTCACCGGTGACAAGGCGCTGCTGTTTCACCCTAACGACGAGGCGTTCCTGATGTACGCCCGCCGTGGCCGCAGCCTGGTGGCGCTGTACGACCCGATCGGCCCGACCCAGCAGCGGGCGGAAATGATCTGGCAGTTCCGCGATCTCTGCGACATCCACCACGCCCGTCCGGTGTTCTATCAGGTACGCGCCGAGAACCTGCCTTACTACATGGACATCGGCCTGACCGCGATCAAGCTCGGCGAAGAAGCCCGGGTCGATCTGCATCGCTTTGATCTCGAGGCCAAGGGCAAAGAGATGAAGGACCTGCGCTACACCTGGAACCGTGGCACCCGCGATGGCCTGTCACTGGAAATCCACGAACCGGGGCATGCGCCGATGGATGAGCTCAAGGTGATTTCCAATGCCTGGCTGACCGGCAAGAACGTGCGCGAGAAAGGCTTCTCCCTCGGCCGCTTCAGTGATGATTACCTGAAACATTTTCGCGTGGCGGTGATCCGTTTCGAAGGACGCCCGGTGGCGTTCGCCAACCTGCTCGAGACGTACGGCCATGAACTGGCCAGCCTCGACCTGATGCGCGCGCACCCGGACGCTCCCAAGCTGACCATGGAGTTCATGATGGTCGGCCTGATTCAACATTATAAAAATCATGGATACGCGCGTTTCAGCCTGGGCATGGTGCCATTGTCGGGACTACAACCCCGTCGCGGCGCACCGCTGACCCAGCGTCTGGGCTCGATGGTTTTCCGCCGTGGTGAGCAGCTCTACAACTTCCAAGGCTTGCGCCGCTTCAAAGACAAATTCCAGCCTGACTGGGAACCCCGTTATATGGCCGTGCCCGCCGGACTCGATCCGCTGGTAGCCCTGGCCGACACTGCTGCCCTGATTGCGGGCGGCTTGACTGGATTGGTGAAACGCTGATGATTCAACGCTCCTTGCGGTACGTACTGGGCACGCTGGTGGTGCTGGCCCTGATTCTCGGTGGCGGTTACTGGTACCTGAAACGCCCGGCGCCAGAACCGACCCTCGAACGGCTGACTCCGGCCGATGGCGCCGCGATGACCCGTGTCATCCCCGGCAACACACCACGCGCGCAGGTGCTGGTGGCGGTCAATGAAGAGCAGAAGCTCAGCGACAAACAGTTGCTGACCCTGAGCCGCTCCGGCTCGGCGCAGATCGTCCAGGTGATCCTGCCCAAAGAATGCCTGCTGCAAAGTCGCGCCCTGCAATCGGCCTTGAGAGAACTCAAGGGCCCGGCGACCCTGGTCAGCGGCATCGGCCCGGGCGCTGTGCTGGCGTGGCGCTGGTTGTCCGAGCAGAAGGACGACAAGGCCCAGGCCATTTCGGTGGACCTGGCCCTGGAAAAACCCGGCTGCACGCACCTGCTGCCGAAAAGCGCTGCCCACGGCCACTGGCTGGTGGCGTGGAACGACAACCCGGATGACGCCAGTGCGGGTTTCGTGCGTGACCAACCGAACGCCGAAACCAGCATCAGCGACTACGACATCAACCTGCCGCAAGTGCTGAACAACGAACTGCGCAAGCTCCTCGTTGGTGGCGACAAAGCGGCCGGCGGTTTGCAGATTCCGGTGGTCGAAGTGCCGGCCGGCCAGGCCAAGGACACGGTCACGCTGTTCCTCTCCGGTGACGGCGGCTGGCGCGACCTCGATCGCGACGTCGCCGGCGAGATGGCGAAGATCGGTTACCCGGTGGTCGGCATCGACACCCTGCGCTACTACTGGCAGCACAAGAGCCCGGAGCAAAGCGCGCTGGACCTGGCGGAGTTGATGCAGCACTACCGCCAGAAGTGGGGCACCAAGCGCTTCATCCTGACCGGCTACTCGTTCGGCGCCGATGTCTTGCCAGCGATCTACAACCGTCTGGAGGCGTCGGAACAGCAGCGCGTCGACGCTATCATTCTGTTGGCCTTCGCCCGCACCGGCAGCTTCGAAATCGAAGTCGAAGGCTGGCTCGGCAACGCCGGCAAAGAAGCCGCCACCGGCCCGGAAATGGCCAAGCTGCCACCCGAGAAAGTGGTGTGCATCTACGGTGAAGAAGAAGTAGACGAAAGCGGCTGCACCGACAAGACCGCAGTCGGCGAGGCGATGAAACTGCCGGGCGGCCACCACTTCGACGAGAACTACCCAGCCCTGGCCCAGCGCCTGGTGGATGTGATCGAGAAGCGTCAAGCGAAGGAGACGGCGGCTCAGGAGTGATCTGATCCCGCCCACAAAAAAGCCCTCGTCACCTCACGGTAGCGGGGGCTTTTTCATTCCAGCGAACACCACAACCCCTGTAGGAGCGAGCCTGCTCGCGAAAAACCAAAGCGCGCCGCAGGGCATCCAGGTTTACGCGTTACCGTTCACGACCATCGCGAGCAAGCTTGCTCCTACAGGGATCTTTGCAGGTTCAATCAAGTAACAGGCAATAAAAAGCCCCGACTGCCGCAAGGCAACGGGGGCTTTGTTATTTGAGGCGACGCTCTGCGGCGTCGTAAACTTCTTCGTCGCGTCGAGCGCCAACGGCGACTATCAACACCTGGATCGCCTTTCCATCCACTCGATAAACAATCCGCGTGTCGCCTGTTCGAATCCGTCGACAACCTGCAAGGCTGGCTCTAAGCGGTTTTCCGCTTTTGTCCGGCTCGCCGTTGATAATCCGCTCTTCGATGACATCAAGAATGCGGTTTGCCGCCACAGCGCCCAGTAGATCCAGATCCTTCTGAACTTCCGGATGATAGATTACGCCCCAAACCATCCACAGCTCCTTTAGTCCTTCTTGGCGTACCGTGCCCGCATATCGTCATGACTGATGGCCTTGGCTTGATCAAAACCGATCAGTCGCTCCCGGACTACCGCTTCAATTCTCAGATTCTCAAGCTCGTCGAGCATTTCCTGATACGCGTCGACATTGATAATGACCGCTGCTGGTTGATTGTCCTTGAAAATAACCAGGCGCTCGGTGGCTCGACTGGAGATCTCCTTTAGCCTCGCACTGAAGCCCCTAACCATTGCAGTAACGGATATCGCTTGGTCAGCACGCTCTAGTAATGCCGTCATACTCACCTCCTCTCGCAATCATGTGTAATTGAACACACAGTTATGCGTAGAGTATTGCGTCGAATTAAGCTCACTGCAACCCTACAAATAGCAATGCCGACCGAATACCTGGAGGCCAGACGAAAATTCCACGCACAAAAAAGCCCCCGCTGCCGCAATGGCAACGGGGGCTTTTGTTGTGGCTTACATCTCCACTTGAGTACCCAACTCAATCACCCGGTTCAGCGGCAGATTGAAGAAGCGCAAATTGCCGTTGGCGTTTTGCAGCATGAAGGCGAACAACCCCTCGCGCCAGCGGGCCATGCCTTCGAGTTTGGAAGCGATGACCGTCTCGCGACTGAGGAAGTAGGTGGTGCGCATCGGGCTGAAGTCGAGGTCATCGAGATGACACAGCTTCAACGCCTGCGGCACGTCTGGCTCGTCGACGAAGCCGAAGTGCAGGATCACCCGGAAGAAGCCTTCGCCGTAGGAATCGACCTCGAAACGCCGGGACGCCGGCACCCGCGGGATGTCTTCGTACACCACCGTCAGCAGCACCACTTGCTCGTGCAGCACCTGGTTATGCAGCAGGTTGTGCAACAGCGCATGAGGTACGGCATCCGGCCGCGCCGTGAGGAATACCGCTGTGCCCTGGACGCGATGCGGCGGTTGCACGGCGATGCTGCTGATGAAGATCGGCAACGGCAAGCCACCCTCGTCAAGACGATCGACCAGCAACTGCTTGCCGCGTTTCCAGGTGGTCATCAGCACAAACAGCACGATACCGGCGATCACCGGGAACGCCCCGCCCTGAACGATTTTCGGCACGTTGGCGGCGAAGTACAGGCCGTCTACCAAAAGAAAACCGATCAACAGCGGCGCCGCGAGGAGCGGAGGCCATTTCCACAGCAGCAATATCACCGCCGACACCAGGATCGTGGTCATCAGCATGGTCCCGGTCACGGCAACACCGTAGGCCGAGGCCAGCGCACCGGAGGATTCGAATCCCAGCACCAGCAAAATCACGCCGACCATCAGCGCCCAGTTCACCGCGCCGATGTAGATCTGGCCTTGTTCGGCGCTGGACGTGTGCCGAATGTGCATGCGCGGAATATAACCGAGCTGGATCGCCTGACGGGTCAGGGAGAACGCACCGGAAATCACCGCCTGAGAGGCAATCACCGTGGCCAGGGTCGACAAGCCGACCAGCGGGATCAACGCCCAGCTGGGCGCCAACAGATAGAACGGGTTACGCGCCGCTTCCGGATCACCGAGCAGCAGCGCACCTTGGCCGAAGTAGTTCAGCACCAGTGCCGGCAGCACCAGAATGAACCACGCACGGGCAATTGGCTTGCGACCGAAGTGGCCCATGTCGGCGTACAGCGCTTCGGCACCGGTCAACGCCAGCACCACCGCGCCGAGAATCGCCACGCCCATGCCCGGGTGCACGATGAAGAAGCGCACGCCCCACACAGGGTTCATCGCCTTCAACACTTCCGGATGCTGCAGGATGCCGTAGACGCCCAGCGCCCCGAGCACCACAAACCAGGTGACCATGATCGGCCCGAACAGAATGCCGATTCGCGCGGTACCGTGACTCTGAATCAGGAACAGCGCCACCAGCACGATCAACGACAACGGCACCACCCAATGGTCGATGCCCTCGAATGCCAGGCCCAGGCCTTCAATCGCCGAGAGCACGGAAATCGCCGGGGTGATCATGCTGTCGCCGTAGAACAGCGCCGCACCGATCAGCCCGCAGACCACCAGCAACGCCCTCAATTTCGGATACCCCGCCGCCGCTCGCCGGGCCAGCGCGGTCAGGGCCATGATCCCGCCTTCGCCCTGGTTGTCGGCGCGCAGCACGAACATCATGTACTTGATCGACACGACCCAGATCAGCGACCAGAAGATCAGTGCCAGGATCCCCAGCACCCCGTCATGGTTGACGGGCACGCCATAGCCACCGGAAAACACTTCTTTAAGGGTGTACAGCGGGCTCGTGCCGATATCGCCGTAAACCACCCCGACTGCCGCAACCAGCATGCCGATCGGTTTTGCTGCCGAATGCTCGGCGCCCGCCGTCTGACTACTTGCCTGCCCCATCCAAAACTCCTACTACTCAGACCCGGACTTCTTATAAGAAGCACTATGCTTTGCCGTGCAGCATGCGCTGTTTTACTTACGGTTACAGACGTTTTGTTGACTGTAAAAATTCGGTAAAGCCTAACGGCGCGAAGCATAGCGCAGCACTCGTCGTATTTCCCTGCATAAAGCTGGTCAAGCGCCCCTCTCATCGCTAGAATTGCGCACTTTTTGACCAGAGACGCAACATAGCGTCCGTCTGTCGCCTTGCCGATCTCGGCTGGAGGCGTCACAAATACCGAGGTTAGACATGTCCACCACTCCTGCGCCGGCCAATCCAAAGGTTGGCTTCGTATCCCTGGGTTGCCCCAAAGCACTGGTCGACTCCGAGCGCATCCTTACCCAGCTGCGCATGGAAGGCTATGACGTTGTGTCCACTTACGAGGACGCCGATGTCGTGGTGGTCAACACCTGCGGCTTCATCGACTCGGCCAAGGCTGAATCGCTGGAAGTGATCGGCGAAGCCATCAAGGAAAACGGCAAGGTCATCGTCACCGGTTGCATGGGCGTTGAAGAAGGCAACATTCGCAAGGTGCACCCAAGCGTATTGGCCGTGACCGGTCCGCAGCAGTACGAGCAAGTGGTCAACGCCGTGCACGACGCCGTGCCGCCGCGCCAGGATCACAACCCGCTGATCGACCTGGTGCCGCCGCAAGGGATCAAACTGACTCCGCGCCACTACGCCTACCTGAAGATTTCCGAAGGCTGCAACCACAGCTGCAGCTTCTGCATCATCCCGTCGATGCGCGGCAAACTGGTCAGCCGCCCGGTCGGTGACGTGCTCGACGAAGCCCAGCGCCTGGTCAAGGCCGGAGTCAAAGAGCTGTTGGTGATCTCGCAAGACACCAGCGCCTACGGCGTCGACGTGAAATACCGCACCGGTTTCTGGAACGGCGCGCCGGTGAAAACCCGCATGACCGAACTCTGCGAAGCCCTGAGCACCCTCGGCGTCTGGGTTCGTCTGCACTACGTTTACCCGTATCCGCACGTCGACGAGCTGATCCCGCTGATGGCCGCCGGCAAGATCCTGCCGTACCTCGACATCCCGTTCCAGCACGCCAGCCCGAAAGTCCTGAAAGCCATGAAACGTCCGGCCTTCGAAGACAAGACCCTGGCGCGCATCAAGAACTGGCGCGAAATCTGCCCGGACCTGATCATCCGTTCGACCTTCATCGTCGGCTTCCCCGGCGAAACCGAAGAAGACTTCCAGTACCTGCTGAACTGGCTGACCGAAGCGCAACTCGATCGCGTCGGCTGCTTCCAGTACTCACCAGTCGAAGGCGCACCGGCCAACCTGCTGGACGCGGCCATTGTGCCGGACGACGTCAAGCAAGACCGTTGGGATCGCTTCATGGCGCACCAGCAGGCGATCAGCTCGGCGCGCCTGCAACTGCGCGTCGGCCGTGAAATCGAAGTACTGGTCGACGAAGTCGACGAGCAAGGCGCGGTGGGCCGCTGCTTCTTCGACGCCCCGGAAATCGACGGCAACGTGTTCATCGACAACGGCAGCAACTTGAAGCCAGGCGATAAAGTCTGGTGCAAAGTGACCGACGCCGACGAATACGACCTGTGGGCTGAACAGATCTAAACGCAAAAAATACGCAAAGCCCCGCTCTCTTGACGAGATGCGGGGCTTTTTTACGTCTATCGTTTTGGGGGAGAAAGGACTCGCACAACCAATAGCAAAAGGGGCATCGAGCCATGCGCCAACATTCGGTCATCCACACGCCGAAACACAGCGACTACGAAGAACTGACCCAGGTCTGGGAGGCCTCCGTGCGCGCCACCCATGACTTCCTGCCGAACAGCTACATTGAGTTGCTGAAGAACCTGGTACTGACCCGCTACCTCGACGCGGTCATGCTGATCTGCACCCGGGACTCGCGCCAGCGCATCACCGGGTTTGCCGGAGTCGCCGCAGGCAAGATCGAAATGCTCTTTATCGACCCGGCCCACCGTGGCCAAGGCCTGGGCAAGCAGTTGCTGCGCTATGCCATGGAACACCTGAATGCCGATCAATTGGACGTCAACGAACAGAACCCGCAGGCGTTGGGATTTTACTTCAAGCAGGGGTTCGAGGTGATCGGCCGCTCGGAGGTGGACGGCATGGGCCAGCCTTATCCGCTGCTGCACATGCGCTTGCGCCAAACCCAACAACATTCACGGCACGGCTGACACAACACCGTACAAATGTGGGAGCGGGCTTGCTCGCGAATGCGGTGGGTCATTCAGCAGAGAAATTGACTGATCTACCGCATTCGCGAGCAAGCCCGCTCCCACAAAAAGCGATACTGCGCAAATGGACCCGCGATTAACCGGCGCCCAGCAGGTACAATGCCCACCCCTTTTTTGTTACGGCCCTGTCATGACTGACCCGATTCGTCTCTCCAAACGCCTCATCGAACTCGTCGGCTGTTCCCGTCGGGAGGCTGAGCTGTTCATCGAGGGCGGCTGGGTCACCGTGGACGGTGAAGTCATCGACGAGCCGCAATTCAAGGTCGAGAACCAGAAAGTCGAGCTCGATCCAGAAGCCAAGGCCACTGCGCCGGAACCGGTAACCATCCTGTTCAACGTGGCGGCGGGCATGGATGCGGAAACGGCCATGGCGACCATCAGTGCCGAGACCCTGAGCGAAGAACACCGCTTCAGCAAACGTCCGCTCAAGGGCCACTTCCTGCGCCTGACCGCCAGCACCGACCTGCAGGCCAATGCCAGCGGTCTGCTGGTGTTCACCCAGGATTGGAAGATCCTGCGCAAGCTCACCGCCGACTCCGCCAAGATCGAGCAAGAGTATGTGGTCGAGGTTGAAGGCGACATGGTGGCTCACGGCCTCAACCGCCTGAATCACGGCCTGACCTACAAGGGCAAGGAACTGCCGCCGGTCAAAGCCAGCTGGCAGAACGAAAACCGCCTGCGTTTTGCGATGAAGAACCCTCAACCGGGCGTGATCGCCCTGTTCTGCCAGGCCGTCGGCCTGAAGGTCGTCGCCATCCGCCGCATCCGCATTGGCGGTGTATCCATCGGCAAAGTGCCGTTGGGGCAATGGCGCTACCTGTCCGGCAAAGAGAAGTTCTAAGACTTTTCACGCCGCCACACATTTCGGCGTCGCAGGCTTATGCGACGCCCACTGCTGAATATCAGGACTGCACACCATGATTCATAACGACGTACTGCGCAGCGTGCGCTACATGCTCGACATCAGCGACAAGAAAGTCATCGAGATCATCAAGCTCGGCGGCATGGACGTCAGCCTGGAAGACCTGTTGACCTACCTCGACAAGAAAGAGGAAGACGAAGAAGGCTTCGTACGCTGCCCGGACGAAGTCATGGCGCACTTCCTCGATGGCCTGGTGTTCTTCAAGCGCGGCAAGGATGAAAGCCGTCCACCGCAGCCGATCGAAGTGCCGGTGACCAACAACGTCATCCTGAAGAAACTGCGCGTGGCCTTCGAACTGAAAGAAGACGACATGCACGCGATTCTCAAGGCCGCCGAGTTCCCGGTGTCCAAGCCTGAGCTGAGCGCGCTGTTCCGCAAGTTCGGCCACACCAACTACCGCACCTGCGGCGACCAGTTGCTGCGCAACTTCCTCAAAGGCCTGACCCTGCGCGTTCGCCCGCAGTAACACTGTAGCCTCTGTAGGAGCACAGCTTGCTGGCGAAGGCGATCTCCAAAACGCCATCGCCAGCAATCCGGCCCCACACAGCACAGCCGCAAGCCCATCTGTATAGACGCACATTCCTCGAAAAAATAGTGGCTCCGCTTCCAGCGGCTGACGACTAGGGTGTATTGACCTTCAGTTCTCAGGATTCGCCATGCACCCCTACTTCTCCCTGCAAGGCCGCACCGCTCTGGTGACCGGCGGCACCCGTGGTATCGGCAAAATGATCGCCAAGGCCTATGTCGAGGCCGGCGCGACCGTGTACGTCTGCGCCCGGGACGCCGAAGCCTGCCAGCAAACCGCCGATGAGCTGAGCACGCTGGGCCGCTGTCATGCCGTCGCGGCCAACCTGGCCACCGAAGAAGGCGTGCAGCTTTTGGCCACGCGGCTGGGCGAACAGATCGACCATCTGGATATTCTGGTGAACAACGCAGGCACTACGTGGGGCGCGCCGCTGGAAAGTTACCCGGTCAAGGGCTGGGAAAAGGTCATGCAGCTCAACGTGACTTCGGTGTTCAACTGCATCCAGCAATTCCTGCCGCTGCTGCGCAAGGCGGGCACCGAAGCCAATCCGGCGCGGATTATCAACATCGGCTCGGTGGCGGGGATTTCTTCCTTTGGCGAACAGGCCTATGCCTACGGGCCGAGCAAAGCCGCCCTGCACCAACTGTCGCGGATTCTGGCGCGGGAGCTGGTGAGCCAGCACATCAACGTCAACGTCATTGCGCCGAGGCGTTTCCCGAGCAAGATGACGCAGCACATTGGTAACGATGAGCAGGCGTTGGCGGATGACACGGCGTTGATTCCAATGAAGCGCTGGGGTCGCGAGGAAGAGATGGCGGCGCTGGCGATCAGTTTGGCGAGTACCGCTGGGGCTTACATGACCGGCAATATTATTCCGCTGGATGGTGGGTTCAGTCTCTGAGATCGGCGGTGTGGCCTTCGCGAGCAAGCCCGCTCCCACATTTAACCGCGTTCTCCCGAAAGAATACGGTCGAATGTGGGAGCGGGCTTGCTCGCGAAGGCGTCTTGACAGTCACCACCGAAGCAACGGTCGATCGGGTTATCATGCCCACCCTCACCCCGCTTCGACCTCCAGACCATGACCTACAGCGTTTCCCCCATCGGCTTCGTGCGCTCCTGCTTCAAGGAGAAGTTCGCCATCCCGCGCCAACCACAGCTGGCCCCGGCGGCTCGCGGCGTTCTGGAGCTGGTGGCGCCATTCGATCAGGGCGATGCGGTGCAAGGCCTGGAACAGGTCAGCCACGTCTGGTTGCTGTTCCTGTTTCATCAGGCGCTGGAAGAAAAGCCACGGCTCAAAGTCCGCCCGCCGCGCCTTGGTGGTAACAAATCCATGGGCGTGTTCGCCACGCGCGCCACGCATCGGCCCAATGGCATTGGCCAGTCAGTGGTCAAGCTGGACAAGGTCGAAGCCAATCGCTTGTTTATCTCCGGCATCGACCTGCTGGACGGCACGCCGATTCTCGACATCAAACCCTACGTGCCTTACGCCGACATCATCGACAGTGCCTCCAATACCATCGCCAGTGCCGCGCCGCAGTTGATTCCCGTGCAGTGGACGGACTCAGCGCTGCAACAGGCTCACAGTCACGCTCAGCGCCTTGAAGAGCCGCTGGTGGCACTGATCGAGCAATGCCTGGCGCAAGATCCACGCCCGGCGTACCAGATGCCTACCCCCGAACGCGAATACGGCGCGCAGCTTTGGGATGTCGACGTGCGCTGGCATTACCCGACACCCGAGTCGATCCGCGTCCTCGAAGTCATCCCCGCCTCCCACCTGCCGTAGGAGCTGTGTATCGGGCACAAAAAAGCCCCCATTGCCTGCACAGGCAATGGGGGCTTTTCAGTGATGCGGTGTTCTTACTTCTCGACGAACGCACGCTCGATCAGGTAATCACCCGGCTCGCGCATCCGCGGCGAGACTTTCAGGCCGAAGCTGTTCAACACTTCGCTGGTCTCGTCGAGCATGCTCGGGCTGCCGCACAGCATGGCGCGGTCGTCCTGCGGGTTGATCGGTGGCAGGCCGATGTCGCTGAACAGCTTGCCGCTGCGCATCAGGTCGGTCAGGCGACCTTCGTTCTCGAACGGCTCGCGGGTCACGGTTGGGTAGTAGATCAACTTGTCACGCAGGGCGTCGCCGAAGAACTCGTTCTGCGGCAGGTGCTCGGTGATGAACTCGCGGTAGGCGACTTCGTTGACGTAGCGCACGCCGTGGCACAGGATCACTTTTTCGAAACGCTCGTAGGTTTCCGGGTCCTGGATGACGCTCATGAAAGGCGCCAGACCGGTACCGGTGCTGAGCAGGTACAAATGTTTGCCAGGCTTCAAGTCGTCCAGTACCAGCGTGCCGGTAGGCTTCTTGCTGATGATGATCTCGTCGCCTTCCTTCAGATGCTGCAACTGGGAAGTCAGCGGGCCATCAGGCACCTTGATGCTGAAGAACTCGAGATGCTCTTCCCAGTTCGGGCTGGCGATCGAGTAGGCACGCATAAGCGGGCGGCCGTTGGGCTGTTGCAGGCCGATCATCACGAACTGACCGTTCTCGAAGCGCAGGCCCGGATCACGGGTGCACTTGAAGCTGAACAGAGTGTCGTTCCAGTGATGAACACTGAGGACACGCTCGTGGTTCATGTTGCTCATGTACGTGGGACTCCTGGAGATTTTGCCTGCGCCGCTGTGCGCAATTGCATCGCATTCTAATAGCAGAGACAATATCTGTTAAATGGATTATTAAGATAAGGGTTATCGGTTATATAGATATGCGATTTACTCTCCGTCAACTTCAAGTATTCGTCGCCGTCGCTCAGCAGGAAAGCGTATCCCGTGCTGCGGGTCTGCTCAACCTTTCGCAATCGGCGGCGAGCACCTCGATCACCGAGCTAGAGCGCCAGTCCAGCTGCCAGCTGTTCGACCGCGCCGGCAAACGGCTGAGCCTCAACGCCCTCGGCAAACAGCTGCTGCCACAAGCGGTGGCACTGCTCGACCAAGCCAAGGAAATCGAAGACCTGCTCAACGGCAAGTCCGGTTTCGGCTCATTGGCGGTCGGCGCGACCCTGACCATCGGCAATTACCTGGCGACGTTGTTGATTGGCAGCTTCATGCAGCGCCACCCGGAAAGCCAGGTGAAACTGCACGTGCAGAACACGGCCAACATCGTGCAGCAAGTCGCTCACTATGAAATTGATCTGGGTCTGATTGAAGGCGATTGCAGCCACCCGGACATCGAAGTCCAGAGCTGGGTCGAGGATGAGCTGGTGGTGTTCTGTGCCCCGCAGCATCCGCTGGCCAAACGCGGCTCAGCGACCATGGAAGAGCTGACCCACGAGGCCTGGATTCTGCGTGAGCAAGGCTCTGGCACGCGCCTGACCTTCGACCAGGCCATGCGTCATCACCGCAGCGCGCTGAACATCCGCCTGGAGCTGGAACACACCGAAGCGATCAAACGCGCGGTGGAGTCAGGTTTGGGCATTGGCTGCATTTCGCGCCTGGCACTGCGTGATGCGTTCCGCCGTGGCAGTCTGGTGCCGGTGGAAACACCGGATCTGGACCTGGCGCGGCAGTTCTATTTCATCTGGCACAAACAGAAATACCAGACCTCGGCGATGCGCGAATTCCTCGATCTGTGCCGCGCCTTCACCGCCGGGGTTCAGCGCAGCGACGAGATCGTCCTGCCCACCATCGCTTAAAGCAGAATCACCGCCCACACCAGCGCAATCATGGTCAACGCCACGAGTTGCGCGGCGCTGCCCATGTCTTTTGCATTCTTCGACAGCGGGTGCAATTCAAGGGAAATGCGGTCGATCGCCGCCTCCACTGCCGAATTGAGCAACTCGACGATCAACGCCAGCAGGCACACGGCAATCAGCAGTGCCTGCTCGACACGGCTGACGTTCAGGAAGAACGAAATCGGGATCAGGATGACATTGAGTAACACCAGTTGCCGAAAAGCGGCTTCGCCCGTGAAGGCTGCGCGCAGGCCGTCCAGCGAATAACCAGAGGCGTTGAGGATGCGTTTTAGGCCGGTCTGGCCTTTGAAAGGGGACATAGGATAGGCAACTGACCAAAAAGGAGTGGGAAAACTAGATCAAGCAAAGTCAAAAAAGCGTGAATATGCAGCGCCTGTTTAGCTCGAAATTGACTCAAGTTGTTGCAAGAGTAGCGCAGCCTGCGTCCGGGTCCGCACATTGAGCTTGCGGAAAATCGCTGTGACGTGAGCCTTGATCGTCGCTTCGGACACGCTCAGCTCGTAGGCAATCTGCTTGTTCAACAACCCTTCACAGACCATGGTCAGCACCCGGAACTGCTGGGGCGTCAGGCTTGCAAGGCCTTCACTGGCGGCCTTGGCTTCAGCGGACACGCTGACCGCTTCGAACGCCTGGGGCGGCCAGAACACGTCACCATCGAGTACTGCGCGTACGGCTTTTTGAATAACGCTCAGGTCGCTGGACTTGGGAATGAAACCGCTGGCGCCGAATTCACGGGACTTGACCATGATCGAGGCCTCTTCCTGGGCCGAGACCATCACCACCGGGATCTGCGGGTACTGGCCGCGCAACAGCACCAACCCGGAGAAACCGTAGGCCCCCGGCATGTTCAGGTCCAGCAGCACCAGATCCCAGTCGCCTTTTTCGTCCAGGCGGGTTTCCAGCTCGGCAATGCTTGCCACTTCCACCAGTCGGACATCCGGGCCAAGGCCCAGGGTCAACGCTTGATGCAGGGCGCTACGAAAAAGAGGGTGGTCATCGGCAATCAGGATTTCGTATGTGGCCATTTTTCAAATGATCCTGTTTTTCATGGGATGCCCAATGCATTCAGGCTTCGCCAAAACAACTCGAGGTACAGCCACGGAGCTGCACCAACAGGGCACGTTCAACGCCAATCACGTGAATATTCACGTGAAGAATTCGGCGTATCAAACTGGCCGCGCCCTAATCGGCGCCAAGCATGCCCAGCGAAGCCGGGGTGGTCAAGCAGCTTGGCCAGTCCCGTCCCTTGCAGTATGGGCGACTCTCGGCACATGGCCGGCGCGAATGCCGATCAGCCTAGCCTACGAATCGTTTTTTGTAGGAGCCAGGCTTGCCCGCGAAGGCGTTCTTGAGGACGCCTTCGCCGGCAAGCCTGGCTCCTGCAAGCCCGATGCCTCCTTAACTGACTGGCATTGGGGCAGGGACGGCATTTTGAATGAAGGGCATCAGCTCGGTATGTGCCGGGGTAGAAACGTTCATTTCAAGCTGATGCTTGGCATCGAGGTAATGCTGGCTGAACACGTCGAAATAAGCGTCCAGCGCCGATGCGGCGTCGATGTCACCGGCCAGGTCCAGGCACAAGGCAGCGACTTCGGCCGTGCACAGGTGTTCGCTGCGGGTAGACCGGCGCAATCGGTAGCGAGAGAGTTTTTCGGGGAGCAGGCTGAGGATCGGCAGCGCATCAAAATACGGGCTTTTGCGGAAAATTTTTCTCGCTTCGGTCCAGGTCGCGTCCAGCAGGATGAACAGCGGCCGCTTGGCGCTATCGACCGCGACGCTGTTTGTCACTCGCTCGGGTTCGACGTATTCCCCCGGGAACACCAGGTATGGCTGCCATTGCGGGTCGGATAACAGCGCCAACAGTTGTTGATCGACTTCAGTTCGCGACCAGATGAACGCATGGTTGTCGCGCACCACATCGGCGATCAACCAACCGGTGTTGCTCGGTTTGAACACTTCTTTGTTGGTCATGATCAGGCACACGCCGGAGCGGGTCTCGACCCGCGGGCGCCAGGCGCACAGGCAGTGGCTCTCTATCACACGGCATTCACGGCAACGGGGCGCCCTCCAGCCCCGGGCCTGAATCGGCTTGATGCCCTCCTCCTCTCGCTGATCGCGTAAGCGGGCGACGGCATTGGCAGCAAAGGGTGGCGTTTCAGGGGTCACGAAAAACACTCGGCAGGCAGAAAGTGCCGGCAGTTTATCAGAGCAGCCGGCACAAGCCTGTACCGTCCAGGCCTCCTCCCCTATAATTCGCCGCCACTGAACGCACAGTCATGTGGCTGGTCGAACCACCAGTCACTGAACCAGGAGAGTTTCATGCTGCGCCTTATCGTTCCCACCGCTGCCATTTTGCTGGCGTCGTCTTTCAGCGCTCAGGCTGCGTCCTTGAGTGAGCAGAATCTCAACAGAGAACTGCGAAACGTCGCCACACAAAGCAGTGTTGGCACTCCACGGGCGATCAACGAAGACATCCTTGATCAAGGCTACACCGTCGAAGGCAATACGCTGATCAACCACCTGAGCGTACAAAGCAGCCATGCCAACAAGATGCGTGCCGACCCGAAAGCCGTGTATTTCCAGCTGGGCGCCTCGGTCTGCAACAACCCATCGTTCCGCAAACTGATGGCCAAGGGCGCGGTGATGCGTTACGACTTCACTGAAGTGAAGACCAACCGTTCGGTCGGCTCCGCCAGTTATCAGGAATCGGACTGCCCGAAAGCGGCACCGAGCAAGAAGAAGTAATCACTGGGGATTGGCGCGCCGCTGTTCATCCTCGGCGCGCAGTTCTGCCAATAACGCCTGCAAGTAACGCGAACGCCGCTCGGCACCCTCCAAACGCCGGCAGCACTCCTCTTCGAGACTCAAATGATTGGTCTCGGCTGAAGACTTCAGCAATCGATACAGTTGCGTATCGATCTCTATCTCCAGAATCACTCTGGCCATGGCTCTGGCCTCCTTGCACTTCGCTCGTACTGAGCGAGAAATCCTTCATACCGCTTGTATCGTGCGCCCTGCCTTTGACGCAAAGTTGTCGTGTCACGTCTGTAACTTAGTAAATCAGACTGTCGGGCACTCGGCTTGCCTTCAGACGAGCGGTGAAATCACCTTGCAAATCGTCAATAAGCGGTTGCCAGGAAAGACTTTGCGGCGCAATGATCGATTCAGCGGAAAACCCTGCGAGGGTCTAGATTCATAGTGTTCCCGTTCACTTTTTGCGGGCAGAAAAGGGGCTGCCTGTTGCACGTCCTGTTGTGCGAACGTTTCTTTCATCCAAGGGAAAAAACAGAGCCTGTATGGATGACTCGGTTGCAACCCGAGTCAAGTGGATCGCCCAGGCACGGGCCTGGGCAGACAGCGACACACGAGGTGTCGCGGCGCTGACGACTGCTTTGTCGGGGCCAAGGGTTCTGTGCAGAAGGAGAAGTTGAATGCCTTACCAACCGAATGACCTCCTGAGCCGTCATTTTGAAGAAAGCGGCCACGACCTCACCAGCAAGGTCGAAGAGCAACTCAACCTGGTTTCACCCAACAGCCCGAACATTCCGATCTACCGCGACATGATCCTGACCGTGCTGCGCATGGCCCAGGAAGACCACAACCGCTGGAACGCCAAGATCACCCTGCAAGCCCTGCGTGAACTGGAACATGCCTTCCGGGTACTGGAACAGTTCAAGGGACGACGCAAAGTCACCGTTTTCGGCTCCGCCCGAACACCGATAGAACACCCGTTGTACGGTCTGGCCCGAGAACTCGGCGCCGCACTGGCGCGCTCTGACCTGATGGTCATCACCGGGGCCGGTGGTGGCATCATGGCCGCAGCCCACGAAGGTGCCGGCCTGGCACACAGCCTGGGATTCAACATCACCCTGCCCTTCGAGCAACACGCCAATCCCACCGTGAATGGCACCACCAACCTGCTGCCCTTCCACTTCTTCTTTACCCGCAAGCTGTTCTTCGTCAAGGAAGCCGATGCCCTGGTCCTGTGCCCCGGCGGTTTCGGCACCCTCGATGAAGCGCTGGAAGTGCTGACGCTGATCCAGACCGGTAAAAGCCCATTGGTGCCGGTGGTGCTGTTGGACGCGCCTGGAGGGAAGTTCTGGCAAGGTGCACTGGACTTCATTCATCAGCAACTGGAGGAAAATCGCTACATCCTGCCAACCGACATGAAGCTCGTGAGCCTGGTCTACAGCGCCGAAGAAGCGGTGGAGCAGATCAACCAGTTCTACAGCAACTTCCACTCCAGCCGCTGGCTCAAGCATCAGTTCGTGATTCGGATGAATCACCAGCTCAGCGACCAGGCACTCGAACACATGCAGGAGGCATTTGCCGACCTGTGCCTGAGCGATCATTTCCATCAACACGTCTACAGCGGCGAGGAGCATGACGAACCGCAGTTCAGCCATCTGGCGCGACTGGCCTTCACCTTTAATGCCCGAGACCATGGACGCCTGCGGGAACTGGTGGACTACATCAACCTGCCGGAAAACTGGGCACAGCCCAAACCGCAGGCGCAACAGCGCACGCGGGAACCGTCAAAGGTGACGTGATGCAAAAAAAACGGCCCGCTATCGAAATAGCGAGCCGTTTCATTCAATCGTCCATCCCTCGGCCGCTGAACAAGCGGCTGATCATTTCCATGGAATATCCCCGATAACTCAGGAACCGCCCTTGCTTGGCGCGTTCCCGGGCGTCTATGGGTAAATGCCCGGAGAATTTACGTCGCCAGGTGTCTTCCAGTTGTTCCTGCCAGTTGATCCCGCTCTCGCGTAACGCGAGTTCGATGTCAGTGCGCTGCAGGCCCCGCTGGCCCAACTCTTCGCGAATACGCAAAGGGCCGTAGCCGGAACGGGCACGGTAGGAAACGAAGCTTTCGAGGTACCGGGACTCGGACAGCAGGCCCTCTTCCGTCAAGCGGTCGAGTGCGGTATCGATCATTTCAGGGAGAGCGCCGCGCTGACGCAGTTTACGCGTCAGCTCGACTCGACCGTGCTCGCGCCGTGCGAGCAGGTCCATTGCGGTTCGCCGCACCGCGACGAGTGTATCGAGTACGGCGGTCATCGGATCAATCAGATATCAGCGTCAGCCAGGTCATCAGCAGTCTCTTTGACTGGCGATGCTTTGACGTCCGGCGCTGGAGTCAGCAGCTTGTCACGCAGCTGCTTCTCGAGCTTGGCGGCGATTTCCGGATTGTCTGCCAGGAACTTGGCCGAGTTGGCCTTGCCCTGACCGATCTTGGTGCCTTCATAGGCATACCAGGCGCCGGACTTCTCAACGAAACCGTGCAGAACGCCCAGGTCGATCATCTCGCCGTTGAGGTAGATACCCTTGCCGTAAAGAATCTGGAACTCGGCCTGACGGAACGGCGAAGCCACCTTGTTCTTCACAACCTTGACGCGGGTTTCGCTACCAACGACTTCATCACCTTCTTTCACCGCGCCAGTACGACGGATGTCCAGACGAACCGAGGCATAGAACTTCAGCGCGTTACCACCGGTGGTGGTTTCCGGGCTGCCGAACATCACGCCGATTTTCATACGGATCTGGTTGATGAAGATCACCAGGCAGTTGGCGTTCTTGATGTTACCGGTGATTTTACGCAGCGCCTGGGACATCAGACGGGCTTGCAGGCCCACGTGCATGTCACCCATTTCGCCTTCGATTTCAGCCTTTGGAACCAGAGCGGCTACGGAGTCGACGATGATCACGTCAACCGCGTTGGAACGCACCAGCATGTCGGTGATTTCCAGGGCCTGCTCGCCGGTGTCCGGCTGGGAAACCAGCAGGTCGTCGACGTTGACGCCCAGTTTGCCGGCGTATTCCGGGTCGAGTGCGTGTTCGGCGTCGACGAATGCGCAGGTCGCGCCGGCTTTTTGCGCCTGGGCGATCACCGACAGTGTCAGCGTGGTTTTACCCGAGGATTCAGGACCGTAGATTTCAACGATACGGCCTTTTGGCAGACCGCCAATGCCGAGCGCGATGTCCAGACCCAGAGAGCCCGTGGAGATAGCCGGGATCGCCTGACGGTCCTGATCGCCCATACGCATTACGGCACCCTTGCCGAATTGACGTTCGATCTGACCCAGGGCCGCAGCCAAGGCTTTCTTCTTGTTGTCGTCCATTAAAGTCCTCACGTAATCAATAAGGCCTGACGGCCAACACCTGTATAAGTAGCCAGTATTATTCCACAGCGTTTCAGGATCGCCTACCCCTGATTTGAGATTTCTCCAGCAGCATGCCGCAGCAGCCCCTCTAGCGCGGCCTTCACCGTTTGTCGGCGGACCTCGTCACGGTTACCAGGGAAGTACTGAACCTCGCTGAACACCTGCTCGCCAACGCCCCAGGCCAGCCAAACCGTGCCCACCGGCTTGCTCGGCGAACCGCCATCCGGCCCGGCCACACCGCTGACCGCCACGGCAAACCGCGCCCGGCTTTTTTCCTGGGCACCACGGACCATGGCCTCGACCACCTCGCGACTGACCGCCCCCACCGTTGAAAACAACTCGACTGGGACATTCAATTGCTCGGTTTTCTGACGATTGGAATAGGTGACATAACCGGCCTCGAACCACGCCGAACTGCCCGGAATGCGGGTGATCGCCTCGCTGATCCCGCCGCCGGTACAAGATTCTGCAGCGGTGACGTGGGCATTGAGAACCTGCAAGCGCCTGCCAAGTTCAGCGGCCAGTTGGGTGATTTCTTTCACGGTCATCTCCTGAGCGAGCGGAATGGGACTACCGTACACGAGCGCAGGGCGCTTGCAAGGCGCAGGATCGATCAAAATGTTAGCGAGCGAGCGCTCTGCTGCAAGCTGCACAGATGTGCAGGGTTGCCGAGCTACTGGCCAACACGACCGGTAACACAACATCGGCAAATACCCCATGTAAATCCAGGTTCAGAGCGCCGTCTTGCATAACACTGCCCTCGCCCGCGCCCAGAGTTGCAAACGGTTTTGCAGCCCATCCAAGCCGCCATTGATCCGGCGGGTAATGCTGTTGAACTGGTCGCAATCGGCCAGTTCGTTCAAGCCGTTGTGTTTCCAGAACCAGGCGGCTGACTCGGCAGCCCATTGGGGATGTTCGAGCAGTTCGGGTTGATTCAGCAATCGCTCATCGCCAAACAGCGCCAGGCTGCACTGTCGATAGTTGTCATGACCGGTGATCTGGATCAAGCCACGACCGCGGTATTTTTGACCGTCGCCATCGGGCTCTGGCGTATTGCCCAAACGGGTGGCTAGAGTCCCGGTGTCGTATTTGCTCAAGTATTGGTCACAGCCTAATTCACGCATGTATAGAAGCTGCCCCGATTCGTGACCGACCTGTGCGAGAAAAGCAGCGACGCGTTTGGGGGTGTTTATGTTGTGGTGCACCATGGCAGTGTCGAGGAATGAAATAAAAACGCCCGCTTGAGAGCGGGCGTTCGGCATAATGCTTTGTAACTGTTGTTGCGTAAGGGTCATGGCGCGATGACGGCGTCCGGCGCACTCGGCCAATTGATGATGTACGGGTAGTCGGGCTGCTGATCAATGGCTGCCACGCTCAACACATAGCGTTTCCACTCCGACAAAGTAGCCAGCTGTGTAGACGTTGCTTCATTGAAATCGTCGGCATATTGCAACGGTGCCACACGAATAACGGCTCTGCTTAGTCGTTGATCGCGTTCAATTACAGCTTCTGCGATTTTACCCGCCCGCTCGGCAGCAACATCCAGCACCCAGTCGTCATTCATCCAGAAGTAATACACGCCAGGATAAGGTTTGTCGGTGAGGAAATCTGACAGCGGACCCGGTACATACATGAAAAACAGTTGGCCGTTGTCTTTTCGATAAAACGGCTTGTTTCGCAAGTCAATCAGTTGCTGGGCAGCGCCCTCACGCCAGACCCAAACATACCCCGTTTCGGCTGAGGGCAACGCTTGCGGCAACTCGACCGCGTTATAAGGCAACTCACCACCGGGACCTGGTTGCAGGTCCACTGGACCTTGAAGTTCTTGCGTAAATTGATTCACATAGTAATAAACCATAAATACCTCTATCTAGATGTTAATAAACTCAGACTGATCTGAGCGTTAGTTGCCTTGACACGCACGATTGCGCGGGCGCGCTTCAACACGGCCCGTGTTCTTTTCAAGACGGAAACAGTTAACTCTCTGGCCGATCAAACTTGCTCGGGGCGAGCTTGAGCAAAAGGCACTGGCCTTGGAAACCCGCGTCCTTGCGGGTCGGATGCCGGTCGGCACCACAGTTCGCCACTCCATTGGGCTTTTGGTTTCAGTGATCCTGACGGTTATCTCGTGGCGGCACTTCGCAAACGCCAATTCGCTTGGCTGCCCAGCGCTCATAAAGGCCAATGGCAACGTCGGCCCCGGCCATCGCCGTGAGGCACCCGAATGCGCCAGCCGCCCAGATCGACATGCCGGCGGCGTACAACAGCATGATGGCCGAGACCCCGCAAACCATGCAGGCCCCCGAGCGCAAGGCCAGGCGCCGCAGCAGTGACCAGCCGCGCGCGCCCTCCTTGTCGGCGCGCCACATTTCGCCGGACACCCCACCCACCAGGGCGAGGACGATGACCAGCCAGATCGGCATGTCCAGCAACACCAGTTGCTCGTTTGTCATGTCTCGCCCTCCTGGGTGATTTTGCAATCAAGGCGTGTTTATGGAAGTTCAGGCCAGGTGACTGTCAGTGGGTAGCCGGGTTGTTTGTTAACGTTGCTCATATCGATGAAGAATTGCTTGTACGCCAGCAAACCGGCTTCATCTGCTGGCGTTGCGAGACCCAGTTCAACCTTGTACGGCAACGCGGTGGAAGCCAGGGTGGCGTTGGCCCTGTCGAGCCGTGGAGCTCTTTCGCTTCGCAGTTGGATGGACAACCAGGAGGGCTGCCCCCACGGATCGCTGTCGCTGAAAGTCCAGGCGCCGTCGGTATTAACCGCGTTCCAGGAATAGTCGATCTTGGGCAATGCGGTGACATCTACCCAAACTTGATCGGATGGGAACTCTTCGGTGATCGGGTTGTTCGTTTCGAAGAGGTTGTCGACTTTGCCGCTGACAACACGTGCGTACTTTTTCATGGTCATGTCCTTATATATTTCGATATCTGCCTGCATCAGGTAGGCATTCCAAAAAGCCCGGCGCTTGCCGGGCTTTTCAGTAATGCGGTCCTTCGCGTTGATCTTTCGGCGCTACTGGCGCGGTACGGATCGATTCACATTGTTTTTCCGACCGCGGTCCCTGCCCGCCGGATAACTGCTTCTGGTGCTTTACGCTGCACACCCGGGTCAGTTGCCAACCCTCTGAACCGTTGAGGCCGGTTCATCGCTGCCTTTGTCTGTGGAACTGAAGAGCTTCGTTTCGAGCTGCTTTGTCGAGCGGCTTGAGACAAAGAATATGCATGGATGCATATACAGTCAATGCACAAATGCATTTATTTATGCATCGGTAATGCACTGACGCATGAAAGCCCCGTAAACAACGGTGTTGGCGGTTTTCCACAGGCGAAAAAAAACCCACCGGGTGGCGGGTTTTATCTGACAACGGTGAGGTTAACGGGCGTACATGCCCCACCAAAAGACGTGACCGAGGATGACGATCTGCTCTTCCTGGATTTCCTGGAAGGTGTAGTCCTCGTCCGGATGCTCATCGCGATTGAAGCTGCGCAGGCGAATCCCGGTAGGCAGACGATACAGCTGCTTCACCCGCAACTGGCCGTTGTGGTTGATTGCATAAAGGTCACCGTCAACGATATCGCCGATCCCGCATTTGCCGGCGTTAACTCCCACCGTGGCGCCGTCGCGCAGCACCGGCAACATGCTGTTGCCGCGCACCGTCACACATTTGGCCTGGTCGAATTGCACGCCATTGTGGCGCAAGCTACGTTTGCCGAAGCGCAGGCTAGAGCGCTCGCTCTCTTCGATGACGAACCTTCCTGATCCCGCAGCCAATTCAACCTCGCGCAGAAAGGGGACCGAGACCTCGTCGTCATCGACAGGCGTATCGTCATCCCACAGGCTTATATCCTTGAGTTCCGAATGCACGGCGTCGCGCCCGGTATTGGCGGCGGTCGCGACATCCGCACGGCCTCGCAACTGGTCGGTGCTCACGGCGAAGTACTCGGCGATCTTCGAGATGTGCTTGTCCGAGGGATCGACGATCTTGCCGCTGAGAATGCGCGAGAGTGTGGATTGAGGCACGCCGGTGCGACGGTGAAGCTCCGTGGGGGAGATCCCGTGCTGATCGAGCAGCGCTCTTAAGACAGTAGAAACATTGCGTTTTTGCATAACGCGCATAGTGCTTGATCTTTTTATCCATGACAAATGCTGTTTTGCATAACACGTGCATAAACAGCAGAAACGTCTCGCGCGGCTTTCATGCCTGCGTCGGGTGGACCGGCCATGTTAACCTTGCGCCCATCGCGGAAAAGCCGGGCCAACGTCCCTCCTTTGCCCTACACCTTTCAACGAATTTGCCTGATACCCGATGAATAAAGCACTCTCCGATCTGTCCTCTCACACGCCTATGATGCAGCAGTACTGGCGCCTGAAGAACCAGCACCCTGACCAGCTGATGTTCTATCGCATGGGTGACTTCTACGAGATCTTCTATGAAGACGCGAAGAAGGCCGCCAAGTTGCTGGACATCACCCTGACTGCCCGTGGGCAGTCGGCCGGTCAGGCGATTCCGATGTGTGGGATTCCTTACCACGCCGCGGAAGGCTACCTGGCGAAACTGGTGAAGCTCGGCGAGTCGGTGGTGATCTGCGAGCAGGTCGGCGACCCGGCGACCAGCAAAGGACCGGTAGATCGTCAGGTGGTGCGGATCATCACGCCGGGTACGGTCAGTGATGAAGCCTTGCTGGATGAGCGTCGGGATAACCTGATTGCTGCGGTGCTGGGTGACGAACGCCTGTTCGGCCTGGCCGTGCTGGACATCACCAGTGGCAACTTCACCGTGCTGGAAATCAAGGGTTGGGAAAACCTGCTGGCGGAACTGGAGCGGGTCAATCCGGTGGAGCTGATGATCCCGGACGACTGGCCGAAGGATTTGCCGGCGGAGAAGCGTCGCGGGGTTCGTCGCCGTGCGCCGTGGGATTTCGAGCGCGACTCGGCGCTGAAAAGTCTCTGCCAGCAATTCTCGACCCAGGACCTGAAAGGTTTCGGCTGCGAGAACCTGACCCTGGCCATCGGCGCCGCCGGTTGCCTGCTGAGCTACGCCAAAGAAACCCAGCGCACCGCCCTGCCGCACTTGCGCAGCCTGCGGCATGAACGCCTGGATGACACCGTGGTGCTGGACGGCGCGAGCCGTCGCAACCTGGAACTGGACACCAACCTGGCCGGCGGTCGCGATAACACCCTGCAATCGGTGGTCGACCGTTGCCAGACCGCCATGGGCAGCCGCCTGCTGACCCGTTGGCTGAATCGCCCGCTGCGCGATCTGACAGTATTGCTGGCGCGTCAGACCTCGATCACCTGCCTGCTCGACGGCTACCGTTTCGAAAAACTGCAACCGCAGCTCAAGGAAATCGGTGACATCGAGCGGATTCTGGCGCGGATCGGCCTGCGCAATGCCCGTCCTCGTGACCTCGCTCGCCTGCGCGACGCCCTCGGCGCGCTGCCAGAACTGCAAGTCGCGATGACCGAGCTGGAAGCGCCGCACATCATTCAATTGGCGAACACCACCAGCACCTACCCGGAACTGGCGGCGTTGCTGGAAAAAGCCATCATCGACAACCCGCCCGCGGTCATCCGTGACGGCGGCGTGTTGAAAACCGGTTACGACAGCGAACTCGACGACCTGCAATCGCTCAGCGAAAACGCCGGCCAGTTCCTGATCGACCTCGAAGCGCGCGAGAAGGCCCGCACCGGCCTGTCGCACCTGAAGGTCGGCTACAACCGCATTCACGGTTACTTCATCGAGTTGCCGAGCAAGCAGGCCGAATCGGCACCCGCCGATTACATCCGCCGTCAGACCCTCAAAGGTGCCGAGCGCTTTATTACGCCGGAACTCAAAGCGTTCGAGGACAAGGCGCTGTCGGCGAAGAGCCGCGCCCTGGCCCGCGAGAAAATGCTGTACGAAGCGCTGCTCGAAGACCTGATCGCGCAGTTGCCACCGCTGCAGGACACAGCCGCCGCACTGGCCGAACTGGACGTGCTGAGCAACCTCGCCGAGCGTGCGCTGAACCTCGACCTCAACTGCCCGCGTTTCGTCGACGAGCCGTGCATGCGCATCACCCAGGGTCGTCACCCGGTGGTCGAGCAAGTGCTGACCACGCCGTTCGTGGCCAACGACCTGAACCTCGACGACAATACGCGCATGCTGGTGATCACCGGTCCGAACATGGGCGGTAAATCCACCTACATGCGCCAGACCGCGTTGATTGTGTTGCTGGCGCACATTGGTAGCTTTGTGCCGGCGGCCAGTTGCGAACTGTCGCTGGTGGACCGGATCTTTACCCGGATCGGTTCCAGCGATGACCTGGCGGGCGGGCGCTCGACCTTCATGGTTGAAATGAGCGAGACCGCGAATATTCTGCACAACGCCACCGAGCGCAGCCTGGTACTGATGGACGAAGTCGGACGCGGCACCAGCACCTTCGACGGCCTGTCCCTGGCGTGGGCGGCGGCCGAACGCCTGGCGGCGCTGCGCGCCTACACGCTGTTCGCCACCCACTACTTTGAGCTGACGGTACTGCCGGAAGCCCAGCCGCTGGTGGCCAACGTCCACCTCAACGCCACCGAGCACAACGAGCGCATCGTGTTCCTGCACCACGTGCTGCCGGGGCCTGCCAGCCAGAGCTACGGCTTGGCGGTTGCGCAGCTGGCCGGCGTGCCCACTGAAGTGATCGTGCGCGCCCGTGAGCACCTGGGCCGGCTGGAAGCCACCGCCTTGCCTCATGAAGTGCCAAAGCCGACCAAGGGCAAACCGGCCGCGCCGCAGCAGAGCGACATGTTCGCCAGCCTGCCGCATCCCGTGCTGGATGAACTGGCCAAGCTCGACCTGGATGACCTGACGCCACGCAGGGCTTTGGAAATGCTCTATACATTAAAGACACGGATCTAACGCACTTGCCTGCAAGCTGTTAGAATCTCGCGCGGTTTGGGATGCTGCAGGCTAATAGCCTGGCCTGCAGACTATCGCTCCCGAACCTGGCGACCCCGTCCTGAAGGGGCTCCGCTGCCGCCGCCTGAGGAGAAAAGTAGAAATGACCTTCGTCGTCACCGACAACTGCATCAAGTGCAAGTACACCGACTGCGTAGAAGTCTGTCCGGTGGACTGCTTTTACGAAGGCCCGAACTTCCTGGTGATTCACCCGGATGAGTGCATCGACTGCGCACTGTGCGAACCAGAATGCCCTGCCGTGGCCATCTTCTCTGAAGATGAAGTCCCGGAAGAGATGCAGGAATTCATTCAGCTGAACGTTGAGCTGGCGGAAATCTGGCCGAACATCACCGAGAAGAAAGAATCGATGCCCGATGCCGAAGAGTGGGATGGCGTCAAAGGCAAGATCAAAGACCTCGAACGCTGATTACCCGCGCGCTCCAGGAAAAAGGCCCCACAAGGGCCTTTTTTGTTTTCAAAGATCTTTTGACTTTCCAGCAGGCAAAAAAAAGGGGCGGTTTGACCCGCCCACATTTTTCCCTATTCCCTGTGTTCCTTTTCATCGTCCTGATGAATCGCTTCCTGCGATGTCCATTCCCCTCATCCTTGAAGGGCGTGTCTGTCCGTCGACACAACCCGGATACTAGAGAGTTCCCGGCCGAGAGCAATGGCTCCCCAGCGCAAAAACGGCCTGTCATATGCTGTTAATCTAAAAAAATAAGCATGTTAATCAAATAGATAATTTGTCCGCCGAAAGAACATGGACGACTGCCACCCTGTAAAAATAACGAACACTTACGAAAGAGTAAGCAAAGACTTACAGCGCGAGACTACAAACCCGAGGGATTCACCTCCCAACCTCCAGACAACAAAAAGCCCCGAACCAGTCGAGGCTTTTGTTGCTTACTGGGCGAATGGCTTATTGAAACAGCGACTCGCTCGACAGGCCGTTCTTCTCGAGAATCTCGCGAAGACGCTTCAGGCCCTCCACCTGAATCTGTCTGACCCGTTCCCGGGTCAGGCCAATTTCCAGGCCTACATCTTCAAGCGTGCTGCTCTCGTGACCGCGCAGGCCGAAGCGGCGTACAACCACTTCGCGTTGCTTGTCGGTCAGCTCCGAGAGCCATTGATCGATGCTCTGGGACAGGTCGTCATCCTGCAACAGTTCGCATGGATCGGTGGGACGGTCGTCGGTAAGGGTGTCCAGCAGGGTTTTATCCGAATCCGGACCCAGCGAGACGTCGACCGAAGAAACCCGTTCGTTCAAGCCAAGCATGCGCTTGACCTCACCCACTGGCTTTTCCAGCAGGTTGGCGATTTCTTCGGGTGAAGGTTCATGGTCGAGTTTTTGCGTCAGCTCCCGTGCAGCCCGCAGGTACACGTTAAGCTCTTTGACCACATGGATCGGCAACCGGATGGTCCGGGTCTGATTCATGATTGCGCGCTCGATGGTCTGACGAATCCACCAGGTTGCGTAGGTCGAAAAGCGGAAGCCACGTTCGGGGTCGAACTTCTCTACCGCCCGGATCAGCCCGAGGTTGCCCTCTTCGATCAGGTCCAGCAGCGACAGCCCACGATTGACGTAACGCCGGGCTATTTTCACTACCAGCCGCAGGTTGCTTTCAATCATGCGTTTGCGCCCGGCCGGATCTCCACTTTGCGACAAGCGCGCAAAATGAACTTCTTCTTCGGGGGACAGCAGAGGGGAAAAGCCGATTTCATTGAGGTACAGCTGCGTGGCGTCGAGCGCCCGCGTGTAGTCAATGTACTTGTGTTGTTTCAACGAAGCGGAGTGTTTGGATTTGGCACGAACGGAAGGTGGAGCAGCCCCTTCATCATTCGACATCGAATCCGTGCCGATGCCGGTCTCCATCAGGAGAACCTCATCGTCGATGTCAAACTCCGGCACTTCTTTACTGAGAGCCATTGTTATAGTCCTTTGGTGAGTTCGACCTCAGGCTCAAGCGACGCCTTTATCCTTGGCAACGCTGGAGCCTGTTCCCTCTACGTGACGGAACAGGCTGGTAAGCGATCAACGACGTGGCAGGAATTGCAGCGGATCTACAGGTTTACCTTGGCGGCGAATCTCAAAATGCAGTTTCACCCGGTCTGTACCCGTTGACCCCATTTCGGCAATTGTCTGTCCGACCTTGACCTGCTGCCCCTCCCGAACCAACAGCCTGCGGTTATGTCCGTAGGCACTGACGTAGGTATCGCTGTGTTTGATGATGACTAATTCGCCGTAGCCCCTTAAGCCACTCCCGGCGTATACCACCGTCCCATCAGACGCAGCTAAAACAGGCTGTCCCAAATCCCCGGCGATATCAATTCCTTTATTCAAACTGCCGTTTGAAGAGAATTTACCAATGAGAATGCCATTAGAAGGCCACCCCCAGCCGGTCGGGGCCGGGCCTGCCGGAGGCATCGGAGCGGGTGCTGGCTTGTTGGCGACGGACGGTGCAACCACCGTTGTACTCGTGGTAGCGCCATTTGGCTGGCGTCGAATTACCGTGGTTTTCAGCGACGATGAAGGCGTTGAATCTGGCACTGTGGCCACGGTCGTCGGCGTTGAACCGGTGCGACCATCAAAGCGAATCGTCTGACCCGGATGTATCGTGTAAGGCGTAGGAATGTTGTTCCGTGCGGCGAGGGCTTTGTAGTCCCAGCCGTAGCGAAAGGCGATCGAGAACAAGGTGTCTTTCGGCCGAACGACGTACTGACCCGTGGTCACTGCCGGACGTTGGGCGACGGCATTGTTGCGATCGACGACGCGCACGTCGCTCGATTTGTTACTGGAACAACCGACCAGCAAGGTGCTCAAGACAAGGCCAGTCACCAGGCGCTGAAAGCTCGTTATACCTATTCGCTGCGCAATGACTGTGAGACTCACCCGCCGCTCCCTTTGTGGTGGCTGAAAATGTGGATTGCCGAGTTCCGGCAAGAAATAACGCCAGTATAACGGGCCGTACAGGCTTTACCTTTAATGCAGCGAAATGGCTTCGCGCACACGTTTGCTGCCTGACGATAAATCCCGTTTAACTGATCGATGCCGCTGTAAGACAGGGGCAATCGAAGAGAATTCAGCGCGTTGAAACAAATGCTCAGGCCAGTGGCCCATTGAGCAATGGCACGAAGCGCACACTCCCCAGGACACGCCTGGAAAAGCCTTGCTCCTCGCGAATGATCAGCATCAATTGTTGCACTTCGCCAGACCCGACCGGAATCACCAGCCTGCCTCCCGGCGCCAATTGATCAAGCAACGCCTGAGGCACGTCGGTGGCCACCGCGGTCACGATAATGCCGTTGTACGGTGCCAATGCCGGCCAGCCTTCCCAACCATCGCCCCAGCGGAACACCACGTTACGCAGGTTCAACTCGACCAGGCGTTCCTTGGCCCGATCCTGCAAAACCTTGATGCGCTCCACGGAAAAGACGCGCTCGACCAATTGCGACAGCACGGCGGTCTGGTAGCCAGAGCCGGTGCCGATCTCCATGACCTTGTCCAGAGGACCGGCCTCCAGCAGCAACTCGCTCATGCGAGCAACCATATAAGGCTGGGAGATGGTCTGGTTGTTGCCGATCGGCAGCGCCGTGTCTTCGTAGGCGCGGTGAGCCAGCGCCTCGTCGACGAACAGGTGACGCGGTGTCCGGCGGATGACTTCCAGCACCTTGGCGTTGGAAATCCCCTCTTCATACAGGCGCTGAATGAGGCGCTCGCGGGTCCGTTGAGAGGTCATCCCGATGCCGCGACGCAGCATATCGTCTTGTTCACGAGCCATTAGCGCAGCCCCTCCAGCCAGCCATCGAGACTTCTGAAGGCATCATTGAAGGTGCGATCCAGTTGTAGTGGAGTGATTGAAACATAGCCCTGCATCACCGCATGGAAATCGGTACCCGGGCCACCGTCTTCGGCGTCCCCCGCGGCCGCAATCCAGTAACCGGATTTGCCGCGCGGATCGACGATTTTCATCGGTGCCGCGGCGCGGGCGCGATGCCCGAGGCGGGTCAGCTGGATGCCACGGATATGGTCCAGCGGCAAATTGGGAATGTTCACGTTCAATACCGTGCGCGGTGGGAGCTCAAGGTCAGCATGGGCTTCGACCAGTTTGCGCGCAAAGTAAGCGGCCGAGGGAAGGTTCTCTACTTGTCGTGAGACCAACGAAAAGGCGAACGAAGGACGCGCCAGGAAACGCCCTTCAAGGGCCGCTGCCACGGTGCCGGAATACAGCACATCGTCCCCCAGGTTGGCGCCCAGGTTAATCCCGGAAACCACCATGTCCGGTTCGCGTTCCAGCAAACCGTTGAGGCCCAGGTGCACGCAATCGGTCGGTGTGCCATTGAGGCTGATAAAGCCGTTGGCCAACGTTTGCGGGTGCAACGGACGGTCGAGCGTCAGCGAGCTGCTGGCGCCGCTTTTGTCCTGGTCCGGGGCGATAACCACGCACTCGGTGTAATCCGCCAACGCAGCATAAAGCGCGGCGAGACCGGGTGCGGTTACCCCATCGTCGTTAGAAATCAGAATACGCATGGGCTGTCCGTCTGCCCCACCGGCACCAGATCGACAAGTTCGCGCACTAATACAGTGGCGAAGCATCCGGCCGGGAGGACGAATTCCAGTTGCAGAATGTCAGGCTCGGGATAATGCCACGTCAACCCACCAATGGGCAGCCGCAGGATGCGACGTTCGTGGCTCATACCGGCGTTAACCAACCAATCGCGAAGGTCTGCTTCGCGAGCGGCGATTGCCTGCTCCAGTTCATGGACAGCGCCCGTGGCCGGCGAGTCACCTTCGCCCCACTGCGGGCCGGTCGGATGCAGGTCGAGAATCGCCAGGCGCGGGTCGCTGCACTCGGCTTCGCCGGCCGGAAAAAAACTGCGGCTGTCAGTGAAGGCCAGCAAATCACCGACCTGGGCATGCTGCCAGCTGCCATCCGCCACACGCGCCGCCAACACTTGGTTAAACAGGAAACTGCGGGCGGTGGAGAGCAGCCGCGAACGCACGTTGCGCTGCTCCGGCAGAGCCTTGCGCGCCGCCCATGCACGAGCATCGACCACGTTGCCGCCGTCAAACCCGAAACGCTGGGCGCCAAAATAATTGGGGATACCTTGCTTGGCGATCAGTTGCAGACGCGCTTCGATCGCCGCTTTGTCGCCCGCGAACTGGGTCAGGCGCAACGTGAATCCGTTGGCCGAGTGGGCACCGCGTTGCAGCTTGCGTTTATGCCGGCCGGTCTTGAGGACTTTCAGCGTTTCGTTTTCTGCCGCCGACAGATCAGGATCCGCCTTGCCCGGCAGTTGTACGCTGAACCACTGGCGCGTCAGCGCCTGACGATCCTTGAGGCCTGCGTAACTCACCGTGCGCAATGGTACGCCCGCCGCCTTGGCGATTCGCCGTGCCGCTTCCTCGGTATTCAGGCCGCGTTTTTCCACCCAGATCCACAGGTGTTCGCCATCTCCGCTGAGGGGAATATCGAGGACTTCATCGACCTGGAAATCTTCCGCCACCGCTTTGAGTGCTGCAGTGCCGAGGGCTTCACCATAGGCCCGCGGGCCGAGCAATTGCAGTTCGTTCATGCGCGCAGCAACAAGGCAACGGAATGCACGGCGATGCCTTCTTCGCGACCGACAAAGCCGAGCTTTTCGGTGGTGGTAGCTTTCACGTTCACTTGATCCAACTCAACTTGAAGATCCGCGGCAATCAGCGCGCGCATCGATTCGATATGCGGGGCCATTTTCGGCGCCTGGGCGACGATGGTGTTATCGACGTTGCCGACCTTCCAGCCTTTGGCATGGATCAGTGCAACGACGTGACGCAACAGCACACGGCTGTCGGCGCCCTTGAAGGTTGGGTCAGTGTCCGGGAAGTGCTTGCCGATATCACCCAACGCGGCAGCGCCGAGCAAGGCATCGCTCAAGGCGTGCAGCAGGACGTCACCGTCGGAGTGGGCGAGCAGTCCGAAGCCGTGTGCAATCCGCACGCCGCCCAGAGTAATGAAATCGCCTTCAGCGAAACGGTGCACATCATAGCCGTGGCCAATACGCATAAAAAAACGCCCCGATTTTTGTCAGGGCGTGATTCTACCTGCATTAGAGGCCTAGAGCGCGTCCGTGATGTTGCAAGTGGTCGCTGATGAAGCTGGCGATGAAGAAATAGCTGTGATCGTAGCCCGGTTGCAGGCGCAACGTTAGCGGATGAGCTGCCAGTTTGGCCGCCTGCTGCAAGGCTTCAGGCTTGAGCTGTGTGGCAAGGAAATCGTCACGATCGCCTTGATCGACCAGTAGCGGTAGCTTCTCGTCTGCCTCTGCGATCAGGGCACAAGCATCCCACTCACGCCATTTCGAGCGGTCCTCACCCAAGTAGCGGGAGAAGGCTTTCTGGCCCCAAGGGCAATCCATTGGGTTGTTGATCGGCGAGAACGCCGATACCGACAGATAACGTCCCGGATTGCGCAGCGCGCAGACCAATGCACCGTGGCCGCCCATGGAGTGGCCGCTGATGCCGCGCTTGTCCGAAGCCGGGAAATGCGCTTCAACCAATGCCGGCAATTCCTGCACGACATAGTCATGCATCCGATAGTGCCTGGACCACGGTTCCTGCGTGGCATTCAGATAGAAACCGGCACCGAGACCGAAGTCCCAGGCGCCATCGGGATCACCCGGCACATCGGGACCGCGCGGGCTGGTGTCCGGCGCGACGATGATCAACCCCAGCTCGGCGGCCATGCGCATGGCGCCGGCCTTTTGCATGAAGTTTTCGTCAGTGCAGGTCAGGCCGGACAGCCAGTACAGCACTGGCAGTTTGCCGCCCTGCTCCGCTTGCGGCGGCAAGTACACGGCAAACACCATGTCGCAGCCGAGCACATCGGAGCGATGGCGATAGCGTTTGTGCCAGCCGCCGAAGCTTTTCTGGCAGGAGATATTTTCCAGGCTCATGACCGACCTCAGAAATGGATGACGGAACGGATGCTTTTTCCTTCATGCATCAGGTCGAATGCCTTGTTGATATCTTCCAGGCCCATGGTGTGGGTGATGAACGTATCCAGCGGGATTTCGCCGGTCTGGGCCATTTCGACGTAGCTCGGCAACTCGGTACGGCCGCGCACACCGCCGAACGCCGAACCGCGCCAGACGCGACCGGTCACCAACTGGAACGGACGGGTGGAAATTTCCTGGCCCGCGCCGGCAACACCGATGATCACCGATTCGCCCCAACCCTTGTGGCAGCACTCAAGTGCAGCGCGCATCAATTGCACGTTGCCGATGCACTCGAAGGAAAAGTCGACGCCGCCATCGGTCATGTCGACGATGACTTCCTGGATCGGACGATCGAAATCTTTAGGGTTCACACAGTCGGTTGCACCCAGTTGCTTGGCGATCTCGAATTTGGCCGGATTGATGTCGATGGCGATGATGCGACCGGCCTTGGCTTTCACCGCGCCGATGACGGCTGACAGACCGATACCGCCGAGGCCGAAAATGGCCACGGTATCACCGGGTTTCACCTTGGCCGTGTTGATGACCGCGCCGATGCCGGTGGTGACACCGCAACCCAACAGGCAGACTTTTTCCAGCGGCGCTTCTTTCGGGATCTTGGCGACGGAGATTTCCGGCAACACGGTGTACTCGGAAAACGTCGAGGTCCCCATGTAGTGGAAAATGGGTTGGCCCTTGTAGGAAAAGCGCGAAGTGCCGTCTGGCATCAGGCCTTTACCCTGAGTCGCACGAATGGCCTGACACAGGTTGGTTTTGCCCGACAGGCAGAACTTGCACTTGCCGCATTCCGGGGTGTACAGCGGGATCACATGGTCACCGACTGCAACGGACGTCACGCCCTCGCCGATGGCTTCAACCACCGCGCCACCTTCGTGACCGAGGATCGACGGGAAGATGCCTTCCGGGTCAGCACCGGACAAGGTGTAGGCATCGGTATGGCAAACACCGGAAGCCACCACTCGCAACAACACTTCACCGGCCTTGGGCATGGCCACATCGACTTCAACGATTTCGAGGGGTTTCTTGGCCTCGAAGGCAACGGCGGCGCGCGACTTGATCATGCTGATTCTCCAGTGAATAAAAACGAGACAATGAGTGTAATACACAGCTGTACGATGAATAATCGGGACAAATGCAAAATATTATTGCTGCACAGGGATAATCTTCATGTCCGATAACCGCTGGGAAGGCATCGACGAATTCGTCGCCGTGGCCGAGTGCAGTCAATTCACCGCGGCCGCCGAGCGACTGGGGGTTTCGTCCTCCCATGTCAGTCGACAAATCGTACGCCTGGAAGAGCGCCTGCAAACCCGCCTGCTCTATCGCAGTACCCGTCGGGTCACGCTGACCGAGGCCGGGCAAACGTTTCTGCAGCATTGCCAACGGTTGCAGGACGGGCGCGAAGAAGCGCTGCGAGCGGTCAGCGACCTGACCAGCGAGCCGAAAGGCATGCTGCGCATGACCTGCGCCGTGGCCTATGGCGAGCGCTTTATCGTGCCGCTGGTGACGCGCTTCATGGGGCTCTATCCGCAACTGCGAATCGACATTGAACTGAGCAACCGCCCACTCGACCTGGTGCATGAGGGCCTGGACCTGGCGATCCGCCTGGGCCGCCTGCAAGATTCGCGCTTGGTGGCGACACGCCTGGCGCCACGGCGCATGTACCTGTGCGCATCGCCGTCCTACGTGGAACGCTACGGTCGCCCACACAGCTTGTCGGAACTGAGCCGCCACAATTGCCTGATTGGCAGCTCGGACATGTGGCAACTGGAACAGAACGGGCGAGAGTTTTCCCAGCGGGTACAGGGAAACTGGCGCTGCAACAGTGGGCAAGCGGTACTGGATGCAGCGCTGCAAGGGGTTGGGCTGTGTCAGTTACCGGATTACTACGTGTTGGAGCATTTGAACAGCGGTGCGTTGATTTCGCTGTTGGAAGCCCATCAACCACCGAACACGGCTGTTTGGGCGCTGTATCCACAGCAGCGGCATTTGTCGCCGAAGGTGCGAAAACTGGTGGATTACTTGAAGGAAGGGTTGGCGCAAAGGCCAGAATATAGGGGTTAGATCTGCCAATATATTCAGCGATAGCTGTGCTGACTGAACCACCGTTTTCGCGAGCAAGCCCGCTCCCACATTCGACTGCATTCTTGCTGGAGGTACTCGGTTAAATGTGGGAGCGGGCTTGCTCGCGAAAGCAATCTGACAAACACCACAGCAGTCAGCGTCGGTTAGCCCAACGCTGCCGCAACCACTCCAAGTCTTCAGGACGAGTGACTTTTATGTTGTCGGATCGCCCCTCAATCAAGCGCGGCGACTGACCAGACCACTCCATCGCCGAGGCCTCATCGGTGATGACAACGTCAGCCACCAGGCTGTCGGCCAACGCCCGATGCAACGCACCGAGGCGAAACATCTGTGGCGTATAAGCCTGCCAGATCACACTGCGGTCCACGGTTTCGACGACACGACCCTGCTTGTCGATGCGCTTGAGGGTATCGCGTGCGGGAACTGCCAGCAGACCGCCAACCGGGTCATCCGCCAATTCACTGAGCAACTTGTCCAGATCATCACGGCTCAGGTTCGGCCGCGCGGCGTCGTGGACCAACACCCAATCCTCATCATCGGCGCCTTGCGCATGCAAATGCAGCAACGCATTGAGCACCGACCCGGAACGCTCGTCGGCGCCGTCAACGCGCTGAATACGCGAATCGCCAGCACACGCCAGGTTCGGCCAATAAGGATCATCGACAGCCAGACTGACCACCAACCCCTTCAGGGCAGGATGATCAAGGAAACAGCCGAGGCTGTGTTCGAGAATAGTGCGCCCGCCCAGTTGCAAGTATTGCTTGGGACGGTCCGCGGCCATACGGGCACCGACGCCCGCGGCAGGAATCACGGCCCAGAAGGCCGGTAACGACTGGATCATTGAGCCAACTGGTAAAGGGTTTCACCGTCCTTGACCATGCCCAACTCATGACGAGCCCGCTCTTCAACGGTCTCCATGCCTTTTTTCAACTCACTGACTTCGGCGTCCATGACCCGATTGCGTTCCAGCAACCCTTCGTTCTCGGCGTGTTGATCCGCGATCTGCTGAGTCAGCTCGGCCACTTGCGCCAGACTGCCATTACCCACCCACAGGCGGTACTGCAGGCCAGCCAGCAGCAGGAGCAAAACGAGGAACAACCAATTGGGACTGCGCATCGAATATCGGGTATCCAGTGAAAAAAACAGCCAAGCCAAAACATGAAGCGTCTGATAGCACGAAGCCTGGAAGAACCAGGCTTGTGCACTTAAGGCATCAGATTAGTGGCAAAACCGTCGCTGTTGCGATTTTTCCGACACAATCCTTTGTCTTTTTATCGCTGTACTCAATCAGCCGCGGAATTCGCTGCGACCGTTGTACTTGGCTTTGCCATTCAACTGCTCTTCGATACGCAGCAGTTGGTTGTACTTGGAAACGCGATCGGAACGGCACAGGGAGCCGGTCTTGATCTGGCCAGCCGAGGTGCCCACGGCCAGGTCGGCAATGGTCGAATCTTCGGTTTCGCCGGAGCGGTGCGAGATCACGGCGGTGTAACCAGCGGCTTTGGCCATCTGGATGGCTTCCAGGGTTTCGGTCAGGGTGCCGATCTGGTTGAACTTGATCAGGATCGAGTTGGCGATCTTTTTATCGATGCCTTCTTTCAGGATCTTGGTGTTGGTCACGAACAGGTCGTCGCCGACCAGTTGGACTTTCTCGCCGATCTTGTCGGTGAGGATTTTCCAGCCAGCCCAGTCGGACTCGTCCAGACCGTCTTCGATCGAGATGATCGGGTAACGCTCGGTCAGACCTTTCAGGTAGTCGGCGAAACCTTCAGCGGTGAACACCTGGCCTTCGCCGGACAGGTTGTACTTGCCGTCTTCGTAGAACTCGCTGGCCGCGCAGTCCAGCGCCAGGGTCACGTCGGTGCCCAGGGTGTAACCGGCGTTGGCCACGGCTTCGGAGATCACTTTCAACGCGTCTTCGTTGGAAGCCAGGTTCGGTGCGAAACCACCTTCGTCACCCACGGCAGTGCTCAAGCCACGGGCCTTCAGCACAGCTTTGAGGTGATGGAAAATCTCGGTGCCCATGCGCAGGCCTTCCGAGAAAGACTTGGCGCCAACCGGCTGCACCATGAATTCCTGGATGTCGACGTTGTTATCGGCGTGCTCGCCACCGTTGATGATGTTCATCATCGGAACCGGCATCGAGTAAACACCCGGAGTGCCGTTCAGGTTGGCGATGTGAGCGTACAGCGGCAGGTCCTGGTCCTGTGCTGCTGCCTTGGCCGCAGCCAGGGAAACGGCGAGGATCGCGTTGGCGCCCAGGGAACCTTTGTTTTCAGTGCCGTCGAGCTTGATCATCGCGTGATCCAGCGCTTTCTGGTCGCTTGGGTCAGTGCCTTTCAACAGGTCGCGGATCGGACCATTGATGTTGGCGACGGCTTTCAGAACGCCCTTGCCCAGGTAACGGCTCTTGTCGCCATCACGCAGCTCGAGCGCTTCACGCGAGCCAGTGGAAGCACCGGACGGCGCGCAAGCACTGCCGATGATGCCGTTATCGAGAAGCACGTCCGCTTCCACGGTGGGGTTGCCACGGGAGTCGAGAACTTCACGACCTTTGATGTCGACGATTTTTGCCATTGTTGTAAACACTCCAAAGTTGACGAAAACGCTCGTACTGATCGATTTATAACTTGTGGGTCACATTGTTACATAAGACCGGCTCGCTGGCGGCGCTCTCTCGGGCGCCATCGCGAGCAAGCTCGGCTCCTACCCGGAGAAACGAGGATTACGCGGTTTCTACCGTCGGAAAACTCTTCACCAGTTCGTCCAACGCTTTGAGCTGGGCCAGGAATGGCTCCAGTTTGTCCAGACGCAAGGCGCATGGGCCGTCGCATTTGGCGTTGTCCGGGTCCGGGTGGGCTTCGAGGAACAGACCGGCCAGGGACTGGCTCATGCCGGCCTTGGCCAGGTCGGTCACCTGGGCGCGACGACCACCGGCGGAATCGGAGCGACCGCCAGGCATTTGCAGCGCGTGGGTCACGTCGAAGAACACCGGGTATTCGAACTGCTTCATGATGCCGAAGCCGAGCATGTCGACGACCAGGTTGTTGTAGCCGAAGCTCGAACCACGCTCGCAGAGGATCAACTGATCGTTACCCGCTTCCACGCATTTGCTCAGGATGTGTTTCATCTCATGTGGTGCGAGGAACTGGGCTTTCTTGATGTTGATCACCGCGCCGGTCTTGGCCATCGCGACCACAAGGTCGGTCTGGCGCGACAGGAAGGCCGGCAACTGGATGATGTCGCAGACTTCAGCGACGACCGCGGCCTGATCAGGCTCGTGGACATCGGTGATGATCGGCACGCCGAAGGCTTGCTTGATGTCCTGGAAAATCCGCATGCCCTCTTCCAGGCCGGGGCCCCGGTAAGAGGTCACGGAGGAACGGTTGGCCTTGTCGAAGCTGGCCTTGAACACGTAAGGGATACCGAGTTTCTCGGTCACCTTGACGTATTCTTCGCAGACCTGCATCGCCATGTCGCGGCTTTCCAGTACGTTCATGCCACCGAACAGCACCATGGGCTTGTCGTTGGCAATCTCGATGTCGCCTACACGGATGATCTTCTGCGCCATTGGAATTACGCCTTCTTCTGGTGTTGAACCAAAGCTGCTTTGACGAAACCGCTGAACAACGGGTGACCGTCGCGGGGTGTCGACGTGAACTCAGGGTGGAACTGGCAAGCGACGAACCATGGATGATCCGGGGCTTCAACCACTTCGACCAGCGCGCCATCACCGGAGCGACCGGAGATTTTCAGGCCGGCTTCCATGATTTGCGGCAGCAGGTTGTTGTTCACTTCGTAGCGATGACGGTGACGCTCGACGATCACGTCCTTGGCGTAGCAATCGTGCACCAGGGAACCTGGCTCAAGCAGGCAATCCTGGGCGCCGAGGCGCATGGTGCCGCCCAGATCGGACGATTCGGTGCGGGTTTCGACGGCGCCGGTGGCATCTTCCCACTCGGTGATCAGACCCACGACCGGGTGGCCGCTGGCACGATCGAACTCGGTGGAGTTGGCGTCTTTCCAGCCCAGCACGTTACGAGCGAACTCGATCACGGCCACTTGCATGCCCAGGCAGATGCCGAGGTACGGAACCTTGTTTTCGCGAGCGTATTGAACGGCGGTGATCTTGCCTTCCACGCCGCGCAGACCGAAGCCGCCCGGTACGAGGATCGCGTCGACACCTTCCAGCAGCGCGGTGCCCTGGTTTTCGATGTCTTCGGAATCGATGTAGCGCAGGTTGACCTTGGTGCGGTTGCTGATGCCGGCGTGACTCATCGCTTCGATCAGCGACTTGTAGGCGTCCAGCAGTTCCATGTACTTGCCGACCATGGCGATGGTGACTTCGTGCTCGGGGTTGAGCTTGGCGTCGACCACAGCTTCCCACTCGGACAGATCGGCACCGCCGCATTGCAGGCCAAAACGCTCGACAACGAAATCATCCAGGCCCTGGGAGTGCAGGATGCCCGGGATCTTGTAGATGGTGTCGGCGTCTTCCAGCGCGATCACCGCACGTTCTTCAACGTTGGTGAACTGGGCGATCTTGCGACGCGAAGAAATGTCGATCGGGTGATCGGAGCGGCACACCAGCACGTCAGGTTGCAGGCCGATGGAACGCAGTTCCTTGACCGAGTGCTGGGTAGGCTTGGTTTTGGTTTCGCCGGCCGTGGCGATGTACGGCACCAGTGTCAGGTGCATCAGCATCGCGCGCTTGGCACCGACTTCGAAACGCAATTGACGAATGGCTTCGAGGAACGGTTGCGATTCGATGTCACCCACGGTGCCACCGATCTCGACCATGGCCACGTCGGCATCGCCGGCGCCCTTGATGATCCGGCGCTTGATTTCGTCGGTGATGTGCGGGATCACCTGAATGGTGGCACCCAGGTAATCACCACGGCGCTCTTTACGCAGGACGTGTTCGTAGACACGGCCGGTGGTGAAGTTGTTGTTCTGGGTCATGGTCGTGCGGATGAACCGCTCGTAGTG
>NZ_JBIVBY010000010.1:177492-198366 GCF_044746405.1 Pseudomonas sp. NPDC086251
CGCGCCTCCAGGATCGCCGCCATTGAAGCCGATGCAATGCCTTTCCACAATGAAGAAACAACAGCGCCCGTGACGAATTTGTAGCGCGTCATGAAAAACCCTAGAAGTCTGCGTTAAAGCGGTCCGAGCCGCCGGGGAAAGCGAAGGAAGGCCGAAGCCCCCGATCACCTGCATTAATCACAGTGCACCTTTCAAAAAAACCGCCGCGTTGGGACAGACCGGAAGATGAAACACCGGTACGTTGCTCGCTACACATTTTTTGGAATCGCCCAGCAAAGACTGCTTGGTAATCGGCAACTCCTGCAATTCAAGCGAATCCACAGAAGTTGTATCAAGAAGGGAGCGTAGTCTACCGGAAAGCCCCTTTCAGCTCAAACCTTGATCTTCGGTTGGTGGCTGCCAATGCAAATGCCAGCCATCCTGCACACTGCCGCTCAAGCCCCGCAGGTTGGCCACTGCCAGCAATTGCTCGCCCCGGTAGAGCAGCGGCAATCTGCCACGGGCGAATCCCGGCACGCCTCGTTCATTGAGCAAACGCTTGAGATCTCGATGGCCGCGATCCGGCAACGCCATGATTTCGCCGCCCTCACGATAGCGGATCCGCAGCGGCCCGTCGGGGATTTGGCCGGTGAGTGTGAGCACGCCGTTATCCGGCAACGTCAACGATCGCGAGGGGACAGCCCAGGTTCCGGCGGCGGGTGGCGTGTTCAGCCAGCCGCCCGACAACCACCAGAGACGGCCCCCGGCCCGATGCAATTCGCCGTCCGCGAGGCGCCAGATCGGGCGGGCATCGCCAGTGGCATCGCGCAAATCCTCCCAACCCGACCAATGGTCACTGTCTGGCAGTCGTGTCAGGGGTTCGAGCCAGTGACTCAGTGCATTGCGCTGGCGAGCGGCGGACAGCGTTACCAAATACGTCAGTTCCAGCGACGGCAATCCCAACCAATCGAACTCGCCGACCGTGCGCGCCTGAGCCAGATCGATTTGCGCCAACTCGTCGAGCAGTCCCTGCGCTTCGCTCAAATGCGCGGCGCTGCGGGCGATGGTCACCACTGCTTGCGGCCAGCGCTCGGTCAATGCCGGGAGCACCTGATGCCTCAGGTAATTGCGCGAGAACTGCCGATCCTGGTTTGACGGGTCTTCGATCCAGCTCAGCTGATGCTCGGTCGCATAGGTTTCCAATTCTGCCCGCGTAACGTCGAGCAATGGCCGAAGCAACTGCCCCTGACCCAACGGACGTTGACGTGGCATCCCTGCCAACCCCCGCACCCCTGCCCCACGCAGCAGCCGAAACAGCAAGGTTTCGGCCTGGTCGTCGCGATGCTGGCCGGTCAGCAACACATCGTTGCTTTGAGTCGCCTCGATGAACGCACCATATCGCGCATCACGGGCCGCACGTTCCAGGCTGGCGCCGGGCTGAACCTGCACGCGAACCACCTGTAGCGGCACTCCCAGATCATCACAGACCGACTGACAATGATCCGGCCACGCATCGGCCGCAGCTTGAAGGCCGTGATGGACATGGATAGCGCTCAGCGCCGGCAGGGATTGGGTTTTTGCGAGGTGTGCCAGAAGGTGCAGCAGGACAGTGGAGTCGAGACCACCGGAGAAAGCGATACGCCAGGTTTTGGCATCGCGCCAGGGGCTCAGGTTCAGCAGGACTCTGGCAGGCAGATCAATCATGGACTGACTCATATCGATCATCTCGCACAAATCAAATGTGGGAGCGGGCTTGCTCGCGAAAGCGGCTTAACATTCAACACATCAGTTGACTGTTATACCGCCTTCGCGAGCAAGCCCGCTCCCACATTGAAGCCGAGGTCAGATCAGAGACCGTAGCTCATCAGGCGATCGTAACGACGGGCCAGCAGCGCTTCGTTATCGAATTTCTTCAGCATCGCCAGTTGCGAGCTCAGCTCGGCACGGATCGATGCAGCCGCAGCAGCTGGATTGCGGTGTGCGCCGCCCAATGGCTCGCTGATCACTTTGTCGACGATGCCCAGGCCTTTGAGGCGCTCGGCGGTGATGCCCATGGCTTCAGCGGCATCCGGGGCTTTCTCGGCGGTTTTCCACAGAATCGAAGCGCAACCTTCCGGCGAAATCACCGCATAGGTCGAGTACTGCAGCATGTTCAGCTGATCGCAAACGCCAATCGCCAACGCACCACCCGAACCACCTTCACCGATCACTGTGGCGATGATTGGGGTTTTCAGGCGGGCCATGACGCGCAGGTTCCAGGCGATCGCTTCGCTCTGGTTGCGCTCTTCGGCGTCGATGCCCGGGTAAGCGCCCGGGGTGTCGATGAAGGTCAGGATCGGCATCTTGAAACGCTCGGCCATTTCCATCAGGCGGCACGCCTTGCGGTAGCCTTCCGGACGCGGCATGCCGAAGTTGCGGCGAACCTTCTCGCGCACTTCGCGACCTTTCTGGTGACCGATGATCATCACCGGTTGGTCGTCCAGGCGTGCGATGCCGCCGACGATGGCCGCGTCGTCGGAGAAGTGACGGTCGCCGTGCAGTTCGTCGAACTCGGTGAAGATGTGTTCGATGTAGTCCAGGGTGTATGGACGTTTCGGGTGACGCGCCAGACGCGCGATCTGCCAGCTGGTCAGCTTGCCGAAGATGTCTTCGGTCAGCGTGCTGCTTTTGTCCTGCAGGCGGGAGATCTCATCGCCGATATTCAGCGAATTGTCATTACCGACCAAGCGCAACTCTTCGATCTTGGCTTGCAGGTCGGCGATCGGCTGTTCGAAATCTAGAAAATTCGGGTTCATAGGCGTCCGTCTTGGGTCGACATCCAAGGGAGCTTGGGCCGGCCGGTTGTCTATTCGCGCCCTACCTTAAGGGAGAGGCGCGTTCAGGTCGAGATTAAAAATTGGGTCGAGATCAGGCGCTGCTCTTAAGCACAAGAATGGCACCTGACCGTCAACGGTATTGGAGGAAGACGTTGTCTCGCCCGAACTGGTCACGCAAGGCTTGAATCAACGCATCCGCCGGGTCGATCCGCCAGGTCTCGCCGAACTGCAGCAAGGCCTTGGCATCGGGGCTGGTGTACTCCATGGTGATCGGGCACGCACCGCGGTGACGCTTGAACAACTCACCCAGCCAGCGTAGCTGATCGCCTTTCAAATCCTTGGTCTGCAGCTTCAAGCGCAGACTCTCGGCCAGGTTGGTGCGCGCATCTTCCATGCTCATCACCCGCTTGACCCGCAGCCGCAGGCCGCCGGAGAAGTCGTCGTTGCTGACTTCGCCTTCGACCACCACCATCGCGTCGGTCTGCAACAGCGACTGCGCGGAATGGAAGGCCTCGGCGAACAGCGACGCCTCGATCCGGCCCGAGCGGTCGTCGAGGGTGATGAAACCCATCTTGTCGCCCTTTTTGTTCTTCATTACGCGCAACGCGATGATCATGCCCGCGACCGTCTGGGTATCGCGAGCCGGCTTCAGGTCGATGATGCGCTGGCGGGCGAAGCGGCGGATCTCGCCTTCGTACTCGTCGATCGGGTGACCGGTCAGGTACAGGCCCAGGGTGTCTTTTTCCCCTTTCAGGCGTTCCTTGAGGGTCAGCTCCTTGGCCTTGCGGTGGTTGGCGTAGACGTCGGCGTCGGCCTCAACGAATAGACCGCCAAACAGGTCGGCATGGCCGCTGTCGTGGGTCCGTGCGGTTTGTTCGGCAGCCTTGATCGCCCCTTCCATCGCCGCCAGCAAGACGGCGCGATTCTGGTCGATGTTCGCTTGATAAGCTTTCGGCTCATCATGGAAATATGGCCCCAGACGATCCAGCGCACCGCTGCGGATCAAACCGTCCAGAGTGCGTTTGTTGATACGTTTGAGGTCGACACGGGCGCAGAAGTCGAACAGGTCCTTGAACGGACCGTCCTGGCGCGCCTCGGTAATCGCTTCGACCGGCCCTTCACCCACACCCTTGATCGCGCCGAGGCCATAGATGATCCGGCCTTCGTCATTCACCGTGAACTTGAACTCCGAAGTATTCACATCCGGCGCGTCGAGACGCAGCTTCATGGTGCGAATTTCTTCGATCAAGGTCACGACCTTGTCGGTGTTGTGCATGTCCGCCGACAGTACCGCGGCCATGAACGGCGCCGGGTAGTGGGTTTTCAGCCATGCCGTCTGGTACGACACCAGGCCGTAGGCGGCGGAGTGGGATTTGTTGAAGCCATAACCAGCGAATTTTTCCACCAGGTCGAAGATGTTACCGGCCAGGTCGGCATCGATATTGTTGGTGGCGCAACCTTCAATGAAACCGCCACGCTGCTTGGCCATTTCTTCGGGTTTTTTCTTACCCATGGCTCGACGCAGCATGTCCGCACCACCGAGGGTGTAACCGGCCATGACCTGGGCAATCTGCATCACCTGTTCCTGGTACAGGATGATGCCGTAAGTCGGTGCCAATACCGGCTTGAGGCCTTCGTACTGGTAGTCCGAGTGCGGGTACGCGAGTTCGGCGCGACCGTGCTTACGGTTGATGAAGTCGTCCACCATACCCGATTGCAGCGGGCCCGGACGGAACAGGGCCACCAGTGCGATCAAGTCTTCCAGGCAGTCGGGCTTGAGCTTTTTGATCAGCTCTTTCATGCCGCGCGACTCAAGCTGGAACACCGCCGTAGTCTCGGCTTTTTGCAGCAACTGGTAAGTCGGCTTGTCATCCAGCGGGATGAACGCGATGTCCAGCGGCGGCTGATCGACCTTGGCGCGATCGCGGTTGATGGTTTTCAGCGCCCAGTCGATAACGGTCAGGGTCCGCAGGCCGAGGAAGTCGAACTTCACCAGACCGGCTGCTTCAACGTCGTCCTTGTCGAACTGGGTTACCAGGCCATCGCCGGCTTCGTCGCAATAGATCGGCGAGAAGTCAGTCAGTTTGGTCGGTGCGATCACCACACCACCGGCGTGCTTACCGACGTTACGCACAACGCCTTCGAGCTTGCGCGCCATCTCCCAGATTTCTGCCGCTTCTTCATCGACCTTGATGAAGTCACGGAGGATTTCTTCCTGTTCGTAAGCTTTTTCCAGGGTCATGCCGACTTCGAACGGGATCATCTTCGACAGACGATCCGCAAGTCCGTAGGACTTGCCCTGCACCCGCGCCACGTCGCGGACCACCGCTTTTGCCGCCATCGAACCGAAGGTGATGATCTGGCTTACCGCGTTGCGGCCGTATTTCTCGGCCACGTATTCGATAACGCGGTCACGACCGTCCATGCAGAAGTCGACGTCGAAGTCGGGCATGGAAACCCGTTCCGGGTTAAGGAAACGTTCGAACAGCAGGTCATATTCCAACGGGTCGAGGTCGGTAATCTTCTGCACATAGGCCACCAGCGACCCGGCACCCGACCCCCGGCCCGGACCTACCGGTACGCCGTTGCTCTTGGCCCACTGGATAAAGTCCATAACGATCAGGAAGTAACCGGGGAAGCCCATCTGGATGATGATATCCAGCTCGAAATTCAGCCGGTCGACGTAGACCTGACGCTTGGCTTCGTAGTCTTCGGTGGTGTCCTTGGGCAGCAGAACGCTGAGGCGATCCTCCAGACCATCGAAGGACACTTTGCGGAAATACTCGTCGATGGTCATGCCATCGGGGATCGGGAAGTTGGGCAGGAAGTGCTTGCCCAGCTTCACTTCGATGTTGCAGCGCTTGGCGATCTCGACCGTGTTCGCCAGTGCCTCGGGAATATCGCTGAACAGCTCAGCCATTTCCTCGGCGCTTTTGAGGTATTGCTGATCGCTGTAATTCTTCGAACGCCGCGGATCGTCGAGGGCCCGGCCCTCACCGATGCAGACGCGGGTTTCGTGGGCGGCGAAGTCTTCCTGCTTGATGAAGCGCACGTCGTTGGTGGCCACCAGCGGCGCACCGATTTTCTCGGCCAGGGCCACGGCACCGTGCAGTTGTTCTTCATCGTTGGGGCGATTGGTGCGCTGGATTTCCAGGTAGAAACGGTCCGGGAACACCGTCATCCATTCGCGAGCGAGGTTTTCCGCTTCAGCCGGATTGCCACTGAGCATGGCCAGGCCTATCTCGCCTTCTTTCGCCGCCGACAGCATGATCAAGCCTTCGCTGGCCTCGGCCACCCACTCACGCTCGATGATGATCGAGCCATTGCGCTGGCCGTCGATGAAGCCGCGGGAGATCAGTTCGGTCAGGTTGCGATAACCCACGGCGTTCATCGCCAGCAGGCTGATCCGGCTCAGGGCGTTGTCCGGGTCCTTGTTCGACAGCCACAGGTCGGCACCGCAGATCGGCTTGATCCCGGCACCCATGGCGGCTTTATAGAATTTGACCAGGGAACACATGTTGTTCTGGTCAGTGACCGCTACGGCAGGCATGTTCATGCCGACCAGGGTCTTGACCAGCGGTTTGATCCGCACCAGACCGTCGACCAGGGAGTATTCAGTGTGCAGGCGTAGATGAACGAATGAAGCCGGCATAGTGATCCTGCGTTATGTCATGAAAACAACAAGGCCCGGATTGTACCGGGCCTTGAGTAAAACATCAGCCTTGCGACTAACTCTCGATCAGGTTTTCCCGCGCCTCGTACGCCAGGCGTACCGGGGCGAACGAGCGGCGGTGAATCGGCGTTGGCCCCAGGCGGGCCAGCGCTTCCAGATGAACGGGCGTCGGGTAGCCTTTGTGGCCGCCGATGCCGTAACCCGGGTAAATCAGTTCGAACGCAGCCATCTCGCGGTCGCGGCTGACCTTGGCCAGGATCGAGGCCGCGGCGATGGCCGGCACCTTGCCGTCGCCCTGCACCACGGCTTCAGCGCGCATCGACAGCTTCGGGCAGCGGTTGCCGTCGATCATCGCCAGTTTCGGCTGAATGTGCAGGCCTTCGATGGCGCGTTGCATGGCCAGCATGGTGGCGTGAAGGATGTTCAGCTCGTCGATTTCTTCGACTTCGGCGCGGGCGATGCACCAGCTCAAGGCTTTTTCGCAGATTTCGTCGTAGAGCTTTTCGCGGCGGGCTTCAGTGAGTTTCTTCGAGTCGTTCAAACCGAGGATCGGACGACTCGGATCGAGAATCACAGCCGCCGTCACGACCGCGCCACACAGCGGGCCGCGTCCGACTTCGTCAACACCGGCAACCAATTCTTCGACTTCAGCGACCAAGGTGAAATCCAGCCCCATCTGCATGCTTGTTTTACTCATTGTACTTGGCCAATCAGATTCAGCACTGCATCCGCAGCCTGGTTGGAGGCATCCAGACGCAAGGTCCGGTGAATTTCATCGAAGCCGCGGGTCTGCTCCTGGCCATCCTCGATCAGCGGCGACAAGGTCTGGGCCAGGGCTTCGACCGTCGCATCGTCCTGCAACAATTCCGGCACCAGCAAGCGCTGGGCCAGCAGGTTCGGCAACGAGACGTACGGGCTTTTCACCATGCGCTTGAGAATCCAGAACGTCAGCGGCGCCAGGCGATAAGCGACCACCATCGGCCGCTTGTACAACAGCGCCTCAAGGGTCGCCGTTCCGGAGGCAATCAGCACCGCGTCGCAGGCCGCCAGGGCCAGATGGGAATTGCCATCGAGCAAGGTCAGCGGCAGATCGCGACCGGCCAGCATCTCCTCAAGCTGCTTGCGGCGCTCGGGGCTGGCGCAAGGCAGGACGAACCGCACGCCGGGGCGCAAGGCCCGCAGGCGCTGGGCGGTATCGAGGAACAAGGCACCGAGACGGCCGACTTCACCGCCACGGCTGCCCGGCATCAGTGCCACTAGCGGTCCATCAGGCAAACCGAGTTCCGCCCGAGCAGCGGCGCGATCGGCTTCAAGTGGAATCGCATCGGCCAGGGAGTGCCCGACAAACCGCACCGGCACGCCCTTCTCTTCATAGAACTTCGCTTCGAACGGGAACAGCGTCAGCATCAGGTCGCAGCCTTCGCGAATCTTCAGCACGCGCTTCTGCCGCCAGGCCCAGACCGACGGGCTGACGTAGTGCACGGTCTTGATCCCGGCCTGACGCAGCTTGAGTTCGATGTTGAGGTTGAAGTCCGGGGCATCGATACCGATGAACACGTCCGGCTCCGCAGCGATGAGGTCCGCGACCAGCTTCTTGCGCCGCTTCAGCAACTCGCGCAAGCGGCCCAGCACTTCCACCAGACCCATGACCGAAAGGCGCTCCATAGGGAACATGGAGGTCAGCCCTTGGGCCTGCATCAACGGACCGCCGACACCAATGAATTCGACTTGAGGATGGCGAGCCTTGAGCGCGCGCATGAGACCCGCGCCCAGAATGTCACCGGAAGCCTCACCAGCCACCAGCGCAATACGCAAATTAGCCATGATTAACGAGTGATGCCACGGGTCGAAGACTGGATGGAATCACGGAACACCGCGACTTCCGGAAACTGCGCCGACGGCTCGGCCAGTTCGGCGAGCGCCTGCTCAACCGTCAGGCCCTGGCGATACACCACCTTGTAGGCACGACGCAGGGCGTGGATCGCATCTTCACTGAAACCGCGACGGCGCATGCCTTCGAAGTTCATGCTGCGGGCTTCGGCCGGGTTGCCAAATACCGTGACGTACGCTGGAACGTCTTTGCCAATGGCGGTGCCCATGCCGGAAAAGCTGTGGGCGCCAATGTGGCAATACTGGTGGACCAGGGTGAAACCCGACAGGATCGCCCAGTCCTCAACGTGCACATGGCCAGCCAACGCGGTGTTGTTGACCAGGATGCAGTGGTTGCCAATGACGCTGTCGTGACCGATATGGGCATAGGCCATGATCAGGTTGTGATCGCCCAGGGTCGTTTCCGAACGGTCCTGAACGGTCCCACGGTGAATCGTCACGCCTTCACGGATGACGTTGTGGTCACCAATGACCAGACGAGTTTCTTCGCCCTTGTATTTCAGATCGGGCGTGTCCTCGCCTACCGAAGAAAACTGGTAGATGCGGTTGTGCTTACCGATTCGGGTCGGGCCTTTGAGAATCACATGCGGCCCGATCACTGTTCCCTCGCCGATTTCCACACCTGCGCCGACGATCGACCAAGGGCCGACCTCGACGTCGTCGGCCAGAATGGCCGTCGGATCGATGATTGCGCGAGGGTCAATCAAACTCATAGTTTGCGTTCCGCGCAGATGATCTCGGCGGAGCAGACAGGTTTGCCATCGACCGAGGCCTGGCACTCGAACTTCCAGATCTGGCGCTTGCAGCTGATGAAGCGGGCTTCGAGGATCAACTGATCGCCTGGGGTGACCGGCTGGCGAAAGCGCAGCTTGTCGGAACCGACGAAGTAGTAAAGCGTCCCGTCGGCTGGCTTCACGTCGAGCATTTTGAAGCCAAGGATACCGGCAGCCTGAGCCATCGCTTCAATGATCAACACGCCCGGCATGATTGGATGCGCAGGGAAGTGACCATTGAAGAACGGTTCGTTGATGCTGACATTCTTGTAGGCGCGAATGCGCTTGCCTTCCACATCCAGTTCCACGACTCGGTCCACCAGCAGGAACGGGTAACGGTGGGGCAGGTATTCGCGAATCTCGTTGATGTCCATCATTTCGGGGGGAAGCCTATGTAAAGATTGGGAGGCGCGACTGACGCGCACCCCTCTAGCAAATCAAGGAGGCAGTCTAACGGCTGTGCACACTTGATATGGAAATGGTATCAGCCATCTGATGAAGCATTACCGTCAGGGGTCACGTCCCCTACACGCTTTTCCAGCTGTCGCAGACGTCGCGCGATGTCATCGAGCTGACGGATGCGTGCCGCGCTTTTGCGCCACTCGGCAGCCGGTTGCATGGCTGTACCGGAAGAATAGGAACCCGGCTCGGTAATCGAGTGGGTCACCATGGTCATCCCGGTGATGAAAACCTTGTCGCAAATGTCGATGTGCCCCACCAGCCCTACGCCACCGGCGAGCATGCAATGCTTGCCGATTTTGGTGCTGCCGGAAATCCCCACGCACGCTGCCATGGCAGTGTGATCACCGACCTGGACGTTGTGGGCAATCTGAATCTGATTGTCGAGCTTAACGCCATTCCCCAGGATCGTGTCGGCCAGCGCTCCGCGGTCGATGGCGGTGTTTACGCCAATTTCCACGTCGTCACCCACCAGGACACCACCGATCTGGGCGATTTTCTGCCAGACACCCTTCTCGTTGGCGAAACCGAAACCTTCGCCACCGAGCACTGCACCCGACTGAATCACCACGCGCTTGCCGATGCGTACGTCGTGGTACAGCGTGACGCGAGGGGCCAGCCAGCCACCCTCGCCAATCTCGCAGCGGGCACCGATGAAGCAATGCGCGCCAACGGTGACACCCGCCGCAATGCGCGCAGCGCTTTCGATGACCGCAAAGGCGCCAATGCTTGCCGCCGGATCCACCACTGCGTCCTCTGCCACCACCGCTGTCGGATGAATACCGGCAGCCGCCTTGGGCTTGGGATCGAACAGATGGGAAACCCGCGCATAAGCCAGATACGGATCAGGCACCACCAGCGCATTACCGGCAAAACCTTCGGCGTCAGCAGCCTTCAGCAACAGGGCTGCGGCATGGCTGTCGGCCAGGTATTTACGGTATTGAGGGTTTGCCAGAAAGCTCAACTGAGCTGGGCCAGCCTCTTGCAAAGTGGCTAGCCCAGTGATTTCTTTCTCCGGGTCGCCACGCAGGGTGGCGCCGAGGAACTCGGCCAACTGGCCGAGCTTTATAGTCGCTGTCATATTACTTCAGCTGATTCATGCGCTCGATAACCTGGCGAGTGATGTCGTATTGAGGCTTGACATCAATCACTGCGCCACGCTCGAAGACCAGGTCAAAAGCACCTTTCTTGATGACTTCTTCCACAGCGCTGTCCAGTTTCGGCTTGAGCTGCTTCAGCATTTCACGGTCAGCAACGGCTTTGGCTTCGTTCAGCTCCTTGGACTGGAACTGGAAGTCGCGGGCCTTTTGCTTGAATTCGAGTTCGAGCCGTTCACGCTCGCCTTGCTGCATCTTGTCGCCACCGGCCATCAGACGGTCCTGGATGCCCTTGGCACTGCTTTCCAGGGTCTTGAGCTTGCTCAGCTGAGGACCGAACTTCTTCTCGGCATCCACGGCGTATTTCTTGGCCGCGTCGGACTCCAGCAGGGCCATCTGATAGTTCAGGACGGCGATTTTCATGTCGGCAAAAGCCGGACCTGCTACCAGTACGGTCGCCAGGAGAACCAATTGAGTCAACTTACGCACGATGCACTCCTACAAATTCATTGTCGTTATCTAGGGTCAGACGCTTAGAACGTCTGGCCGAGGGAGAATTGGAACACTTGAGTCTCAGCGTCATCCGGTTTCTTGACCGGCATGGCCAAGGCGAAACTCAGAGGACCCAGTGCGGTGACCCAGGTCACACCCACACCGACGGAACTTGCCATGTTGCTCAGGCTGATGTCGTTGCACTTTGTCTCGGCAGTCGAACCGACATTGGCGTTGGTCGTTTTTTCGCACTTGGAGTCGAATACGTTACCCACATCCCAGAATACCGAGGTACGCAGGGAACGCTGATCCTTGACGAATGGCAGCGGGAACAGGACTTCAACACCGCCCTGGATCAGGACGTTACCACCGAACGGCAGCGGATCCTGGTCCGGGTCGGCCAGCGTACCGGAGTTACCCGTCACATCCGCACCGCGGCTTGGCGTACTGCGAGGACCGAGCGTACTGTCCTTGAAGCCACGAACCGAGTTGAAACCACCAGCATAGTAGTTTTCATAGAACGGCAAGCCATCGGTCGAACCGTAACCGTCGCCGTAACCCAATTCGGTGTGCAGGCGCATGGTGTAGTTCTCGCTCAGCGGCTGGAACAACTGGCCACGGTAGTCGAGCTTGAAGAACGACAGGTCGCTGCCAGGAGTCGTGGTTTCCAGCACCAGGCTCTGGGAATGACCACGGGTCGCCAGTACGCCCTTGTTCAGCGTGGACTCGGACCAACCGGCCGACGCCTTGAAGTTCAGGTACTTGTCGCCTTCCTTGTTAACGAAGTCGAAGATTTCGTCAACGGTGTATACGCCCGTCTTGATCGTGTCTTGTTGTGCCGTCAGGCCGAAGGTCAGACGCGAAGTCTCGCTGATCGGGTAACCGACGCTCACGCCTGCACCCAGGCTGTCTACGGCATAGCTGGCGACGTCGACGTCGAGGTCTTTGTAGTCAGTGGTGCGGTAGAACGCGTTGTAACCCAGGCTCACGCCATCAGCGGTCCAGTACGGGTCGACATAACCGAAGTTATAGCGGCTCTGGTATTCGCTGCGGGTCAAGCCGATGCTGACCTTGTTACCCGTACCGAGGAAGTTGTTCTGGGTGATCGAACCACCGAGGATCAGACCGGCGCTCTGGGCAAAACCGACGCTGGCGGTAATCGAACCGGAAGCCTGCTCTTCAACGGCGTAGTTCACGTCAACCTGGTCGTCGACGCCCGGCACGGCCGGCGTTTCGACGTTGACTTCCTTGAAGAAGCCCAGGCGCTCGAGACGCGTCTTGGATTGGTCGATCAGGTAGGTCGAAGCCCAGCCGCCTTCCATCTGGCGCATTTCACGGCGCAGCACTTCGTCTTCGGACTTGGTGTTGCCACGGAAGTTGATGCGGTTGACGTAGGCACGCTTGCCCGGATCAACGGCGAACGTGATGTCAACCGTGTGGTCTTCATCATGTGGCTGAGGCACGCCGTTGACGTTGGCGAAGGTGTAGCCCTCGTTACCCAGACGGCGGGTGATCAGTTCGGACGTGGTGGTCATCAGCTTGCGCGAGAACACCTGGCCTTTCTGGACCAGCAGCAGGGACTTGACCTGGTCTTCAGGGACTTTCAGGTCGCCGCTCAGCTTGACGTCACGAACGGTGTACTTCTCGCCTTCGTTGACGTTGACCGTGATGTAGACGTGCTTCTTGTCCGGGGTGATGGACACCTGGGTCGAAGCGATATCCATGTTGATATAGCCACGGTCCAGGTAGTAGGAGCGCAGGCGCTCCAAGTCACCGGAGAGTTTTTCACGGGCGTACTTGTCATCGTTCTTGAAGAACGACAGCCAGTTGGTGGTCTTCAGTTCGAACAGGTCGATCAGGTCTTCGTCAGGGAAAACCGTGTTACCCACCACGTTGATGTGCTGGATAGCCGCGACGGTGCCTTCGTTGATGTTGACCTTCAGCCCGACGCGGTTACGAGGTTGCGGCACCACTTCGGTGTCGACCGTGGCCGAGTAGCGACCCTGAGCGACGTACTGGCGCTGCAGCTCGTTACGCACACCTTCAAGGGTGGCACGCTGGAAGATCTCGCCTTCGGCCAGACCGGATTGTTTGAGACCCTTCATCAAGTCTTCAGTGGAGATCGCCTTGTTACCCTCGATCTCGATACTGGCGACCGACGGACGCTCGACTACCGTGATGACCAGTACGTTGCCATCGCGACCCAGCTGGATATCTTGAAAGAAACCGGTTTTGAACAACGCACGAGTGGATTCCACCAGGCGTCGATCATCCGCCTGTTCACCGACGTTCAACGGCAAAGCACCAAAGACGCTACCCGCGGAGACCCGCTGGAGGCCATTGACGCGAATATCAGAGATAGTGAAGGACTCGGCGTGAACTTCGGCGATCATCAATACGGTGAGAACCGCAGTTAGCATCATTTGTTTCATGAAGTCCTTTCTTATTCCAACTGGCAATAAACAAACTGCCGCAAAATGCGGCAGATTCGCAATTCAGCGAAGTGTTACAGACGGCCCAAATCATTGACCAGAGCAAGCAACATTACCCCGACCACCAAACTGATACCGATCTGTATCCCCCAACCCTGCACCCGATCCGACAAGGGACGACCACGCGCCCACTCGATCAGATAAAACAACAAATGCCCCCCATCCAGTACAGGAATGGGCAACAAATTCAGAACTCCCAAGCTAATACTCAGATAAGCAAGGAAATTCAGGAAATCAGCGACGCCCGACTGGGCAGAAGCGCCCGCCACTTTAGCAATGGTTATCGGTCCACTCAAGTTTTTTACCGAGAGCTCACCGAACAACATTTTCTTGAGTGAATCGAGGGTCAGTACGCTCATGGTCCAGGTGCGTCGAGCACCCTCCCCAATCGCTGCCACAGGACCGTAACTGACCTCGCGAATCATCTCCGGTGGCCAATCGACCGGTTTCACCCCAGCCCCCAAATAACCCGTGGGCGCCTTCTTCTCGCCGCGAGCGGCCAGCGTCACAGGGACGTCGATTTGAGCACCATCACGCTCGACACGCAGCATGATTTTGGTATCAGGACGCATACGGACCGTGTCGACAACCTGCTGCCAGTCATCGACTGACTTGCCATCGAGCGCCAACAACCGATCACCGGTTTTCAGGCCAGCAGCCTGGGCCGGGCCTTTCGGATCAAACTCGGCCAGGACCGGTGGCAGCGCCGGACGCCAAGGGCGGATACCCAACGAGCGGATCGGGTCCGGCTCATCAGCGCCCTTGAGCCACTTGTCCAGAGCCAGCTCGCGGGGCGAATCGGCGGTGGAGCCCTGTTCGCGGACCAGCAACTGCAGTGAACCGCTCTCGCCGAGACGACGGACCAGTTGCAGATTTACCGCCGACCAACCGGAAGTCGGCTCGCCATCGATGGCAATGATTTCCTGGCCTGCGCTCAAACCCGCCTTGGCCGCGATGCTGCCGGACTCGACGGCGCCGATAACCGGGCGTATCTGCTCGCTGCCGAGCATGGCGAGGACCCAGAAAAAAATCATCGCCAGCAGAAAGTTGGCAATCGGGCCAGCGGCAACAATAGCAATGCGCTGACGGACCGATTTGCGATTGAACGATTGATCGAGCTGGTCGGCTGGCACTTCGCCTTCGCGCTCGTCGAGCATTTTCACGTAGCCGCCCAGCGGAATGGCGGCGACGACAAACTCAGTGCCTTGCTTGTCGTGCCAGCGCAGCAACGGCATACCGAAGCCCACGGAGAAACGCAGCACTTTGACCCCACAGCGACGTGCGACCCAGAAATGGCCGAATTCGTGGAAGGTAACCAGCACACCCAAAGCTACCAGGGTGCCGACAATCATATAGAGCGCGCTCATCTACTTTCTCCGCAATCCTATCCGGTGCTGCTTGGGCCAACGTATTGCAGCACTTACCGCCCGTGACGACTCAACCATTGTCCGGCCAGTTCTCGAGCTTTCGCATCGGCCGTAAACACGGCTTCGAGATCATCCACCGCTACCACAGGCTCGAGATTCAACACTTCTTCGATGATACTCGCGATTTCCGGATAGCGAACCCGCCCGTCGAGAAACGCGGCAACAGCCACTTCATTCGCCGCGTTCAGCATGGCTGGTGCGCTATTGCCCGCCTCGGCGGCCTGACGCGCAAGGCGCAGGCAAGGGAATCGCTCTTCATCGGGAGCCTGGAAATCCAGGCGCGCGATGGCAAACAGGTCCAGCGGCGGCACACCCGAATCGATACGCTCTGGCCAGGCCAGGGCATTGGCAATCGGCGTGCGCATGTCCGGGTTACCCAACTGGGCCAGCACCGAACCGTCGATATAGTCGACCAGCGAATGAATCACGCTTTGCGGATGAATGACCACTTCAACCTGCGACGGCTTGGCATCGAACAGCCAGCAGGCTTCGATCAACTCCAGCCCTTTGTTCATCATGCTGGCCGAATCGACCGAAATCTTGCGCCCCATCGACCAGTTCGGATGGGCACACGCCTGGTCCGGGGTAACATGCGCCAGCTCAGCCATCGGCGTCTGTCGGAACGGACCGCCAGAGGCTGTGAGTAAAATCCGACGCACACCTACCGCGCCCAACCCTCGGGCAAAATCCTGCGGCATGCACTGGAAAATCGCATTGTGCTCGCTGTCGATCGGCAGCAACACCGAGCCGCTTTTGCGCACGGCCTGCATGAACAAGGCACCGGACATCACCAGTGCTTCTTTATTGGCCAGGAGGATTTTCTTGCCGGTTTCGACCGCCGCCAGGGTCGGTCGCAGGCCCGCCGCGCCGACGATGGCCGCCATGACCGCGTCAACTTCAGGATCGGAAGCCACCTGACACAAGCCTTCCTCGCCTACCAGCACACGCGTCGACAGGCCCGCCGCACGCAAATCGTCTTGCAAGCCACGGGCCGCGCCGGCCTCGGGCACGACGGCAAACTGCGGCGTATGTCGCACGCACAGCGCCAGCAACTCACTTAGACGCGTGAAACCGCTCAAGGCATAAACCTGATAGCGGTCGGGATGGCGAGCGATGACATCCAGAGTGCTCAGACCGATAGAGCCGGTCGCCCCCAGAACGGTAATCTGCTGAGGGCGGCTCACGGTGCAGCCATCCACAGCAGCACCGCAAACACGGGAATCGCGGCGGTCAGGCTGTCGATACGGTCCAGTACGCCACCGTGACCCGGCAGCAGATTACTGCTGTCCTTGATCCCGGACTGACGCTTGAACATGCTTTCGGTGAGATCACCCACGACCGAGATGAACACGATGATCGCTGCGCCAATCAGCCCCATCAGCAGCAGACCGAAGCTCCAGCCGCGTACCAGACCGACGATCGCCGTGATCACCAGGCTCAGCAGTAACCCGCCATAAACGCCTTCCCAGCTCTTCCCCGGGCTGACGTGCGGCGCCAGCTTGCGCTTGCCAAAGGCCCGTCCGGAAAAGTACGCACCGATATCGGCGCCCCAGACCAGCACCATCACCGCCATGATCAGCCAGTTGCCCAAAGGGTACTGCTTGATCTCGATCAGACCTTGCCAGGCTGGCAACAGAATCAGCAGACCGATCACCAGTTTGCAGGCCGCGCTGGCCCATCGTTCGCTGGAACGCGGATAGGTCAGCACCAGGTACGTCGCAACGCCCCACCAGAGTACCGAAGCCCCCAGGACCCAAGGCGCAAGCCCCGGCAGGATATGCATGACAAAGAGCATCAACGCGACCGCCGCCGCATAGGCGACGCGGATCGGCTGCTCGGTGAAGCCCGCCAGGCGAGCCCACTCCCAGGCACCGAGGGTCACGACCAGCCCGATGAACAGCGCAAAACCGGAGCCTTCGAGCAGGAAAAACCCGCACAAGGCGATCGGCAGCAGGATCAGCGCGGTGATGATTCGTTGTTTAAGCATTAAACCCGGGCTCCAGACTCGACCTGCTCGCTCGTTTTACCGAAGCGGCGCTGACGAGAAGCGAAATCGGCCAGCGCGTTACGCATGGCATCGTGTTTGAAGTCCGGCCAGAACAGGTCGGAGAAGTACAACTCGGCGTACGCCAGCTGCCACAGCAGGAAGTTGCTGATGCGATGCTCGCCACCGGTACGGATGCACAGGTCCGGCAACGGCAGATCGCCGGTGGCCAGACAGGTTTGCAACAGTTCCGGGGTGATGTCTTCCGGACGCAGATGCCCGGCCTGAACTTCCCGGGCCAGACGCTGCGCGGCTTGCGCAATGTCCCACTGACCGCCGTAGTTGGCGGCGATCTGCAGGACGAAACGATTGGCGCCCACGGTCATGGCCTCGGCTTCGCGCATGGCAGCTTGAAGCTCTGGATGAAAGCGTGAACGGTCGCCGATGATACGCAAACTGATGTTGTTGTCGTTGAGGCGCTTGGCCTCACGACGCAATGCCTTGAAGAACAGGTCCATCAAGGCACTAACCTCATCGGCCGGGCGCTGCCAGTTCTCACTTGAGAAGGCGAACAGGGTCAACACTTCGACCTTGGCCTCGGCACACACCTCAATCACCGCACGAACGGCATCCACACCCGCTTTATGCCCGGCGACACCCGGCATAAAGCGTTTTTTCGCCCAGCGATTATTCCCATCCATGATGATCGCGACATGGCGCGGCACCGCGGACGGTGCAGTCTGCTTAGTCTTATCCATTAAAACGCGACCCTTATACGGCCATCAGGTCTTTTTCTTTCTGCGCCAAATTCGCGTCGATTTCAGCCACGTACTTTTTGGTCAGATCGTCAATTTCGCCAGTAGCGCGACGTTCTTCGTCTTCGCTGATTTCTTTTTCCTTGACCAGATCCTTGAGCTGGCTGTTCGCATCACGACGGATGTTGCGCACGGCAACACGGGCATCTTCAGCGACATCACGAGCCTGCTTGGTGAAGCCCTTGCGGGTTTCTTCGGTCAGGGCCGGCATGGAGATCAGCAGCAACTCACCCAGGTTGGTCGGGTTGAGGTTCAGACCCGCGCTACCGATGGCTTTGTCGACCGCACCGAGCATGTTGCGCTCGAAGGCCACGACTTGCAGGGTACGGGCGTCTTTGACGGTGATGTTCGCCACTTGCTTGATCGGGGTGTCGGAACCGTAGTACGGCACCATCACGCCTTCGAGAATGCTGGGGTGCGCCTGGCCGGTACGAATACGGCCGAAGTTGTGCGCCAGCGATTCCACGGATTTCTTCATGCGCTCTTGAGCGTCTTTCTTGATTTCGTTGATCATTGTTGGCCTTCCTCGATCAGGGTCCCTTCAGCGCCGCCATGGACGATATTCAGCAGGGCGCCGGGCTTGTTCATGTTAAATACGCGCAATGGCATCTTGTGGTCGCGGCACAGGCAAATGGCCGTCAGATCCATCACGCCCAGCTTGCGATCCAGCACTTCATCGTAAGTCAGATGATCGAACTTCTCGGCATGCGGGTCTTTGAATGGGTCAGCGGTGTAGACGCCATCGACCTTGGTCGCCTTGAGCACGACATCGGCATCGATTTCGATTGCACGCAGGCAGGCTGCCGAATCCGTGGTGAAGAACGGATTGCCGGTACCGGCCGCGAAAATCACGACTTCCTTGGCATTCAGATGACGCATAGCTTTGCGACGATCGTAGTGATCGGTCACGCCCACCATGGAAATGGCCGACATCACGATGGCCGAGATATTGGCACGTTCCAGCGCATCGCGCATGGCCAAGGCGTTCATCACAGTGGCCAGCATGCCCATGTGGTCGCCAGTAACCCGATCCATGCCGGCCGCGCTCAGCGCTGCGCCACGGAACAGGTTGCCGCCGCCGATCACCAGACCGACCTGGACACCGATGCCGACCAGTTGGCCGACTTCCAGCGCCATGCGATCCAGAACTTTCGGATCGATCCCGAACTCTTCCGAGCCCATCAGGGCCTCGCCGCTAAGCTTGAGTAGAATGCGTTTATAGCGAGCCTGATAACCACTGCCCTGCTGAGCCATTGCGAATCTCTCCTGCGGCGTATTTAAAAATTCTTTGCGAGCTGTTTACAGCTGGCGTTCACTCTAGCTTGGCGCTGCTTCAGCGCCATCGGAACATGGCTTTGTAAGCCAGTTCCAAACGGAAACCAATTAAAAATTGGTACCCCATCTGAAAAGAGGCTGCGCGCGTAAGCGGGCAGCCTCTTCAGGGCGACAGTTAAAAACCGTCTTATTGCTTGGCGGCAGCCAGCTGGGCAGCAACTTCTTCAGCGAAGTTGTCGACCGGCTTCTCGATGCCTTCGCCTACTTTGAAGTAGGTGAACGAAACGATTTCAGCACCGGCTTTCTTGGCCAGTTCACCGACCTTGATTTCAGGGTTCTTGACGAACGCCTGCTCAACCAGGCTGGCTTCGGCCAGGAACTTGCTGATACGGCCTTTGACCATGTTTTCAACGATATTTTCCGGCTTGCCGGCGATTTTATCAGCGTTCAGAGTCAGGAATACGCCCTTCTCACGCTCAACCGCTTCAGCGGAAACTTCCGATGGCAGCAGGAATTCAGGGTTGGTCGCCGCTACGTGCATAGCGATGTCCTTGGCCAGCTCGACAGTGCCGCCCTTCAGGACAACTGCAACACCGATCTTGTTGCCGTGCAGGTAACCACCAACAACATCACCTTCAACGCGTGCCAGACGACGGATGTTGACGTTTTCGCCAACCTTGCCGACCAGTACCAGGCGAGCAGCTTCTTGAGCTTCGATCAGCGGAGCCACTTCAGTCAGCTTGTCAGCGAACGCTTTTTCAACGCTTGCAGCAACAAATGCCTTGAAGTCGTCCTGCAGAGCCAGGAAGTCGGTCTGCGAGTTCACTTCCAGCAGAACGGCGGACTTGCCGTCTTCTTTCAGAGCGATAGCGCCTTCAGCGGCAACGTTGCCCGCCTTCTTGGCAGCCTTGATGGCGCCCGAAGCACGCATGTCATCAATGGCTTTTTCGATGTCGCCGCCAGCCTTGGTCAAGGCTTTCTTGCAGTCCATCATGCCTTCGCCGGTACGCTCGCGCAGTTCTTTGACCAACGCTGCAGTAATCTCTGCCATTTCAAAAATCCTCTTGGATAGGTTATCAACCATTCCACCCGATCGAACGGGCGTTCAATTCTTCCCGAACCACCCTTGTTAGCCGCTGCACGTTACAAAGGCTGTAGCTGCGCTGCCAACTAATGGTTTTCGAGGTGGCAAAAAGGGGGCCAAGCCCCCTTTTTGCTTACTGAGTCAACGCCAAGGCGTCAATTACTCAGCTGCTGCTACCGGAGCTTCTTCAACGAACTGCTCGGTGCCGCCAGCAACGTGGTTGCGACCGCGGATGACTGCGTCAGCCATCGAACCCATGTACAGCTGGATAGCGCGGATTGCGTCATCGTTGCCTGGGATGATGTAGTCAACGCCTTCCGGGCTGCTGTTGGTATCGACTACGCCGATAACCGGGATGCCCAGCTTGTTGGCTTCGGTGATCGCGATGCGCTCGTGATCAACGTCGATAACGAACAGAGCGTCTGGCAGACCGCCCATGTCCTTGATACCACCCAGGGAACGATCGAGCTTCTCAAGATCGCGAGTGCGCATCAGCGCTTCTTTCTTGGTCAGCTTGGCGAAAGTACCGTCTTCGGCTTGCACTTCAAGGTCACGCAGACGCTTGATGGAAGCACGGATGGTTTTGAAGTTGGTCAGCATGCCTCCCAACCATCGTTG
>NZ_JBIVBY010000010.1:198376-221139 GCF_044746405.1 Pseudomonas sp. NPDC086251
AACAGAATCTTGTTTTTGCCCTGGGCCAGGCGCTCTACGAAAGTCAGAGCTTCGTTGAACATTGGCAGGGTTTTTTCAAGGTTGATGATGTGGATCTTGTTACGCGCGCCGAAAATGTATTTACCCATTTTCGGGTTCCAGTAACGGGTTTGGTGACCGAAGTGCACACCGGCCTTCAGCATATCGCGCATGTTGACTTGGGACATGATAGTTCCTTAATAAGTCGGGTTTGGCCTCCACGTATCCCAATGACCAACCAGCAGCATCAGCTGAAGGCACCCAGGTCATCGTGTCGACACGTGTGTGGATTTAGGCTTTTCAGGGGATCCCCGGAAAGCGGCGCATTTTATATCACAGGGCAGAAAAAAACGGAACCCGGATTCTGAAATCCTGGCGAGCGCTTTTGCCCCGCCCCTTGGAATCGGCCCAGAATGCACCATTCTATAGAGAGAAGCGACGCACTGGGACTCAGATTTGCCCTGATCGTCTGGTAGAATCGCGTTTTTAAGGGCCGCGAAGATTCGAGCGCGCAACGCCCATTTCGTTTTAGAAAGCGCCATCGAGCGCAGAGAGAGCCTGTATGACCGTCACCCTCAAAACCCCAGAGGACATCGCAAAAATGCGGATCGCCGGCAAACTGGCCGCCGATGTGCTGGAAATGATTGCCGAACATGTCAAGCCGGGCATCACCACCGAAGAGCTGGACCGCATCTGCCACGACTATATCGTCAACGAGCAGAAAGCCATCCCTGCCCCGCTCAACTACAAGGGTTTCCCGAAGTCCATCTGCACCTCGATCAACCACGTGGTCTGCCACGGCATCCCGAACGAGAAAGTACTGAAGGATGGCGACACGCTGAACATCGACGTCACCGTGATCAAGGACGGCTACCACGGCGACACCAGCCGCATGTTCCACGTCGGCAGCGTGCCGGTCTGGGCCGAGCGCCTGTCGCAAGTGACCCAGGAATGCATGTACAAGGCCATCCAGATCGTCAAACCCGGCTGCCGCCTGGGCGATATCGGCGAAGTGATCCAGAAGCACGCGGAAAAGAACGGTTTCTCGGTGGTTCGCGAGTTCTGCGGCCACGGCATCGGCAAGGTGTTCCACGAGGAGCCGCAGATCCTGCACTACGGCCGCGCCGGCACCGGCATGGAACTAAAAGCCGGCATGACCTTCACCATTGAGCCGATGATCAACCAGGGCAAGGCCGACACCAAGGTATTGGGCGACGGCTGGACCGCGATCACCAAGGACCGCAAGCTCTCCGCCCAGTGGGAACACACCCTGCTGGTGACCGACACCGGTTACGAGATCTTCACCCTGCGCGCCGATGACACCATTCCGCGCGTTTCGGCCTGATCCGAGCCGCACCGCTCCCCAGCCTTTATAGACAGGAAAGCCAATCGATGCCGCAGGTGGATCCCGAACTCTTCGACCGAGGCCAGTTCCAGGCTGAACTGGCCCTGAAGGCAAGCCCGATCGCGGCCTTCAAGAAGGCGATTCGCCAGGCCCGCGAGGTGCTCGACGGGCGCTTTCGCAGTGGCCGCGAGATTCGCCGACTGATCGAGGACCGGGCCTGGTTCGTCGACAACATCCTGCAAAAGGCCTGGGAGCAGTTTGACTGGAGCGAAGACGCCGACATCGCGCTGGTCGCGGTCGGCGGCTATGGTCGCGGCGAGTTGCACCCTTATTCCGACATCGATCTGCTTATCCTGCTGGACAGCGCCGATCATGAAATTTTCCGCGATTCCATCGAGCGTTTTCTGACGCTGTTGTGGGACATCGGCCTGGAAGTCGGTCAGAGCGTTCGCTCGGTGGACGAATGCGCCGTCGAGGCCCGCGCCGACCTGACGGTGGTCACCAACCTGATGGAAAGCCGCACCATCTGCGGCCCCGAGCGCCTGCGCCAGCGCATGCTCGACGTCACCAGCACCGCGCACATGTGGCCGAGCAAGGATTTCTTCCTGGCCAAGCGCGCCGAGCAGAAGGCCCGTCACCACAAGTACAACGACACCGAATACAACCTGGAACCCAACGTCAAAGGCTCGCCCGGCGGCCTGCGGGATATCCAGACGATTCTCTGGGTGGCCCGTCGCGAGTACGGCACCCTGAACCTGCGAGCCCTGGCCGGCGAAGGCTTTCTGGTAGAGAGCGAAAACGCCCTGCTGGCCTCGTCCCAGGAATTTTTGTGGAAGGTTCGTTACGCCCTGCACATGCTCGCCGGCCGCTCCGAAGACCGGCTGCTGTTCGATCACCAGCGCACCATCGCCGGGTTGCTGGGCTTCAAGGGTGACGATGCCAAGCAGGCCATCGAAAACTTCATGCAGCAGTATTACCGGGTGGTCATGAGCATTGCCCAGCTCAGCGACCTGATCATCCAGCACTTCGAGGAACTCATCCTCGCGCCGGAGGACGTCGTACCGCCGCAGCCGATCAACTCGCGGTTCCAGTTGCACGACGGCTACATCGAGGCGCGCAACGACAACGTATTCCGCCGCACGCCATTCGCCATGCTCGAAATCTTCGTGCTGATGGCCCAGCAGCCGGAAATCAAAGGCGTGCGCGCCGACACCGTTCGTCTGCTGCGCGAACACCGGCACCTGATCGACGACGACTTCCGCAACGATATTCGCAACACCAGCCTGTTCATCGAGCTGTTCAAGTGCAAGATCGGCATCCATCGCAACCTGCGCCGGATGAACCGCTACGGCATTCTCGGGCGCTATCTGCCGGAGTTCGGCTTCATTGTCGGGCAGATGCAGCACGACCTGTTTCACATCTATACGGTCGACGCCCACACCCTGAACCTGATCAAACACCTGCGTAAGTTGCAGTACACGCAAGTGTCGGAAAAATTCCCGCTGGCCAGCAAGCTCATGGCCAAATTGCCCAAGCCCGAGCTGATCTACCTGGCCGGCCTGTACCACGACATCGGCAAGGGCCGGCATGGCGATCACTCGGAAATCGGCGCGGTGGATGCCGAAGCCTTTTGCCAGCGCCACCAGTTGCCGGTGTGGGACAGCCGCCTGATCGTCTGGCTGGTGCAGAACCATTTGCTGATGTCGACCACAGCCCAGCGCAAGGACTTGTCCGACCCGCAGGTGATCCACGATTTCGCGCAGATCGTCGGCGATGAAACCCACCTCGACTATCTGTACGTGTTGACCGTCGCCGACATCAACGCCACCAACCCGACCTTGTGGAATTCCTGGCGCGCCAGCCTGTTGCGCCAGCTCTACACCGAGACCAAGCGTGCCTTGCGGCGCGGCCTGGAGAACCCGGTGGACCGCGAAGAACAGATCCGCCAGACCCAGAGCGCGGCGTTGGACATTCTTGTGCGCGGCGGCACCGATCCGGACGACGTCGAGCAGTTGTGGGCGCAATTGGGCGATGACTATTTCCTGCGCCACACTGCCGGCGATGTGGCCTGGCACAGCGATGCGATTCTCCAGCAGCCGGCCGACGGCGGGCCGCTGGTGCTGATCAAGGAAACGACGCAGCGCGAATTCGAGGGCGGCACGCAGATCTTCATCTATGCGCCGGACCAGCACGACTTCTTCGCCGTGACCGTGGCCGCGATGGACCAGCTCAACCTGAACATTCACGACGCCCGGGTTATTACGTCCAGCAGCCAGTTCACCCTCGACACCTACATCGTGCTCGACACTGACGGCGACTCGATTGGCGACAACCCGGCGCGGGTCAAACAGATCCGCGAAGGCCTGACCGAAGCGCTGCGCAACCCGGACGATTACCCGACTATCATTCAGCGTCGGGTGCCGCGCCAGCTCAAGCATTTCGCGTTTGCACCGCAGGTGACGATTCACAACGACGCCCAGCGTCCGGTAACGGTGCTGGAGCTCAGCGCCCCCGACCGTCCTGGCCTGCTGGCACGCATCGGCACGATCTTCCTCGAGTTCGATCTGTCGTTGCAGAACGCCAAGATTGCGACCCTCGGCGAGCGCGTGGAAGACGTGTTCTTCATCACCGACGCGAACAACCAGCCGTTATCCGACCCGTTGCTGTGCAGCCGGTTGCAGGATGCGATCGTCGAACAGCTGAGCGTCAGCCATGAACCCGGGATCGCGCTGTCGCGACTGAGTATATGAACTAACAACGGCCCGCCCTTGTGTAGGAGCGAGCCTGCTCGCGATGGACCTGAGCACGACGCGTTTATCCAGCAAACGCGCGTTATCGTTAACGACCATCGTGAGCAAGCTTGCTCCTACAGGGTTAGAGCCGCTCCCACACCGAACGAGATCCATCGATGAACAACGCTCTGAACCAGTTGCAGCCCTACCCGTTCGAGAAGCTCCGCGCCCTGCTCGGCAGCGTCACGCCAAACCCGGAAAAACGCGCCATCGCGCTGTCCATCGGCGAGCCCAAGCACCGTTCGCCAAGCTTCGTCGCCGAAGCCCTGGCCAGCAATCTGGATCAGATGGCCGTGTACCCGACCACCCTCGGCATCCCGGCCCTGCGTGAAGCCATCGCGGCGTGGTGCGAACGGCGTTTCAACGTTCCGCACGGCTGGCTCGACCCGGCGCGCAACGTGCTGCCGGTCAACGGCACACGCGAGGCGCTGTTTGCCTTCACCCAGACCGTGGTCAACCGTGGCGACGATGCACTGGTGGTCAGCCCGAACCCGTTCTATCAGATCTACGAGGGCGCGGCGTTCCTTGCCGGGGCCAAGCCGCACTACCTGCCGTGCCTCGATGAGAACGGCTTCAACCCGGATTTCGACGCCGTCTCACCAGACATCTGGAAACGCTGCCAGATCTTGTTCCTGTGCTCGCCAGGCAACCCGACCGGCGCGCTGATCCCGGTCGACACCCTGAAAAAGCTGATCGCCCTGGCCGACGAATACGATTTCGTGATCGCCGCCGACGAGTGCTACAGCGAACTGTACTTCGACGAACACACCCCGCCGGCCGGCCTGCTCAGTGCTTGCGTGGAACTGGGTCGCAAGGATTTCAAACGTTGCGTGGTGTTCCACAGCCTGTCCAAGCGCTCCAACTTGCCGGGCTTGCGCTCGGGCTTTGTGGCCGGCGATGCAAACATTCTCAAAGGCTTCCTGCTCTATCGCACCTACCACGGCTGCGCGATGCCGGTTCAGACGCAACTGGCCAGCGTTGCCGCCTGGAATGACGAAGTGCATGTACGCGCCAACCGTGCGCTGTATCGCGAGAAGTATGACGCGGTGCTGGAGATTCTCAGCCCGGTCATGGATGTACAGCGTCCCGATGGCGGTTTCTACTTGTGGCCGAATGTCGAAGGCGATGACGAGGCGTTCTGCCGTGATCTGTTTGTGGAAGAACATGTGACCGTGGTGCCGGGTTCTTATCTGTCCCGTGAAGTCGACGGCTTCAACCCGGGTGCCGGACGCGTGCGCATGGCACTTGTGGCTCCGCTGGCGGAATGCGTTGAAGCCGCCAAGCGGATTCGCGACTTTATAGTCACTCGCAGTAAATAGTTGTTATTGCACCTGCACCGTGCAACGCGGTGCAGGGCATTTAACCTCCAACTTAAAACCCCCATCAGACATAACTACCGCAACAACTGGAACAACCACATAACTGGACAGTCTCACGGCATTCAAATACGTTCAAAGTCCATTTAATCATTGGACACCTATAAAACGTGAGCACACTTACCTATTGCAAGAGCATTGCACCTACGAATCTTCTCGACTCTTATAACGCCGCAATCAGCGAGCGCCCCAGCAATGTCACACTTGGCAGCGGGGGCAGGAAAAAACGTGGCGTCGGTGATCACACCAAATTCTGGACCCCTGGAAGAACGCTGAAAATTCTGGTCTTCAAATACGACGAGCATTCATTCGAGGCTGTAAAAAATGGTGCGATAAATTGGTTACCTTACATCAGTCTAAACTTCGAGTTCCTGGAAATGGACGAAGAGGACATCTATAACTCAGAGGAATTCCTGGGCGACATCCGGGTTAATTTTCAGCCATCGCTCAACAAAGGCGGAAGCTCAAGAATCGGCACAGATGCACTCACAGGCCACCCTCACGAAGCATCAATGGATCTGGGTACCGACTTTTCCTCCCCACACTACGAGGGGATGGTCATCCATGAGTTTGGCCACGCGCTCGGCCTGAACCACGAGCACCAACATCCCGATGCCAATATCCCTTGGGATCGAGAAAAAACATACGACTATTATGCAAGGGCTGCCGGTTTATCCAGGCAGGACGTTGACGCCAACGTCTTACCCTTAGAACGTATTCCAGGTCGAACCTATACACCCTACGACCGACAGTCAGTCATGCACTATGACGTGCTTGATGAACTCACCCTCGGTGACTGGCAACATACTGCAAGCAGGAGTATCAGCGAAGGTGATATCGCGCTTGTTAAAAAAGCTTATCCATAATTCCTGTTCTTTGAACCCAACAAACGTGTAAATTTTATTCATGTACAACTAACAACCAGGCAAGTTTGCGCTACTCGCTTACTTAACCGCCCCCAAGTTAGCCTCACTTAAATCCAGTTCACCCAACACTTCCCGCAACACGTCATCGCCAATCTGGTGATGACGGCTGAGGCTGTACAATTCCAGGCGCTGCGCCCGTAGCGCCTTCAAGCGCAGACGCCGCTCCAGCAAGTCCATCTGAAACGCCAGCGCCTGGGCCTCCGCCGAATCGTTGAACACCTCCAGTTGATGCCGATACTCGGACATGATCCGCGCCTTGAGCTCTGCCGCCAGCGCAGCCTGGGCGGCGTCCTGCGGGTTGACCTCCTCGGTTTCGAGCGCATGAATGGCGGCCTCGGCCGTCTTGCGCCAGGCGTCGCGCACTTCATTGCGTCGCTTGTCGTCGGGGCTTTTTTCGATGCCCCGCAACAACATCGGCAACGCGATGCACGCCGCAATCAGTGACAGCAGGATGACTCCGGCAGCGATGAAGATCAGCAAGTCCCGCTCGGGGAATGCCTCGCCGCCCATCAACAGTGGCACCGACAGTACGCCCGCCAGCGTCACCGCGCCGCGTACCCCGCCGACGGTCAGCAACCAGCAGGAACGCGCCGTGGGCACTTGGGTCACCGCCCCCTTGCCGCGCCAGCGTCGCAACAGAATTGAAAGACGCCAGATGCTCTGCACCCAGACAAACCGCAGCACCAGCAGCACCAGGAAAATCGCGATCACATCCAGGCAGCGATAGAGCAGCGTCGGCCACAAGGAGGTTTCGTGGCTGGCCACGGCTTTGATGATGTCCGGCAATTGCAGGCCCAGCAGCAGGAAGATCAAGCCGTTGAAAGCGAACTCCAGCAACGACCAGACACTGCGATTGAGCAAGCGGGTGTTGGTCTGACGCGGCAGCAGGTCGAGCCAGCTCTGCATCATGCCCGCCGCCACCGCGGACAGAATGCCCGACACGCCCACGCGCTCGGCGAGCACATAGGCGGCAAACGGCAGTAACAACATGAAGACGACGTGAGTGGCCGGGTCATCCCAGCCACGCGCGATCATCCACGACCGCAGGCGCCCGACCAACCAGCTCAGCGCCACACCCACCGCCAGGCCGCCGACCGCCACCAACACGAACGTCACACTGGCGTTGGCCAGCGAGAACGCGCCGGTGACCGCCGCGACCAAGGCAAACTTGAACGTCACCAGGCCTGAGGCATCGTTCATCAAGGCTTCACCCTGGAGCATGTGCATCAAGGGCGTCGGCAAGCGGTTCTGGGAAATCGCCGAGACCGCCACCGCATCCGTCGGCGACAGCACCGCCGCCAGGGCAAAGGCGACTGGCAGCGGAATATTCGGAATCAGCCAATGAATGAAGTATCCCGCGCCGACCACGGTGAACAGCACAAGCCCCACCGCCAACGTCAGAATCGGCCCGCGCAGACGCCACAACTCACGCTTGGGCATGCGCCAGCCATCGGAAAACAGCAGCGGCGGCAGGAACAGAAAAAGGAACAACTCGGGATCCAACGCGACATGCAGCCCAAGCGTCGGCCAGGCCAGCATCGCGCCGGCACCGATTTGCACCAGTGGCAACGGCAAGGGAATCACCCGTCCGAGCAGGCGTGAAACGCCAACCAGCATCAACAGGATCAGGACGGTATAGGCGGTTTGCATAGAGCGGGGTTCCCGGACAATCGACAGCATTGAAGTGACATGTTAGCCGCTTAGACTGCCCCTGACCGTTGCACCAATGTCGCATCTTTGGAACACCGCAAAATCAATGTGGGAGCGGGCTTGCTCGCGAAGGCGGTGTGTCAGTCGCCATCAATTCTGCCTGGCACACCGCCTTCGCGAGCAAGCCCGCTCCCACAGGTTTTGCGCTTTAACCGGAAGGCCATGGCATAATCCTTCACCTTTTTTTTCCAGCACCTGTAAAGGGGGCAATTCCTTGACCGTTTCAAGTAAAACGTTGCACCTTTTCGGCATCAAAGCCTGCGACACCATGAAAAAGGCGCGCACCTGGCTCGATGAACACGCTGTCAGCTATGACTTTCATGATTACAAAGCGGTCGGAATCGACCGTGAACACCTGACCCAATGGTGCGACGAGCACGGCTGGCAAGTGGTGTTGAACCGTGCAGGCACGACCTTTCGCAAACTCGACGACGAACGCAAAGCCGATCTCGACCAGCCGAAAGCCGTCGAACTGATGCTCGCGCAACCCTCGATGATCAAGCGCCCGGTGCTTGATCTCGGTGACCGAACCCTGATTGGCTTCAAGCCAGATATCTACGCGGCAGCGCTCAAGTAAGGCAGCCCGTTCCATTTTGTTAGAGGTATCAACATGTCCACTACCCTGTTCAGCCTGGCCTTTGGTGTCGGCACTCAAAACCGTCAAGGCGCATGGCTGGAAGTGTTTTACGCGCAGCCACTGCTCAATCCATCGGCCGAACTGGTCGCTGCCATCGCGCCGGTCCTGGGCTACACCGAAGGCAATCAGGCCATCGCGTTCAGCACCGCCCAGGCGTCGCAACTGGCTGAAGCGCTGAAAAGCGTCGACGCTGCTCAAGCCGCATTGCTCACCCGTCTGGCCGAGAGCCACAAGCCGCTGGTCGCGACCATTCTGGCCGAAGACGCTCAACTGACCTCCACGCCTGAGGCTTACCTCAAGTTGCACCTGCTGTCTCACCGTCTGGTCAAGCCGCACGGCCTGAACCTGGCCGGCGTGTTCCCGCTGCTGCCGAACGTGGCCTGGACCAGCCAGGGCGCGATCGACCTGAGCGAACTGGCTGAGCATCAGCTGGAAGCCCGTCTGCGTGGCGAGCTGCTGGAAGTGTTCTCGGTGGACAAGTTCCCGAAAATGACCGACTACGTGGTACCGGCCGGTGTGCGTATCGCTGACGCCGCGCGTATCCGCCTGGGCGCCTACGTGGGCGAAGGCACCACCGTGATGCACGAAGGTTTCGTCAACTTCAACGCCGGCACCGAAGGCCCGGGCATGATCGAAGGCCGCGTGTCGGCGGGCGTGTTCGTCGGCAAGGGTTCGGACCTGGGCGGCGGTTGCTCGACCATGGGCACCCTGTCGGGTGGCGGCAACATCGTGATCAAGGTGGGCGAAGGCTGCCTGATCGGCGCCAACGCCGGTATCGGTATCCCGTTGGGCGACCGCAATACCGTTGAATCGGGCCTGTACGTGACCGCTGGCACCAAAGTGGCGCTGCTGGACGAGCACAACAAGCTGGTCAAAGTCGTCAAGGCGCGTGAACTGGCCGGACAACCTGACCTGCTGTTCCGCCGCAATTCGGAAACCGGCGCCGTGGAATGCAAAACCCACAAGTCGGCGATCGAACTGAACGAAGCGCTGCACGCTCACAACTAAGCAGAGCGTCACACGATCACCTGCCCCCTGCCCTTGTAGGAGCGAGGCTTGCCCGCGAAGCTTTTGTCGTCAGTGATGACGCCTTCGCGGGCAAGCCTCGCTCCTACAGGGTCAGAGAGGTCAGGCGTACACCCGCCCATGTTCACCAGGGCCGAATGACATGATGATTGCCTCTCCCTGGCGCGCCGATTTTCCGGCCATCGCCGCGCTGCAACGGCAAGACCAGACGTATCTGGACAACGCCGCCACCACGCAAAAACCTCAAGCCCTGCTGGATGCCCTGACGCATTACTACGCCAACGGCGCGGCCAACGTGCATCGGGCGCAACACTTGCCTGGCGCCCATGCCACCCAGGCGTTCGAGAACAGTCGCAGCAAAGTCGCGCACTGGCTCAATGCCGGCGATAGCGGGCAAATCATCTTTACCCACGGCGCGACCTCCGCGCTGAACCTCCTGGCCTATGGCCTGGAACATCTATTCATTCCGGGCGATGAAATTGTCATCAGCGCCCTGGAGCATCACGCCAACCTGCTGCCGTGGCAGCAACTGGCCCAGCGTCGCGACCTGAAACTGGTGATCCTGCCGCTGGATGTGGACGGCTTGATTGATCTGGACGTCGCCGCGTCGTTGATCGGCGCTCGCACACGCCTGTTGGCGGTCAGCCAGCTCTCTAATGTGCTCGGCGCCTGGCAGCCATTGCCGCAGCTTTTGACGCTGGCCAAGGCGCATAACGCCTTGACCGTGGTCGATGGAGCCCAAGGCGTGGTCCATGGCCGGCATGACGTGCAGGCGCTCGGCTGCGACTTCTATGTGTTTTCCAGCCACAAACTCTACGGCCCGGATGGCCTCGGCGTGCTGTTCGGGCGCAATGACGCGCTGAAACAACTGCGCCACTGGCAGTTCGGCGGTGAAATGGTGATGGATGCCGATTACCAAAGCGCACGTTTTCGCCCGGCACCGCTGGGTTTCGAGGCGGGTACTCCGCCAATCGCCGGGGTGATTGGTCTGGGGGCGACCCTGGATTACCTCGCCGGGCTCGATCAGGACGCGGTGTCTGCTCACGAAGCGGCGTTGCATGACTATCTGCTCAAGGGCCTTGAGGCGCGCAACGGCATTCGGTTGCTGGGCAAACCGCAACTGGCGCTGGCCAGTTTTGTCGTCGAGGGTGTGCATAACTCTGATCTGGCGCACCTGCTGACCGAACAGGGGATCGCGGTGCGGGCCGGTCATCACTGCGCCATGCCGCTGCTGAAAAGCTTCGAACTGGCCGGGGCGATTCGGGTTTCACTGGCGCTGTACAACGATTCCGAGGATCTGGAACGCTTTTTTGAAGCGCTGGATCAGGCACTGGAGATGTTGCGATGAGTTTGCCTGCGCAAGCCGTCACGGCACTCGAGACCTTTCAGAATGCCGCGGGCTGGGAACAACGGGCGCGCCTTTTGATGCAGTGGGGCGACCGTCTGCCGGCGTTGAGCGATGTGGACAAAATCGACGCCAACCGCGTGCACGGCTGTGAAAGCCAGGTGTGGTTGGTGGGCGCGTTGCAGAACGGTCACTGGCAGTTCGCCGCAAGCAGCGATGCGCGGTTGATTCGCGGATTGGTGGCGTTGTTGCTGGCGCGGGTCAATGGGTTGTCGGCGGCGGAGTTGCAACAGGTGGATTTGCCGGAGTGGTTCAATCAGCTGGGGCTGAGCCGGCAATTGTCGCCGTCGCGCAGTAACGGCCTCAATGCAGTGTTACAGCGGATGCGCGAGCTAGCCCTGTAGGAGCGAGGCTTGCCCGCGAAAGCGGTGTGTCAGGTAGGGCGCCTTCGCGGGCAAGCCTCGCTCCTACAGGGATGGTGTTCAGGCCTCGGGCTTGATGCGGTCCGCCGGCCGCCGCACTCCGGCCACAATCTTATCCACAGCCTTGGTCGCCGCGACCATGCCGAATGTCGCCGTCACCATCATCACCGCGCCAAACCCACCCGCGCAGTCGAGCTTCACGCCATCACCGACAAAACTCTTCTGCAAGCAAATGCTGCCGTCCGGTTTCGGGTAGCGCAGTTGCTCGGTGGAGAACACGCACGGGACGCTGTAATGGCGGGTCACGGTGCGGGAGAAGTTGTAGTCGCGACGCAACGTCGAACGCACTTTCGAGGCCAGCGGGTCATTGAAGGTACGGTTCAAGTCGCAGACCTGGATCAGCGTCGGGTCAATCTGCCCGCCCGCGCCGCCGGTGGTGATGATCTGGATCTTGCGGCGCTTGCACCAGGCGATCAGCGCAGCCTTGGCGTTAACGCTGTCGATGCAGTCGATCACGCAGTCGATGTTCGGCGTGATGTACTCGGCCATGGTCTCGCGGGTGACGAAATCCGCCACCGCGTGCACCGTGCAATCCGGGTTGATCCCGCGCAGGCGCTCGGCCATCACCTCGACCTTGGGCTTGCCGACAGTGCTGTCCAGCGCATGCAACTGACGGTTGGCGTTGCTGACGCAGACGTCGTCCAGGTCGAACAGCGAAATCTCGCCCACGCCGCACCGGGCCACGGCTTCCGCCGCCCAGGAACCGACGCCACCGACGCCGACGATCGCCACATGGGCGGCGCGCAAGCGCTCCAGGCCTTCGATGCCATACAAACGGGCGATGCCTGCAAACCGCGGATCTTCTGTACTCATGACCATTACCCCAAAAACCGGCGCGCATTATAGGGCCGTCGGCGACGAAGAGCATCTTTGCGCTATGAACGGGCGTGCCGGCTAATTCCTGTCACTGTGCAGCAACGCCTACTGTGTAGCAGCTGGCGAAGCCTGCGTTCGGCTGCGCCGCAGTCGTAAAACCTGAGTGCGCGGTGGGTCTGACACACCGCATTGTCTGATCTTGCGACTGCTGCGCAGCCGAACGCAGGCTTCGCCAGCTGCTACATGGAGGCGTCCGGGCCGTTTTAATCAGGTTCACAGAACCAAGATTTAGCCTGCGAGGTCCAACGAAAGAACTTAAACCGAGTTGGATTGCCCAATGCCCGGCATTTCCCTGTCCGCTGTACGGTCAGTGAACGCCCGGTGTAGGATGCGCGCCCCTTGGCATCCGCCGACCGTTTCCTTCGTTCCACAGCCTTTGGAACCCGAAATAGCTATGTCATCGCGTAAATTTGGACTCAACCTGGTGGTGGTGCTCGCCATCGCTGCCTTGTTTACCGGCTTCTGGGCGCTGATCAATCGCCCGGTCACCGCCCCTAATTGGCCTGAACAGATCTCCGGTTTTTCGTATTCGCCGTTTCAACAAGGCCAATACCCACAGAAAGACCAGTACCCGACCGACGATGAAATGCGTCGCGACCTGGAGATCATGAGCAAGCTGACGGACAACATCCGTACCTACTCGGTCGACGGCACGCTGGAGGACATTCCCAAACTGGCGGAAGAGTTCGGCCTGCGGGTAACCCTGGGGATCTGGATCAGCCCGGACCAGGAACGCAACGAACGCGAGATCCTGCGCGCGATCGAACTGGCCAACACCTCCCGCAGCGTGGTTCGCGTGGTGGTCGGTAACGAGGCGATTTTCCGTAAGGAAATTACCGCAGCGGAACTGAGCGTGATCCTCGATCGCGTCCGCGCCGCCGTGAAAGTGCCGGTGACCACGTCCGAGCAGTGGCACGTCTGGGAAGAACACCCGGAACTGGCCAAGCACGTCGACCTGATCGCCGCGCACGTTCTGCCTTACTGGGAATTCATTCCGGTGGACAAGGCCGGTCAGTTCGTCCTCGATCGCGCCCGGGACCTGAAAAAGCTGTTCCCGAAAAAACCGCTGCTGCTCTCGGAGGTTGGCTGGCCGAGCAACGGCCGCATGCGTGGCGGCACCGATTCGAGCCCGGCGGACCAGGCGATCTACCTGCGCACATTGGTCAATAAGCTCAATCGCCAAGGCTTCAACTATTTCGTGATCGAAGCCTTTGACCAGCCGTGGAAAGCCAGCGACGAAGGCTCGGTGGGTGCGTACTGGGGCGTTTTCAACGCCGCACGCCAGCAGAAATTCAACTTCGAAGGCCCGGTGGTGGCCATTCCGCAATGGCGCGTGCTGGCCATCGGCTCGGTCGTGCTGGCGCTGCTGTCGCTGACCCTGCTGATGATCGACGGCTCAGCCCTGCGCCAATGTGGCCGTACCTTCCTGACCTTCATTGCATTCCTTTGCGGTTCGGTGCTGGTGTGGATCGGTTACGACTACAGCCAGCAATACAGCACCTGGTTCAGCCTGACGGTGGGCTTCTTGCTCGCCCTCGGTGCGCTCGGGGTGTTTATCGTGCTGCTGACCGAGGCCCACGAACTGGCCGAAGCGGTCTGGACCCACAAGCGCCGGCGTGAATTCCTGCCGGTGGTGGGCGATTCGGACTACCGACCGAAAGTCTCGATTCACGTCCCTTGCTACAACGAGCCGCCGGAGATGGTCAAACAGACCCTCAACGCCCTGGCCAACCTCGACTATCCGGACTTTGAAGTCCTGATCATCGACAACAACACCAAGGACCCGGCGGTCTGGGAACCGGTGCGTGATTACTGCGCCACCCTCGGCCCGCGCTTCAAGTTCTTCCACGTCGCGCCGCTGGCCGGTTTCAAGGGTGGTGCACTGAACTACCTGATTCCGCACACCGCCAAGGATGCCGAAGTGATCGCGGTGATCGACTCGGATTACTGCGTTGACCCGAACTGGCTCAAGCACATGGTGCCGCACTTCGCCGATCCGAAAATCGCTGTGGTGCAGTCGCCGCAGGACTATCGCGACCAGAACGAAAGCACCTTCAAGAAGCTCTGCTACGCGGAATACAAAGGCTTCTTCCACATTGGCATGGTCACCCGTAACGACCGTGACGCGATCATCCAGCACGGCACCATGACCATGACCCGACGTTCGGTGCTCGAGGAACTGGGCTGGGCCGACTGGTGCATCTGTGAAGACGCCGAGTTGGGTCTGCGGGTATTCGAAAAAGGCCTGTCGGCGGCGTATTACCACACCAGCTACGGCAAAGGCCTGATGCCGGATACCTTTATCGACTTCAAGAAACAGCGTTTCCGCTGGGCTTATGGTGCGATTCAGATCATCAAGCGTCACACCGCCAGTTTGCTGCGCGGCAAGGACACCGAGCTGACCCGTGGCCAGCGTTACCACTTCCTCGCGGGCTGGTTGCCGTGGGTGGCGGACGGCATGAACATCTTCTTCACCGTCGGCGCACTGTTGTGGTCGGCGGCGATGATCATCGTGCCGCAGCGGGTCGATCCACCGTTGTTGATTTTCGCAATCCCGCCGTTGGCGCTGTTCGTGTTCAAGGTTGGCAAGATCATCTTCCTCTACCGTCGTGCGGTCGGGGTCAACCTGAAGGATGCGTTCTGCGCGGCACTGGCCGGGTTGGCGTTGTCGCACACCATCGCCAAAGCGGTGCTGTATGGCTTCTTCACCAGCAGCATTCCGTTCTTCCGCACGCCGAAAAACGCCGATAACCACGGCTTCTGGGTGGCGATTTCGGAGGCGCGCGAAGAGGTGTTCATCATGCTGCTGTTGTGGGGCGCGGCGCTGGGGATCTTCCTGGTGCAGGGCCTGCCGAGCAATGACATCCGCTTCTGGGTGACGATGCTGCTGGTGCAGTCGCTGCCGTACCTGGCGGCGTTGATCATGGCGTTCCTGTCTTCGCTGCCGAAACCGGCCGCCGAGGCTGAGCCGCTACCAGCCGTCTAAATCAGCACAGATGCACTAAACGGCGGCCAATGGCCGCCGTTTTGCTTTAAGATAACCGCCATTTTGCGCGCCCAGCACCAATCCCTGTAGGAGCGAGGCTTGCCCGCGAATGAAGCGACTCGGTGTAACAGATACACCTCATCATCGTTCTTCGCGGGCAAGCCTCGCTCCTACATATTTACAGCTTCTGGAGTTTTCCATGACGGCCCACGCCGACCTTTCGCCGACCCTTCAACTCGCCATCGACCTGATCCGCCGTCCGTCCGTGACGCCGGTCGACGCCGATTGCCAGAAGCAGATGATGCAGCGCCTGGGCGATGCCGGTTTCACACTGGAACCGATGCGCATCGAAGATGTGGATAACTTCTGGGCCACCCACGGCAAACACGACGGTCCGGTGCTGTGCTTCGCCGGTCACACCGACGTGGTCCCGACCGGTCCGGTGACGGCGTGGCAGATTGACCCGTTCAACGCGTTGATCGACGAACACGGCATGCTCTGCGGCCGTGGCGCGGCCGACATGAAAGGCAGCCTCGCATCGATGACAGTGGCCGCCGAGCGTTTCGTCGCCGACTACCCGGATCACAAGGGCAAGGTCGCCTTCCTGATCACCAGCGACGAAGAAGGCCCGGCGCACCACGGCACCAAGGCGGTGGTCGAACGCCTCGCCGCGCGCAAGGAACGTCTGGACTGGTGCATCGTCGGCGAACCGTCGAGCACTACCCTGGTGGGTGACGTGGTCAAGAACGGTCGTCGCGGCTCCCTCGGCGCCAAGCTGACCGTGCGCGGCGTGCAGGGTCACGTAGCCTATCCGCACCTGGCGAAGAACCCGATTCACCTCGCCGCCCCGGCATTGGCCGAACTGGCCGCCGAGCATTGGGACCACGGCAACGATTTCTTCCCGCCGACCAGCTTCCAGATCTCCAATGTGAATTCCGGCACCGGCGCGACCAACGTGATCCCGGGTGACCTGGTGGCGGTGTTCAACTTCCGCTTCTCCACCGAATCCACCGTTGAAGGCCTGCAAAAGCGCGTCGCCGATATCCTCGACAAGCACGGCCTGGACTGGCACATCGACTGGGCACTTTCCGGCCTGCCATTCCTGACCGAGCCGGGCGCGCTGCTGGACGCCGTGGCATCAAGCATCAAGGACATCACCGGCCGCGAAACCAAAGCGTCGACCAGCGGTGGCACCTCCGATGGACGCTTCATTGCGACCATGGGCACACAGGTGGTTGAGCTGGGGCCGGTCAACGCGACGATCCATCAGGTTAACGAGCGGGTGCTGGCTGCAGATCTCGACGTGCTGACCGAAATCTACTACCAGACCCTGATCAAGTTGCTCGCCTGATGCTTGCTTGCCCTATCTGTAGCGAACCGCTGAACGCGGTGGACAACGGCGTGGCCTGCCCCGCCGGGCATCGCTTCGACCGCGCGCGCCAGGGTTACCTGAACCTGTTGCCGGTGCAGCACAAGAACAGCCGCGACCCTGGGGATAACCTGGCGATGGTCGAAGCCCGACGCGACTTCTTGAACGCCGGCCATTACGCGCCGGTGGCCAAGCGCCTGGCTGAACTGGCGGCGCAGTACGCGCCGCAGCGCTGGCTCGACATTGGCTGTGGCGAGGGTTACTACACCGCGCAAATCGCCGAGGCTTTGCCTCATGCCGACGGTTACGCCCTCGACATCTCCCGGGAAGCGGTCAAACGCGCCTGCAAACGCAACCCGCAGCTGACCTGGTTGATCGCCAGCATGGCGCGGGTGCCGTTGGCTTCTGGCAGCTGTCAGTTCCTGGCCAGCGTCTTCAGCCCCTTGGACTGGGAGGAGGCCAAACGCCTGCTCAGCCCTGGTGGTGGCTTGATGAAAGTCGGGCCGACCAGCGGCCATCTGATGGAGTTGCGTGAGCGTTTGTACGACGAAGTCCGTGAATACACCGACGACAAGCACTTGGCGTTGGTGCCGGAAGGCATGGCGCTGGAGCACAGTGAAACGCTGGAATTCAAACTGACGCTGGACAAAGGTCAGGACCGTGCGAACCTGCTGGCCATGACGCCTCATGGCTGGCGCGCCAGCGCTGAACGTCGGGCAGCGGTCATCGAGCAGGTCGAGCCGTTCGAGGTCACCGTCTCGATGCGCTACGATTATTTCGTTCTTCAATAAATTTATAATTTTTGGCCTTGAGCAATGGCTTGAGGCCGGCTAAATCCGCGAATGGATTTTTCAGACCCGCAGTGAGGACATCCATGCGCCAACCCGATATCGAGATTTACCTGAAAGACGCCGACGTCGATTACAAAGCCGTCGCCGCCTGGCTGGGCACCGCGTTGGGCCCGTGCACCGACTGGGTTCAGAAAGGCCAGACCTACAAGTGCAAGGCCGGCAACGTGCCCGTCACCTGGCTGCCGAAAGCCGTAGGAAAATGGAACAGCCTGTACCTGGAAAGCGACCAGACCCCGTGGGAAGACGACATCGCCTGCGCCCGCGCCGCGTTCGCCGCGCTGAACGTCGAAGTGCGTTGCGCGCCGGGTAGCTGGGTCGAGGAAGAAGGTGAAGAGACGGCCGATCGCTGGATGCGCATCAGCGCTGATGGCGAAGAAGAAATCACCTGGAAAACCGCGTAATCAGCTACTCCACTAACCCGTAGGAGCGAGGCTTGCCCGCGAAGGGGCCATCACTGGCGCTAAAAGCTTCGCGGGCAAGCCTCGCTCCTACAGGTTTATGTATGAGCTGAAGAGTGGGATTACAGACCCACCACATCCTCAGCCTGCAAGCCCTTCTCGCCGGTCACCACGGCGTATTCAACCTGCTGGCCTTCAGCCAGCGAGCGGTGCCCTTCGCCGCGGATCGCGCGGTAGTGCACGAACACGTCCATCCCGTCCTCGCGCTGAATGAAGCCGTAGCCCTTGGCGTCGTTGAACCACTTCACATTGCCGGTTTCGCGCGTAGCCATGAATCTGTACCCCCTTGTTTTTATTTTGAACGGCCGAGTATATGACAGCCGTCAAAACTCTCAACTCACTTTACTTAGGCGCTTTTTTGCCGATTTTCGGCGAATACGGCACACTATCCGCCGTCCGAGCATCTGCTCGGTTTTATCCACCTAAGCAGAAGCCGTATGACCCGCTCCCCGTTCCGCCGTCTGGTGTTTGGCACCCTGCGCCGACTGTTGTACCTCTGGGTTCGCTCAGAGACGATCAACCAGTCGTCGTTCACCCTCAACCTCGACCGCAGTCGTCCGGTGTTCTACGTCCTGCAAAACCCTTCGCTGACCGACCTCGCCGTGGTCGACACCGAATGCACCAAGGCTGGCCTGCCCCGCCCGGTGTTGCCAGTGTCGGTCGGAAACCTGGTAGAACCCGCCGCGTTCTTTTACCTGACGCCGGAGCCCGACTGGCTCGGCCGCCAGGACAAGCGCGGTGCGCCGCCGACCTTGACCCGACTGGTCAGCGCCTTGAGCCAGAACGCCGTTGAAGATGCGCAGATCATTCCGGTCAGCGTGTTCTGGGGCCAGTCGCCGGACAGCGAATCGAGCCCGTGGAAACTGCTCTTCGCCGACAGCTGGGCGGTCACCGGGCGCCTGCGCCGCTTGCTCAGCATCATCGTGCTGGGCCGCAAGACCCGCGTGCAGTTCTCCGCGCCGATCCACCTGCGCGAGCTGATCGACCACAACAAGGGCCACGAACGCACTGTACGCATGGCCCAGCGGATTCTGCGGGTGCACTTTCGCAACCTGAAAGCCGCCGTCATCGGCCCGGACATTTCCCACCGCCGCAACCTGGTCAAAGGCCTGCTCAATCAGCCACTGGTCAAGCAAGCGATCCTCGACGAAGCCGAGCGCGAGAACATTTCCCCGGAGAAAGCCAAGGCCCAAGCCCTGCGTTATGGCAACGAGATCGCCTCGGACTACACCTACACCGCGATCCGTTTTCTGGAAGTGGTGCTGAGCTGGTTCTGGAACAAAATCTACGACGGTATCAAGGTCAATCACATCGAAGGCGTGCAGAACGTCGCCCAGGGTCACGAAGTGATCTATGTGCCGTGCCATCGCAGCCACATCGACTACCTGCTGCTCTCGTACCTGCTATTCCGCAACGGCCTGACCCCGCCGCACATCGCCGCCGGGATCAACCTCAACATGCCGGTGATCGGCAGCCTGCTGCGCCGTGGCGGCGCGTTCTTCATGCGCCGCACGTTCAAGGGCAACCCGCTCTACACCTCGGTGTTCAACGAATACCTGCACACCTTGTTCACCAAGGGTTTCCCGGTGGAGTACTTCGTCGAAGGTGGCCGTTCGCGCACTGGGCGCATGCTGCAACCGAAAACCGGGATGCTCGCGATTACCCTGCGCAGTTTCCTGCGTTCCTCGCGGATGCCGATCGTGTTCATCCCGGTCTACATCGGTTACGAACGAGTACTCGAAGGCCGGACCTACCTCGGCGAACTGCGCGGTGCGACCAAGAAGAAAGAGTCGATCTTCGACATCTTCAAAGTCATCGGCGCGCTCAAGCAGCGCTTCGGCCAGGTCGCGGTGAACTTCGGCGAGCCGATCAAACTGGCAGAGTTCCTCGACAGCGAACAGCCAGACTGGCGTCAACAGGAACTCGGCCCACAGTTCAAACCGGCCTGGCTCCACGAAACCACCCACCGTCTCGGCGAAAAAGTCGCACAGCATTTGAACGAAGCGGCGGCGATCAACCCGGTCAACCTGGTGGCTTTGGCGTTGTTGTCCACCAGTCGCCTGGCCCTCGATGATCGCGCCATGGCGCGGGTGCTCGATCTGTACCTGGCGCTGCTGCGCAAGGTCCCGTATTCGCCGCACACCACGCTGCCGGAAGGTGACGGCCGGGCGTTGATCGAGCATGTGAAGGACATGGACCTGCTGTCCGAGCAGAGCGATGCGCTGGGCAAGATTTTGTACCTGGACGAGCAGAACGCCGTCCTGATGACCTACTACCGCAACAACGTGCTGCACATCTTCGCGCTGCCGGCGTTGCTCGCGAGCTTCTTCCAGAGCGCGTCGCGCATGAGCCGCGAACAGATCCTGCGCTACACCCGCGCGCTGTACCCGTACCTGCAAGCGGAACTGTTCATTCGCTGGTCGCTGGACGACCTGGATGCGGTGATCGATCAATGGCTGGAAGCGTTCGTCGAGCAAGGCCTGCTGCGTTTCGAGAACGAGGTGTACCTGCGACCGGCGCCGAGTTCGCGGCACTTTGTGCTGCTGACGCTGCTGTCGAAAAGCATCGCCCAAACCCTGCAGCGCTTTTACATGACCGTGTCCCTGCTGCTCAACAGTGGCCAGAACAGCCTCAGTGCCGAAGAGCTGGAAGACCTGTGCACGGTCATGGCCCAGCGCCTGTCGATCCTGCATGGCCTGAACGCCCCGGAATTTTTCGACAAGAGCCTGTTCCGCCACTTCATCCAGACCATGCTCGACCTCGACGTGCTCAAGCGCGATGAAGCCGGCAAGCTGAGCTACCACGAACTGCTGGGCGAACTCGCCGAAGGCGTGGCGAAACGGGTATTGCCTGCAGAGATTCGCTTGTCGATCCGTCAGGTGGCGTTGCATCGCAGTGAAGATGCGGCGGAGTGGGTCACGCCGGTCTGAGACATCGAGGCAAGGGTCTTACAGAAGCAAGGAAGCTTCTTATCCATCTGGTTATAAATTCGCTACCCAACGCAGGACTTTCCCTACATGGGGTTCGGTACCCAAGCGATATGCTTGCCCACCTCATCCGGTGTCAACAAGGATTTAATTCATGAAAAAAATTTCGCTTCTGGGGCTTATTGCGTTGCTCGGAGCCTGCCAATCCATACCCCCCGCCGCCAAAACCAGCCTCGATGGCGAGGTCTTCTACCTGCAACGCATTGCCCTGCCGCCAACCGCCATCTTGAGCGTCAGCCTGCAGGACGTATCGCTAGCGGATGCGCCAGCCGTAGTCCTCGATGAACAGAAAGGCCAGGTCAAAGGGCAGGTGCCGCTGCCGTTTCATCTGAGTTACGATCCGGCACAGGTCAAACCTGGCATCGCTATTCAATCAGCGCGCGCATCGAAGTCGACGGTAAACTGATGTTCATCAACACCGAGCATCACGCCGTGCAACTGGATGGCAAGGATCCACAGCCGCTGAAAATCCGCGTCGACGCCGTCCGCTAATTTCCTCATTCAAACAAGGAAACTTCCATGCTCCGCCCTACCCTTCGCTTTGCCGGCCTGTGCGCAGGCTTGATGATCTCCGCCAGTGCCCTGGCGTTGTCGCTCAGCGACCTGTCGCAAAAAGACGCTACCGGTGGTCTCAAGGATGCACTGACTCAAGGCGCGCAACTGGCCGTCAAACAACTCGGTACGCCAGGCGGATTCAGCAACAACCCGGACGTGAAAATCGAACTGCCAGGCAAACTGGGCAAAGTCGCCAGCAAAATGAAACAGTTCGGCATGGGCGACCAGGTTGATCAGCTGGAAACCAGCATGAACAAAGCGGCCGAAACCGCCGTGACCCAGGCTCAGCCGATCCTGGTGGACGCGGTGAAGAAGATGAGCGTGGAAGACGCCAAAGGGATTCTCAGCGGCGGCAAAGACGCCGCCACCCAGTACCTGAGCAAAACCAGTCGCGAACAGATCCGCGTCAAGTTCCTGCCCATCGTCAAGCAAGCCACCGACCAGGTCGGCCTGGCCAAGCAGTACAATTCGTTCGCCGGGCAAGCCGCGACGCTGGGTGTGCTTGATGCCAAGAATGCCAACATCGAAAGCTACGTCACCGAGCAAGCGTTGAATGGTTTGTTCGAGATGATTGGTAAACAGGAAGAAACCATTCGCCAGAACCCGGCGGCGGCGGCGACCAGTCTGGCCAAGAAAGTATTCGGCACCCTCTAAGGCGTGGCGCAAAACCCTGTGGGAGCGAGCCTGCTCGCGATGAGGTCGTGTCAGTCAACATAGATTTCGACTGATACGTCGCCATCGCGAGCAGGCTCGCTCCCACAGTGGGGCCGGGTAAATCTGCGAGAGATTGGTCGGCTACCAGGCTGCCTTCGCGGGCAAGCCTCGCTCCTACAGAAAATCAGAAGCAGAGCGGCGTACGCTTTTGATTTTCACCACTCAAGGTCGAGCGTTAGCTCGCCTGTCGCTTTTGATTTTGACGCACCGCCCTCTCGAGAGGCCGAGTGGAGGTTCTGCGCAGTGGGCAACCCGGCAGGGATGCCGGGTTAGCCGCCCCCGGCCATGGATGGCCGATGGCGGCGGGCCC
>NZ_JBIVBY010000011.1:0-46654 GCF_044746405.1 Pseudomonas sp. NPDC086251
GTGAGAGAGCCTGGCTAAGCGCCGTCTGGCTTTCGACCGTACTCGTTCGTATGCTATCGTTGGTAAGCTCTTCAACGACCTGGGCAAGCGTTACGCTACCCGTGAGGGTGGCTACCTGCGCATCCTCAAGTGCGGTTTCCGCACTGGCGACAACGCGCCTATGGCGTACGTCGAGTTGGTTGATCGTCCTGCCGGTGGTGAAGCTGTATCCGCTGAGTAAGACGTCAGTCTGAAACGAAGAACCGGGCCTAGTGCCCGGTTTTTTGTGCGCGTTTGAAAAGTGGCGTGTGCGTTAGTAATTTTCTATCGGTTCTGAAAGGTTAATGAATTTGTAGGTGTAACGTTCGTGGTCAATACTCCCTCTCAGCCGATTAGCCGGCAGTTAAAGACTGACAGAGGAAGAGATCGCATGAGCCAAAATAAAACGCTTACCACCGCCAGTGGCGCTCCTGTCGCCGACAACCAGAATTCCCGCGCCGCCGGCCCTCGTGGCCCACTGCTGCTCGACGACTTCCACCTGATCGAGAAGCTTGCCCACTTCAACCGTGAAAACATCCCGGAGCGCCGTGTACACGCCAAAGGCTCGGGTGCTTACGGTACGTTCACCGTGACTCGTGATATCAGCGAGTACACCAGCGCCAAACTGTTTGAGTACGTCGGTAAGCAAACGCCAACATTCCTGCGCTTTTCCACCGTCGGTGGCGAACGCGGTTCAGCTGATACCGAACGCGATCCACGTGGCTTCGCCCTGAAGTTCTATACCGAAGAAGGAAACTGGGACATCGTGGGCAACAACACGCCCGTGTTCTTCATTCGCGATCCACTGAAATTCCCGGATTTCATCCACACCCAAAAGCGCCTGCCGCAAAGCAACCTGAAAAGTGCGCAGATGATGTGGGATTTCTGGTCGCACTCGCCTGAGGCGCTGCACCAGGTCACCATTCTGTTCTCGGATCGAGGCATCCCTGACGGCTACCGTCACATGCACGGCTTCGGCAGCCACACCTACAGCCTGATCAGCGCCCAGGGCGAGCGTCATTGGGTGAAGTGGCACTACAAGACCAAACAAGGGATCAAGAACCTGGCTCCCGCCGACGCAGCGCGTCTGGCCGGTACCGATCCGGATTACGCTCAACGCGATCTGTTCGAGGCAATCGAGCGCGGTGATTTCCCGAAATGGCGTGTGTGCATCCAGATCATGACCGAAGCTCAGGCGGCGGCGCATTACGAGAACCCGTTCGATGTGACCAAGACCTGGTCGCAAAAAGAGTTTCCGCTGATCGAGGTGGGTGAACTGGAGCTCAACCGTAATCCGCTGAACTACTTCGCTGAGGTCGAGCAGGCAGCGTTCGGTCCGAGCAACATGGTCCCGGGTGTCGGTCTGTCGCCGGATCGCATGCTGCAAGGCCGCGTGTTCGCTTACGCAGATGCACACCGCTACCGTATTGGCACCAACCACCAGCAATTGCCGGTGAACGCGCCTCGCAGCCCGGTGAACAGCTACCAGCGCGATGGTTCGATGGCGTTCGGTAGTAACGGTGGTGCGGCGCCGAACTACGAGCCGAACAGTTACGTCGAATCGCCAAAACAAGCGCCTCGCTACGCTGAGCCTGCGTTGGCGTTGAGCGGCGCCGCTGATCGTTACGATCACCGTGAAGATACCGACTACTACAGCCACGCGGGTGCGCTGTTCCGTCTGATGAGCGATGCGCAGAAAACCCTGCTGGTCAATAACATTGCCGGCGCGATGGCCGGGGTTTCCAGCGACGTGGTTGATCGTCAATTGCAGCATTTCTTCAGGGCCGATCCGGCGTATGGAGAAGCAGTCGCAACGGCGTTGGGCGTAGCGCTTAACTAAGTCTAAACGAGAAGCAGAACCGCCCTCATTTGGGCGGTTTTTGCGTTATTTAAACCACTTTTCTCAGAATATCTTCGCTTTTATCGCGCAAACGAAGTGACCAATCTGTCGCCTTGGTTCAAACTACAGACTTTCAAGCAGGGAGATGTAGGGCGATGCAAGGCCACCCAGACGTAATCGATTACCTCAACACGTTGCTGACCGGCGAGCTGGCCGCGCGTGATCAATATTTCATCCATTCGCGGATGTACGAGGACTGGGGTTTCACCGAGCTCTACGAACGTATCAACCACGAGATGGAAGAAGAGGCTGGGCACGCTGATGCCTTGATGCGCCGAATCCTCATGCTCGAAGGCACGCCGCGCATGCGTCCTGACGACCTCGATGTCGGCACCACCGTCCCTGACATGCTGGCCGCTGACTTGCGCCTGGAATACAAAGTCCGCGCCGCACTCTGCAAGGGCATCGAGCTCTGCGAGCAGCACAAGGATTACGTCAGCCGCGAGATGCTGCGCATTCAGCTGAACGACACCGAAGAAGATCACACTTACTGGCTTGAGAAGCAGCTGGGTCTGATCAAGCTGATCGGCCTGGAGAATTACCTGCAATCGCAGTTCTGAATTGTCTCCTGTAGGAGCGAGCTTGCTCGCGATGGACTACAAAACGCCGCGTATATTCATGGATCACGCGTTATCGTTAACGACCATCGCGAGCTAGCTCGCTCCTACAGGTCAGATGCAAAAAAGCCCCTGTCACTGTTGAAGTGACAGGGGCTTTTTCTTGGGCCGGATTCAGGCCCTGTCGCGAGCCAGCAATGGCTTGAGGTAGAAGCCCGTGTGAGACTGCTTCATCTCGGACACTTCCTCCGGTGTGCCGACGGCAATGATCTGTCCGCCCTTGGAACCGCCTTCCGGCCCAAGGTCGACCAACCAGTCCGCCGTCTTGATCACGTCCAGGTTGTGCTCGATCACCACCACCGTGTTGCCGTGGTCGCGCAGTCGATGCAGTACATCGAGCAGTTGCTGGATATCCGCGAAGTGCAAACCGGTGGTCGGCTCATCGAGGATGTACAGCGTCTTGCCGGTATCGCGTTTCGACAGTTCGCGGGACAGCTTCACCCGTTGCGCTTCACCGCCAGACAATGTGGTCGCCGATTGCCCCAGCTTGATGTACGACAGACCGACGTCCATCAAGGTCTGGAGCTTGCGCGCCAAGGCCGGAACCGCATCGAAGAACACCCGCGCTTCCTCGATGGTCATCTCAAGCGTCTCGTGGATGCTCTTGCCCTTGTACTTGATCTCCAGCGTCTCGCGGTTGTAGCGCTTGCTCTTGCAGACGTCGCACGGGACATAAATGTCCGGCAGGAAGTGCATTTCCACTTTGATCAGACCATCGCCCTGACAGGCTTCGCAACGTCCGCCCTTCACGTTGAAGGAGAAACGCCCCGGACCGTAGCCGCGAGAGCGGGATTCCGGGACGCCGGCAAACAGTTCGCGAATCGGGGTGAACAAGCCGGTGTAGGTTGCCGGGTTGGAGCGCGGCGTTCGACCGATCGGGCTTTGGTCGATGTCGACGACCTTGTCCAGATGCTCAAGGCCTTTGATGCTGTCGTGCGCGGCGGCTTCAAGTGTCGTTGCGCCGTTGAGTGCCGTAGCGCTCAATGGAAACAGCGTGTTGTTGATCAGCGTCGACTTGCCCGAGCCGGACACGCCAGTCACGCAGGTCAGCAGGCCGATCGGAATGTCCAGGTCGACGTTGCGCAAGTTGTTGCCGCGAGCGCCCTTGAGGGACAGCGACAACTTCTTGTTGCGCGGCGTGCGTTTGGCCGGGACCGCAATCTTCACCCGACCCGACAAATACTTGCCGGTCAGTGAGTCAGGGTGAGCCATGACCTCCGCCGGAGTACCCTCGGCGACGATGTGTCCACCGTGCACACCCGCGCCCGGGCCGATATCCACCACGTAGTCCGCCAGGCGAATCGCGTCTTCGTCGTGCTCGACCACGATCACCGTGTTGCCGATGTCCCGCAGGTGCTTGAGCGTGCCGAGCAATCGGTCGTTGTCGCGCTGGTGCAGGCCAATCGACGGTTCGTCGAGGATGTACAGAACACCCACCAGGCCCGCGCCGATCTGGCTGGCCAGACGAATGCGCTGAGCCTCACCGCCGGACAACGTATCCGCACTGCGATCGAGCGACAGATAATCGAGGCCGACGTTGACCAGGAACTGCAGGCGCTCGCGGATTTCCTTGAGAATCTTGTCGGCAATTTCGCCACGGCGACCGGTGAGCTTCAGCGCACCGAAATACTCGCAGGCGTCGCCAATCGGCAGATTGGTGACCGCTGGCAGCGTCTTCTCGCCTACCCATACATGCCGCGCTTCTCGGCGCAGGCGGGTGCCGCGGCAATCCGGGCAATGCTGGGTACTAAGGAACTTGGCCAGTTCTTCACGCACCGAGGCCGATTCGGTTTCGCGGTAGCGACGTTCCAGGTTCGGCACGATGCCTTCGAACGGGTGCGAACGTTTGACGATATCGCCACGGTCGTTCAGGTATTTGAAATCGACGTTCTGCGAACCGCTGCCGTGCAGGATGAATTTCTGCTGATCGGCCGGCAGTTCATTGAACGGCACTTCCAGGCTGAATTTGTAATGAGAGGCCAACGACCCGAGCATCTGGAAGTAATAGACGTTACGCCTGTCCCAGCCGCGGATCGCGCCTTCGGCCAGGGTCAATTCGCCATTGACCAGGCGCTTGATGTCGAAGAATTGCTTCACCCCCAAACCATCGCACGTCGGGCACGCGCCGGCCGGGTTGTTGAAGGAGAACAGCTTGGGTTCCAGCTCGCTGATGGCATGGCCGCAGATCGGGCAGGCGAAGCGCGCGGAGAAGATCATCTCTTCGCCGGGCTCATCGTCCATCGGTGCAACCAGCGCAATGCCGTCTGCCAGCTTCAGCGCGGTCTCGAACGATTCGGCGAGACGCTGTTGCAGATCGGCGCGGACCTTGAAGCGGTCGACCACGACATCGATCGAGTGCTTCTTCTGTTTGTCCAGCTTCGGCAGCTCGTCCAGCTCGCAGAGTCGGCCGTTGACCCGAGCCCGGACAAAGCCCTGGGCGCGCAGTTCTTCGAAGACCGACAAATGCTCGCCTTTACGCTCGCGGATCACCGGCGCTAACAGCATAAGCTTGCTGCCCTCCGGTTGCGCGAGGACCAGGTCGACCATCTGGCTGACGGTCTGCGCTTCCAAGGGGATGTCGTGGTCCGGGCAGCGTGGAATACCCACGCGAGCATAAAGCAGGCGCAGGTAGTCGTAGATTTCGGTGATGGTGCCAACCGTCGAGCGTGGGTTGTGCGAGGTCGACTTCTGTTCGATGGAGATGGCTGGCGACAGGCCTTCGATGGTGTCGACGTCAGGCTTTTCCATCATCGACAGGAACTGCCGGGCATAGGCTGACAGCGATTCGACGTAGCGGCGCTGGCCTTCGGCGTACAGCGTGTCGAAAGCCAAGGAAGACTTGCCGGATCCGGACAGGCCGGTGATGACGATCAGTTTGTCCCGTGGCAGGGTCAGGTCGATGTTCTTCAGGTTGTGGGTTCGGGCCCCACGAATCAGGATCTTGTCCAAAGTGGCCTCGCTTGGCGGGCGTCGAAAACGTAGGAGTATACGGCCAAATACTGGATGGATGCACACTATCAAACGAGCGGATTTGTGTCTTACATGAAGAGTCTGTCAGCGGAGCGCGTCAAAGCGTCGCGATATACCCCGTCAATCGATGGGACTGGTAGAATCGCCGCCGGTTCACATGAGGTTTTTCCATGCACGATCCCCACAGCGAACGCATGAGTGGCAGTGAGACACGCGCAGCAAGCGGTCTGGCCCTGGTGTTCGCCTTCCGTATGCTTGGCATGTTCATGGTGTTGCCGGTACTGGCGACCTATGGGATGGACCTGGCGGGAGCGACCCCGGCCCTGATCGGGCTGGCGATTGGCGCTTACGGCCTGACCCAGGCGATTTTTCAAATTCCTTTCGGTTTCATTTCCGACCGCATCGGTCGCCGTCCGGTGATTTACCTGGGATTGATCGTCTTCGCCCTCGGTAGTCTGCTGGCCGCCAATGCCGACTCGATCTGGGGCGTGATTGCCGGACGAATCCTGCAGGGTGCCGGGGCGATTTCCGCGGCAGTGATGGCGTTGCTGTCAGACCTGACCCGGGAACAGCACCGGACCAAAGCCATGGCCATGATCGGCATGACGATTGGTCTGTCGTTCGCGGTCGCCATGGTTGTAGGACCGTTGCTGACGCGCGCCTTCGGCCTGTCCGGATTGTTCCTGGCCACGGGCGGCATGGCGCTGTTCGGCATCGTGATCGTGATGTTCATGGTGCCGCGGGCAACCGGTCCGTTGCAGCATCGCGAGTCCGGTGTCGCGCGCCAGGCACTGATGCCGACGCTCAAGCATCCGGACCTGCTGCGCCTGGACCTGGGCATTTTTGTGTTGCACGCGATGTTGATGTCGAGCTTCGTTGCATTGCCCCTGGCCCTGGTCGAAAAAGCCGGGCTGCCCAAAGAGCAACACTGGTGGGTGTACCTGACCGCGCTGCTGATTTCGTTCTTCGCCATGATCCCGTTCATTATCTACGGCGAGAAGCGACGCAAAATGAAACGAGTTTTGCTCGGCGCCGTCGTGACGCTGATGCTCACTGAGCTATTCTTCTGGCAGTTCGGTAACAGCTTGCGGGCCCTGGTGGTGGGTACGGTGGTGTTCTTCACCGCGTTCAATCTGCTGGAAGCCTCGTTGCCGTCACTGATCAGCAAGGTTTCACCCGCTGGCGGCAAAGGTACGGCGATGGGGGTTTACTCCACCAGTCAGTTCCTCGGTTCGGCACTGGGCGGGATCCTCGGCGGCTGGATGTTCCAGCATGGCGGTCTGTCGGTTGTGTTCCTCGGATGCGCCGGTCTGGCTGCCCTCTGGTTGGCCTTTGCTGTTACCATGCGCGAACCTCCCTACGTCACAAGCCTGCGCTTGCCGTTGTCGCCTGAGGCGATCCGCGAAGCGGGTCTGGTTGAGCGCCTGAAGGCGGTCGTAGGGGTAACAGATGCAGTGATCGTCGAGGATGAAGCGGCGATTTACATCAAATTGGACACCGAACTATTGGATCGCACGACCCTTGAGCGCCTGGTGAACAACCCGGCCGAGGCAGCGTGCGTAGCCTAGGAGAACGTTATGGCCCGTGGGGTTAACAAAGTCATATTGGTCGGCACTTGCGGCCAGGATCCTGAAGTTCGCTACCTGCCTAATGGCAACGCCGTGACCAACCTGAGTCTGGCGACCAGCGAACAGTGGACTGACAAGCAAACCGGTCAGAAGGTCGAGAAGACCGAATGGCACCGTGTTTCGATGTTCGGCAAGGTTGCCGAGATCGCTGGCGAATACCTGCGTAAAGGTTCGCAGGTGTACATCGAAGGCAAGCTGCAGACCCGCGAGTGGGAAAAAGACGGTATCAAGCGTTACACCACTGAAATCGTGGTCGACATGCAAGGCACCATGCAACTGCTGGGCGGCCGTCCACAGCAGGGCGACCAACAAGGCGGGGGCAACAACTACCAGCAGTCCGCCCCGGCTCCACGCCAACAGGCTCCGCGTCCGCAGCAATCGGCACCGCAGCAGTCGCGTCAGGCTCCGCCTCAACAGCAGGCAGCGCCACAACCGGCTCCGGATTTCGACAGCTTTGATGACGATATCCCGTTCTAAGAATCGGCTCAGACTTTCTTGTAAGGTTTAGCCGCGAAACCCCCGATCAGTCCTTCGACTGGTCGGGGGTTTTCTTTTGCCCCTCATTTTGTAGGAGCCAAGCTTGCTGGCGAAGAACGGATAACGCGGTTTTCCTGATTGACCGCGTCATCGTTCTTCGCCAGCAAGCTTGGCTCCTACAGGATAGCGGTCAACGGGATGAAGTCGTCACATTGGCCCGGGCCGAGTGCAGTTTCTTGTAGCTTTCGATCAACCGCAGGTGCCGATCGAGCCCCTCCAGTTTCATGCTGGTCGGCGTCAAGCCATGGAAGCGCACACTGCCGTCCACCGAACCGATCACTGCATCCATCCGCTCGTGACCAAACATCCGACGGAAATTGGCCTCGTAATCTTCCAGCTCCAGGTCTTCGTCCAGCTTCATCTCCAGCACCGCGTTGACAGCTTGGTAAAACAAGCCACGGTCAACGGTGTTGTCGTTGTACTGCAGGAACATTTCCACCGCCTCTTTCGCCTCTTCAAATTGCTGCAAGGCAAGGTAGATCAGCAGCTTCAGCTCCAGGATTGTCAGCTGACCCCACGCCGTGTTGTCGTCAAATTCGATGCCGATCAACGAGGTGATGTCGGTGTAGTCGTCCAGCTCGCTTTCCACCAGACGCTCAACCAGTGCTTTCAGTTCGTCATCGTCCAGACGATGCAGGTTCAGGATATCGGCGCGGAAGAACAGCGCTTTGTTGGTGTTATCCCAGATCAGATCGTCTACCGGATAAATTTCCGAATAGTCCGGTACCAGGATACGGCAGGCGGTCGCGCCGATATGCTCGTAGACCGCCATGTACACTTCCTTGCCCATGCCTTCGAGAATGCCGAACAAGGTGGCGGCTTCCTCGGCATTGGAGTTTTCACCCTGGCCGGAGAAATCCCACTCGACGAATTCGTAATCGGACCTGGAGCTGAAGAAACGCCATGACACCACGCCGCTGGAATCAATGAAGTGCTCGACGAAGTTATTAGGCTCGGTCACCGCATGGCCTCCAAACGTCGGCTGGGGCAGATCGTTGAGGCCTTCGAAGCTGCGGCCCTGGAGCAATTCGGTCAGGCTGCGTTCCAGCGCCACTTCCAGGCTCGGGTGTGCGCCGAACGAGGCGAACACACCGCCGGTACGCGGGTTCATCAACGTGACGCACATCACCGGGAATTCACCGCCCAGGGATGCATCCTTCACCAACACCGGGAACCCTTGTTCTTCCAGCGCCTGAATACCGGCCAGTATGGCGGGGTACTTCGCCAGCACGCTGGCCGGCACATCCGGGAGTGCGAATTCGCCTTCGATGATTTCGCGCTTTACCGCGCGCTCGAAGATCTCCGACAGACACTGCACCTGGGCTTCAGCCAGTGTGTTACCGGCACTCATGCCGTTGCTCAGATACAGGTTTTCAATCAGGTTGGACGGGAAGTACACCACCTCGCCGTCCGACTGGCGCACGTATGGCAGCGAGCAGATGCCGCGCTCTTCATTGCCCGAGTTGGTATCGATCAGATGGGAACCGCGCAGCTCGCCGTCGCGGTTGTAAATCTTCAGGCAATACTCGTCGAGAATTTCAGTTGGCAGCTCATCTTTGCGGCCAGGCTTGAACCAGCGTTCGTCCGGGTAATGCACAAACGCCGCGTTGGCGATGTCTTCGCCCCAGAACTGATCGTTGTAGAAGAAGTTGCAGTTGAGCCGTTCGATAAACTCGCCCAACGCCGACGCCAACGCGCCTTCCTTGGTCGCGCCCTTGCCGTTGGTGAAGCACATCGGCGAGTGTGCATCGCGGATATGCAGCGACCACACGTTGGGCACGATATTGCGCCACGAGGCGATTTCAATCTTCATGCCCAGGTCAGCCAGAATGGCCGACATGTTGGCGATGGTTTGCTCCAGCGGCAGGTCCTTGCCGGCGATATAAGTGCTCGCCTCTGAACTGGACGCCGGCATCAACAACGCCTGCGCATCGGCGTCGAGGTTTTCCACCTCTTCGATCACAAACTCAGGCCCGGCTTGCACCACTTTTTTCACGGTGCAACGGTCGATGGAGCGCAGGATGCCCTGGCGGTCCTTGTCGGAAATGTCCGCTGGCAACTCGACCTGGATCTTGAAGATCTGGTTGTAGCGGTTTTCCGGGTCAACAATATTGTTCTGCGACAGGCGAATGTTGTCGGTGGGGATATTGCGCGTGCTGCAATACAACTTCACAAAGTACGCCGCACACAACGCCGACGAGGCCAGGAAGTAGTCGAACGGACCCGGTGCCGAGCCATCGCCCTTGTAGCGGATTGGTTGATCGGCCACCACCGTGAAGTCGTCGAACTTGGCTTCAAGCCGAAGGTTGTCGAGAAAGTTGACCTTGATTTCCATGGGGGATTACCAGAATAACGGGCTAGACGATTTGGCCGCCATTATCCGGCTTTTCAGCGGTAAGTCTTGTGGTTGTCTGGTCCCGAGACAGGTTTGCACCTGTTTCACCCCTAACGCCCGATGCACGGCACCGGGCGTTTTCATGGGCGATGAGTTTTTCAGTCGAGTATCAGGTGCGGCAGGAAACGGCTCGAATCCTTGGTGATCAAGCTGTTGTCTTCCCGCACCCCGATGCCGGCAGCCTGATCGCCGATTACCCATGAGCCCACCAGCGTAAAGCTGTCACCAAACCGAGGCAGCGGCGCGAATTCCTGAAGGATAAACGGTGCGTCTGTGTAGGGGCCGTCCTCTTTCACGATCAGACCGTCGGCAGTTTGCAACTCGATGTTGGCGCCTTCCCGGGAAAAGAAAGGCTTGCGCACCCAGCCCTTGGGCACTGCTCTGCCCGGGTCGACATCCAGGTGGGACGCGAGCAGATTCGGATGACCTTTATGGAACTCCCACAACAGCGGCAGGATGCCTTTGTTGGAGATGATCGATTTCCAGGCCGGCTCGAAAAACTGCGTATCGCTCTGCGCGATGGCTGCACCGAAAGGCTCGTGGAAGATGAACTCCCAGGCATGCAGCTTGAACAGGTGCGGGATCCAGCGATCTTCGAGATCGACGAAGCGTCCATCGCTGGTAAGGCCGATGTCTTCGAGGTCGATGTGCCGTGATTCTATGCCGACCTTTTCCGCGATCAGGCGCAAATAATCGGTGGTGCCCTTGTCTTCGACCGAGTCTTTCATCGAGGCGAAATAGAAAGGCTGTTTGAGCTGCAGTTGTGCGAAGGCCTGATGCAGTTTGGTGTCGATGCTGTTGAACTGGTCGGCATGCCGGGGCAGCAAGCCGCGCTCGATGCACTGTTCCAGCCAGCCCCACTGAAACGCTGCGGCCTCATACAGGCTGGTCGGCGTGTCGTAGTTGAGCTCCAGCAGTTTGGCCGGCCCGGTGCCGTTGTAGGAGAAATCCATGCGCCCATACAGATGTGGGTGGCCTTCGAGCCATGAGGTGCGAATCATGTCGAAGAACGACGCGGGAATGCTCAGGCGTGCCAGCAACTCCTCGCTCTGAACCACGCGGGACACCAAGTCCATGCACATCTGATGAATTTCGGTGGTCGGGTCTTCGAGATCGTTCTCGATCTGCTTGAGCGTGAATTGGTAATACGCGCTCTCGTCCCAATAGGGTTCGTCGTCGATGGTATGGAACAGAAAGCCGAGACTGTCGGCGGTCTGTTTCCAGTCATGACGCTCGGCGCAGAGAATTTTCTTCATGGCCCTGTTTTCCTTAACTGCTCGACCCGCCGCCGCCCCAGCCGCTACGTGCACTGGCCTTGCTGCCGAACCCGCCGCGGGAGGTGGACGAGGCAACGGAAACCGGCTTGCTGGCGGAACGGATCGAGTCGGAGTAGTTGCTGCTGCCATACCGCGCCTGATTAGACCTGGTAAACGTCGAACCCTTCGAAATACGCTGGTTGAGCGTCGAGGAGGCGTAGTTGCCGCGATCATCGCGATAGCGATACACCGGCTCGGAGTAATAGCTGTTGCGGTTGTTGCTCAGCATATTGCCGATCAGCAGGCCGGTCAGCAGGCTGGTGCCGGAGAACCCCGAGCCACCGCTGTTCGCTTCCGAGGCGGGCAATTGAGCCTTGGCAGCGTCTACCTGGGCTTGCGTCACTTCGCCATCGGCCGTCAGTTCGAACCCTCCCAGTTTCGGGATGAACTTGCCGGCGGAATCCTGCTGGCACCAGTCGGCGACAAAGTCGGCATCGCAATCTGCCGGGTTGTCGTACACCGGCGCAATGCGGCGATGCTCGGCCATGGCGGTCATGTAGGCGTCGGAACAGACGTCCACCGGGAGTTTTTCATCGGCGCACTGTTGAACGGACTGAAAGTTGTACTTCTTCTGCACCGCGTAGGTTTTTTCCGTCGGTCCGCAGCCTGATATCGCCATGGCGACCGACGCTGCCAGCGACAGCTGAACGTACTTGCTTCGTTTCATCGGGAGCTCCGTGCGCAATCAGTTCTGGGAAGGGGTCATGCACGCGGCGTTCAACATGCCGACGCTGATGGCCACGGCTGCCACGTAGATGCCGGCAGCGATTTCACCTTTGCGGATGCGTTCGGAGGCGCCTTTGAGTACCAGGCTGGTCAGCAGAAACGCCAGCAATTGTACGAACGCGGCGATGACTGCCCAGACGACGAAGTCGAGGATGCTGATCGAGTAGGCAATCACATTGCTGGCCGGAATGGCGAAGCCGATGATCGCGCCACCCAGTGCGATCGCGGCCGCCACGTTACCCGCACGGATCAGTTCGAACTCCTTGTGCGGAGTGATTCGGGTGTAGATGAACTGGAACAGCGCGAACAGCACGGCGGCGCCGAGGATGTACGAAACAAATCCGAACACGGCGGCTTTGTTCAGGGAAATGGAGAGCGCTTCGAGCATGGACTGCTTCCTTTTTTAGAATGTATTGAAGTCGGTGGTGTACAGCGAAATGCCCAGCGAAGTACTCAAGCTGATCGTGCCTTCGGCGTCTTCCTCGACGGAAAACAGCAAAAATTCCCGGCGATTGGTCAGGCCGGTTTCGCGGGCGTACAGCATTGAACGGTGCTCGATGCTGTAGGACTCATCCGGATTTTTCAGCTGTTCACTCAACGCCACCAGTTCAGTCTGGCCGCTCTCGGTGCCCCATTCACGCGTGTATTCGACACCGTTGTGGGTGTAGGTCGGCAGCCCGATCAGGCTTTGCGGACCGGCCAGCCGACGCAGTTCCGCTTCGCTGCTGAGGGTGGTGTAGCTGAGGTAATTGAACAGGATCACCGATTCGACCTGGCCAGCGATGTCGCCGGTGGTGTGCACCTGGAGCCAGTAGTCTTCGTCGTTCATGTAATAGCGCGACAGCCAGGTCGACTGCCCGAGATCTATCGTGCCGTTGCTCCAGATCTGCTGGGAACCCGGGATGGCTACGCTGGTTTTTTCATCGAGCAACAATTTCAGGGTGCTGTCGAACATCACACCCTTGCCCAGCGCCAGACCCAATGGGCCGGTGGCTGGCGGCGGGGTTGGGTTGGCTGTCCATTTCGATTCGGTAGTCGCGTTCGGGGCCTCAAGCCCCATCAATTGTTTAAACCATCCCATTGGAGATTTCCTTGAGGCGAGTTGAGGCGATGTAGAAGAGTTCGCCGCCCTCGATGCGCGTGGCACCGGGCGGGTTGATCGAAGGGTATTGGGCGCCCTTGGCGCGATAGCCGATGAGTGTGGCGTTGTGGCGCTCTTTCATCTGCGTGTACAGATCGCCAAACGTTGCCTCATAGTCCTGCGGCAGTTTCATCAGGTATTGGGTCGCGCCCTGGCCCACGCACAGCAATTCATTGATGACTACGGACGAGCCCGGGTCCTGGGACGCGCGCACCAGCATCTCGATGGCCATGCTTGACGTGCATTCCAGGCTGGGCGCGTAGGCGCTGGCGAGCGCGGCAATTTCACTGTCATTGAAATGAGCGACCACATGCCCGACCGGCTTCAATTGATTGACCGCCAGCACGGTGGCCAGGGTCAGGTCGTCCGAATGGGTTCGCACCAGAACGCGCTCGGCACCGGGCACACCCGCGCGCATCAGTAACGCCACCGAGGACAGGCTTTCGCCTTTGATCAACGTAGCCTTGCCCGGCATCGGGTTTTCTTCAAGCGTGCAGTCGCAAATGACGATCAGGTTGTCGTTGGACGTTTCGTCCTGAAGCAACAGCTCAATGACCCGCTCGCTGGTCGCGCCTTCCCAGCCGATAAGAACCGTATGACCGACCTTGCCAGTGAAATCACCTTTGCCCTTCATGCCTTTTCTCCATGCGTCGATGACACTGCTGGTGGTTTTGCCGATGGCTGCCGTCAACAGCGCAATGCCCCCGAGCATCACCCAGGTGGCCACGAAAATGCGACCTGCGGAAGTCTGTGGCGCGAGATCGCCATAGCCCACCGTGAGCGTGGTCGTGAGGTAGAAGTAGATAAACGTGGCCGGGGTGGTGAGGTGTTGTTCGCCCATAAGCACCAGGCCCAGATAGGCCGTGGCCAGGTGTACGCCCAAGGCAATGACCAGTCCTGCCCAGCCAAACCGGTGGAAAAGGGACGAGGCATACAGGCGCAGCAAAAGGAAAATCGACATTTCGTCCCTGACTCCGTGGGTACTCGTTCCCGGCGACGTTTATCGCCTCGGCGTCTGAAAGCTCAAGCGCGGTTAACCGGCGGCATTAAACCTGCTGCGCGGCATTGTTAACAGTACCTTCGCTGCAATAAACCCGGCGAACGCACCCAAGAGGTGTCCTTCGAAGGAAACCCCCTGGCGCGGAAGGAAGCCGAAGATCAGCCCGCCATAGAGCAGGGCCACGACGCTGGCTGTTATCAGGTTGCCCCAGCTTCTCTGGAACCAGGCACGGGACAGGATGTACGCCCACAGCCCGAACACCCAGCCGCTGGCACCGATGTGCACCCCGGAAAAACCGAACAGCCAGACCAGCGAACCACCCAGCAGAATGATGATCGCACTGACGGCCAGAAACCGGTTGAGTCCTTCGACAATGACCAGGGTGCCCAGAATCAAAAAGGGGATCAGGTTGGCGCTCAGGTGCGCGAAGGACGCGTGCAGGAAAGGCGAGGTGATGATGCCGAGCAGACCGTGCGCTGTTCTTGGAACCAGGCCGAATGCCAAGAGGCTGTAGCCGGTGACAACGTTGAGCAGTTGCAACGCGACCATCAGGACAGCGACACCGGCGATTGTCTTGAAACCCTTCAGGGCATCCATCCTTGACCTCAACTCAACAAAAAAACTGATACGCCATCCATTCATTGTGGGAGCGAGCCTGCTCGCGAAAGCGTGTTGTCCGGCAACATTGATGTCACCTGACACTCCCTCTCGCGAGCAGGTTATGCCTCCGGCACCCTGAGTCGGTTACTCGGCGGATTTTTGCTTCAGGCGCTCCAGAATCGCGTTGGCGCTGCCGGCATCCGGTGTGATGCCGGCTTCGCGCAACTTGCGCTCCAGGTCCGTACCGGTCGACGCATCGGCCAGCTGGTCCTGGGCTTCCAGTTCAGCAGCGCGTTGCTGCTGCTTGGCCTGCAAACGGTTCAGCGTGCCGACGGCGGTTTCCAGCTTGCCATTGGCACCGCCACTGGCGATCGAAGCGCTGACCTGGGCTTTCTGGACGCTTTCGCGCGCCTTGGCCATGTCCACTTGCTGGCGCAGGCTTTTGATGCGGTTTTCGGCTTTGGTGATGTCCTTGCGCATGTTTTGTGCGTAACCGCCGAATTCGGTGGCCTGCTTTTGCTCGACATCCAGTTCGCTGGTCAGGGTCGAAATGGCTTCGGCAACTTCCAGGGCCAGGTCTTCGCGGTTGGCCTGGATAGCCGCCATCGCCTTGGACTCCAGGTCCTTGATTTTCGCGTTGTACTCACTGACGCGATCAGCCGACAGTTTGTGTTTGGCCATGATGGTGACCAGCTCACGCTTGGCATTGGCCAGGGCGCTGTCAGCATCGCGAATTTCCTGGTCAAGGATGCGCAGGGCCTGTTGGTCGACGATCGATTCGCCGACTTCGTTGGCGCCACCGCGCAGCGCGGTGAACAATTTGCTCCAGATGGACTGAGTCATTGGATGTTCCCTATTCCCGGATAATTAATTGAAGAAACGATCGAAAGCTTCGCTGGCGCGCTGGACGTTATCGACGAGGGTTTTAACCTCGGTCACGACGTTGGTCAGGCTGGAATCGGAACTCAGTGCGCCGAACATGTTGTAAACCACCTGGCCGTTGGGCATGGACTCGATACCGATGGATGACAGCGGGAACAGTTCCCGGCTGCGCAGCACGGCATCATTGAAGGCCGGCACGTCCTTGATCGATTCGACGTCGACCAGAACGGTATCCACGATGATCTGGTCGCCCACCACGGCGATGTAAATCGGCAAGCCACCGAAATCGTTCATTTCCAGCTTGATGCTGGACTCGGAACCTTGAACCAGGGTGAGGGTGATGTCGTTCGAAACCACTTCGTCCAGAGCCTGAAGGGCACTGAAGAGGCGATCGATGTTCCAGTTAGTACCTGCGCTCATGTAATTCTCCGACATGAATGAGCCAGCCAGAATCGGTTGGCGAAGCTGTTTCTCCATCTGCTTGAGCAGGCTTCGGTTTTCGGGAAGCACCCAAGTCTCGTGTTTTACATAACCGGCGGCACCCAGGCCCGCGCGCATCTGCTTCATGTAGAAACTCGACGGTTTTTTCGCGGACGGTTTCGAGCGCTCTCCCTTGCGGCTCGCAGAATCGGCGACTGAACCGGAAGACGGGTCCGGTGGAGAGCTGCTGTTCATAGTGCTGACCTCGTTTTGAAAAACTCACGCGTGAGAAACACTACAGGCAATTTTTGCCGCCCTCAATAGCTCACGCGTGAGATTTTGTGACGACCGGCAAGGGCCACACACACGAAGGCCAGTAGCGGGCGAACGCTACTGGCCTTTTGGTTTGCGGGACGTCGAATGATGCAGCTCGACAACACTCTTTTAGTGAGTGGCCGCCAGGAAGTCGTCCGTGGACACTACGCTGGCGTAGGCAAAACCCAGGGCCGACATGAACGCAGCGTGCACGTGGGCGGCCGGAACGGTGACGCCGTTGAACTCCAGGTCACGGGAGGCACAGGCGTCGTGGATGACGGTGACGCTGTAGCCGAAGTCGGCAGCGGCGCGGGTGATGCCATCGACACACATGTGGCTCATGCTGCCGACGACCACCAGTTCCTTGATGCCTTGTTCGTCGAGGATCGATTTCAGATCGGTTTCGCGGAACGAGTTGACGAAGTGCTTGAGCACGACCGGCTCGTCGGCGCGGTTGAGGACTTTGGGGTGCAGCTTCGCGCCTTCGGAGCCCGGGGTGAAGAACGGCGCCGCGTCAGAAGTAAACTCGTGGCGGATGTGCACCACCGAATCACCGGCGTCGCGAAAGGCTTTGAGCAGCCGAACAGCGTTGTCGGCCGCCGCGTCGGCGCCGACCAGCGGCCACTTGCCTTGGGGGAAGTAGTCGTTTTGGATATCGACTACGATGAGTGCTTGCTTGGCCATGACTGTTTCCTCGAAGTGCTTGTTGGTGTGGAATGAAGTATCAGGTCCGGCAGGCCGTCCGAGGATTGGCCGCACCGACAATAGAAGGGGGAAAACTGACAATGGACGTAGAAAGGGCAATCGCCGAACTGGGTGTGCTGATCTATCCCGGCGCGCAGATGGCGGCGGTGCATGGGTTGACGGACTTGTTCGGGGTGGCCAACCGGATTGCCGCCGAGCATCAGTCTGCACAGTTGCCGTTGCTGCGGGTCAGTCATTGGCAGGTCGATGGCGATCAGGCGCCGGTGCGCGTCTACGACAGTCATCCCGCTGCGGAGGCCGCGTTAGTGGCGGTGTTGATTCCGCCGTCGATCGGCGGATTTTCCGCAGGCCAGGCGCCACAGGGTTTGATCCGCTGGCTGCGTCAGCAACACGCCAATGGCGCGACCCTGGGCGGGGTTTGCGTGGGGTCGATCCTGTTGGCCGAAAGCGGCTTGCTCGACGGTCGCAGCGCCACCACGCACTGGACCTCGGCCAAAGCCTTCGCCGAGCGTTACCCGGCCATCCAGTTGAAGGCCGATACGCCGATCGTCGACGACGGCGACCTGATTACAACGGCCGGGCTGATGGCGTGGTCGGAACTCGGTTTGCGTCTGGTCAATCGTCTGCTGGGGCCGAGCATCGCCACTAGCACGGCGCGTTTCCTGGTGGTGGAGCACAGCGACAGCGCGAGTGAATGCGGCAGCAACTTTTCACCGATTCTCAGCCATGGTGATGCGTCGATTCTCAAGGTCCAGCATTGGCTGCAAAGCACCGGGGCGATTGATGTCTCGCTGGCGGCGATGGCCGAACGGGCAGGGTTGGAAGAGCGCACTTTCCTGCGGCGTTTTCGGGCGGCGACCGGGCTCAAGCCTACCGAATACTGCCAGCATCTGCGGGTCGGCAAGGCTCGGGAGATGCTCGAGTTCACCAACGGCACCATCGATCATATTGCCTGGACCGTGGGGTATCAGGACCCGAGTGCGTTTCGCGCGACGTTCAAGAAAATCACCGGGTTGGCGCCAAGTGATTATCGGACGCGGTTTGGGGTGACGCCGAGTGCTGCAACCCGGTAGCAGCCTCACCACTGATTAAGTGTGGGAGCGGCGGTGCGACGATTCGACTTGCTCGCGAAGGCGGCGTGTCATTCAGCATTGATGTTGACTGACACGCCGCCTTCGCGAGCAAGCCCGCTCCCACATTTGATTCGTGCAAAATGCCGGAATCTTGAAGGCTGTCGTGCAGAATAAAACAGGCGTGGTGCCATCACGTTTTGTGCAACTGGCTGATTTGAAAACCGTTTCGCTCCAGCCATCCTTGGCCTGATCTCTGCACCCCTTTAACTACATTCATCAAGCGCAGATTGAAGGGGGACGCATGACCCCAACAAACCGCAAGAAACTGGTGGTCGCCCATTCGGTCCGCGCCGAAGCGCCACTGCACGAAGTCGAAACCAATCGTGCATTGGCGCGCTGGCTGGCGCAGATTGTCGGGCTCAAGTACGGCGGCAGTTACAACCCTGAACTTCACAATGGTCGAGACCTTTACTTGCTGCCGACCCAGACGCTGGTGGGCGCCGCTGCCGCTCGGGCGTTGGGCGTCAAAGGGCCGGAGGATTTGTGGGGCGGTTACGTCGACCATGATTTCATCTGCACCAAAGCCATCAGCCATGGGTTGCTTAACCGGCATGCATTCGCGCCTGAGGGCTGGGCGCCGTTGTTTTCCGAGCGAGTGCGCAACGTGGTACTCGATGGCCTCAGCGTTTTTTCCCTCGACGATGCGCGTCCTGCGGCGGAACATTTACTCTACAACGGCCCGATCCGCCTCAAGCCGATTCATGCCTGCGCCGGACGCGGTCAGGAAGTGATCAAAAGCCTCGACGAGTTCGATGCGATCCTCGCCAGGCCCGAGGCCAAAAAGCTGTTCAGCGAAGGCGTCGTGCTGGAGCAGGATCTGGACAAAGTGATTACTCACAGCGTTGGCCAGAGCTTTATTGGCGGCAACGTGTTGAGTTATTGCGGCGATCAATACTTGACCGAGGACGGTCAGGGCGAGCAGGTTTATGGAGGTTCGAACCTGCTGGTGGTGCAGGGCTATTACGACGATCTGCTCGAGCTTGAACTCCCGGACGATGTGCGACTGGCGATCCGGCAAGCGCAGGTGTTCGACAACGCGGCGGACGAAGCCTACCCCGGTTTCTACGCCTCGCGACGCAACTACGACATTGCCCAAGGCCTCGACAGTAACGGTAAACAGCGCAGCGGCGTGCTCGAACAGTCCTGGCGCATGGGCGGTGCCAGCAGCGCCGAAATCGCTGCCTTGCAGAGCTTCGTCAATGATCCGGGAATGCGTGCGATTCGAGTGTCTTCGGTCGAGACTTACATCGACCAGCCGCTGCCGGCGGACGCCATCGAGGTGTATCGCGGGCCGGCGCAAAGCAGTGACTTTCTCCTCAAGTACGTAACGGTTAAATCCTATGACGGCTAGAAGCGAAACCATTCAGATCGACATCGACGACGAACAGATGAGCGGGACCTTTCTCAGTCCCAAATCGAAAGTCCCCGGCGTGCTCTTCGTGCACGGTTGGGGCGGGAGTCAGGAGCGGGACCTGGAACGCGCCAAGGGCATTGCCGGTTTGGGTTGTGTGTGCCTGACGTTCGATTTGCGCGGGCACACGGGCGGGACCGGAATCCCGCTGTCGCGCGTGACCCGTGAAGACAACCTGCGCGACCTGCTGGCGGCGTACGACCGATTGCTCGCCCACCCGGCGCTCGACACGTCGGCGATTGCGGTGGTCGGCACCAGTTATGGCGGTTACCTGGCGTCGATCCTAACCTCGTTGCGCCCCGTTCGCTGGCTGGCGCTGCGAGTGCCGGCGTTGTATCGCGACGATTTGTGGCACACGCCCAAGCGTGAGTTGGACAAGGTCGATTTGCGCGATTACCGCAGCACGCTGGTTCGCGCCGACAGCAATCGAGCGCTGCATGCTTGCTCGCAATTTACCGGGGATGTGCTGTTGGTCGAGTCCGAATCCGACGACTACGTGCCCCACGCGACCATCATGAGTTACCGCGCGGCCTGTCAGCAGACGCATTCGCTGACCCACCGCATCATCGACGGTTCCGATCACGCCTTGAGCACGCCCATTTCGCAACAGGCGTACACCTCGATCCTGGTGGACTGGATTACCGAGATGGTGGTGGGCGAGCGGTTGAGCATTATTCAATCCAGTTGAATTGGCGCTGTTCTCGCGATCATTCGCGAGCAAGCCCGCTCCCACATTAGACCGCGATCCAATGTGGGAGCGGGCTTGCTCGCGAAGACGGCCTACACCTCACCACAACACTCAAGACGGTTTCTTTGCGATCCGCAGCGACTTGGCTTTGGCCTCCACCACCAAATACATCACCAACGTAATCAACAACGGCAAGATGAAATAAATCGCCCGATACGCCAGCAACCCCGCCACCAGACTCCCCCGTGACACTTCATGTTGCAGCAGCGCCACAAACACCGCTTCCAACACCCCAAGCCCGGCGGGAATGTGCGTGATGACCCCGGCGATGGCGCTGATCAGCAACACGCCAAGCACCAGCGGGTAATCCAGTTTGCTCGGCAGCAGGGTGAAAATCACCGCCGCCATCAACGACCAGTTCAGCGCCCCGAGCGCCAGTTGCAGGATCGCCATGCGCAGCGACGGCAGGTCGATTTCCACCCCGCGAATCGCCCACTCGCGCCGTTTCGAAAACCGGCACGCCAGCAGATACCCCGCGCTCACCAGCAGCAGTAAAACGCCCACGCCTTGTAACGCGTCACTGCTCAGTTTCCAGCCTGGCGGCATGCGCACCAGCCCGCTGCTGAACACCGCGCCGGCAATCACCATGTACCCGAACCAGTTGGTCGCCAGGCTCAACCCGAGGATTTTCGCGATGTTGCCCTTGCTCACCCCGAGTCGCGAATACAGCCGATAACGCATGGCAATTCCGCCCACCCAGGCACTCAAATTGAGGTTGAACGCGTAGCTGATAATCCCCACCGGCAGGATCTGTTTCCAGGTCAGGTCCTGGCGAATGTAGGTGCGGCCGATCAGGTCGAAACAGGCGTAGACCAGAAAACTCACCAGCGTCAGCCCGGACGCGATGATCAGCGTGCGCACTTTGAAATCGGCGAGGTTGTCGAACACTTCGCCCCATTCGATACGCTGCGCAAGCATCGTGAACAGCACGATCAGCGCCAGGAAAAACACCATTGTCAGCGGTCGTTTCCAACGGCTCCAGCGGGATTTGCTCGGGCTGTCGGCGTGCGGCGCCGAGTGTGTATCAGCGCGGCTCATGGTTGTCGCTCCCGGCCGGATGCGTGAAAGGTTTCAGGCGCGGTTTATGCGCCGGCAGCCAACCGGCCCAGGCCGGAAAATGCCGCAGGAAGTGAAACACCAAAAAGCCGACGGTCATGTGCCAGACGCGTCCGCGCGGGGACTTATCGGCGGACATGGCTTTGCAATGGTGATTGCTGAGGTCTTCGAGGCGCTCGGACAGGTCGCGGTTGAATGCGCGATCGCGGATCAACACGTTGGCTTCCAGGTTCATCGACAAACTCAACGGATCGAGATTGCTCGAGCCGACGGTGCTCCAGTCTTCGTCCACCAGCGCGACCTTGCCGTGCAGTGGGCGGTCGCAGTATTCGAAGATCTTCACACCTGACTTGAGCAGATAGTCGTAGGTCATGCGCGCCGCCAGCTTGGCCACCAGCATGTCTGGCTGCCCTTGCAGAATCAGCCGCACATCCACACCACGCCGGGCCGCGTTGCGGATCTCCCGCAGCAAGCGATAACCCGGAAAGAAGTAGGCATTGGCGATCACCACCCGCCGCTGGGCACTGCGCAGCACCTGGCGGTAAACCTCTTCAATATCGGTCGAATGCTCACCGTTATCGCGGTACACCAGCCGCACCTGGCCGTCAGAATCAGTGAATGCCAATTCCGAGCGTCGTTGCCGACGACGTTGCCACCAGTATTTGGCGCGACCCGTGCGGCCGCTTTGCAGCAATGCGAAGTGATGAATGTCGGCCACCGCCGGACCTTGCACTTCCACCGAGTAATCCTGCTTGGCTTCAGGGCCGAAATCGGCCAGGTGGTCGGCGGAAAAATTGATCCCGCCAATGAAGGCGATGGTGCCGTCCACCACCACGATCTTGCGGTGCAGGCGGCGGAACCAGTTGGTGCGGATGCCCAGGCGCTTGGGCGCCGGGTCGAACATCTGGATGTGCACGCCGGCCTGGCTCAGGGCGGCGAGGTAGCCTGTGCTCAGTTCACCGCAGCCAAAACCGTCGAGGCTGGCGGTGACGCGCACGCCGCGCCGGGCGGCATCGATGAGGACTTGTTGCAGCTCATCGCCGACCTTGTCCTCGAACACGATGAAGGTTTCCAGGAGGATTTCGGTTTTGGCCTGGCGCATGACCTCGAATACCCGAGGGAAATAAGCTTCGCCGTTTTCCAGCAGCTCGACGCGGTTGTTACCCTGCCAGCCGTACTCGACATCAACCACGCCCGGCTCTCGCGCGGACGGGGTGGTGGAGAGGTGTTCCACGGTCGATTTTTCCATCGATGGGGCACTCATAGCTCGATCTCCACCGACAGCGGCGCATGGTCGGAAAGGTGTGACCAGGGCCGCGCCGACAGCACTTGCGGATGGCTGGCCTTGAGGTTGCGTACGTAGATGCGGTCCAGGCGCAACGCGGGCATGCGCGCCGGGAAACTGCGCGCCGGTTTGCCGTGGTGTTCAGCGAACACTTCCCGCAGCCCGCTGGGCTTGAGCAGTGCATCGGCGCGCTGGCGCCAGTCGTTGAAGTCGCCGGCGACGATCACCGGAGCGTCACTTGGCAGCTCTGCGAGGCGCCGCGCCAGGAGCTTGAGTTGTGCCGTACGGTGGGTTTCGCGCAGGCCGAGATGGACGCAAATGGCATGCACTTCGGTGCTGTCGCCGGGCAGGCGCAACACGCAATGGAGAATGCCGCGGTTCTCGTGGCCACCGATGGAGACGTCGAGGTTGTCATGGCGAATGATCTGGAATTTCGACAGCAGCGCATTGCCGTGATCACCCGCCGGGTAGACCGCGTTACGCCCATAGGCGAATTGCGGCCAGAGGGTGTCGGCCAGGAATTCGTACTGCGGCATCGTCGGCCAGTTGCTGTAGCGCTGGGGATGATGCTCGTGGGTGCCATGAACCTCCTGCAAAAACACCACGTCGGCCGACACGCTACGCACCGCTTCGCGCAACTCGGGCAGGATGAAGCGCCGGTTGAGCGCGGTGAAACCCTTGTGGGTGTTGACCGTCAGTACGGTGAAACTGCGCACGGCGGTGATGATGGGTTGCTGTTCGTCGGTGGTGCCGACCGGTTCGGACATGCTCATGTCAGCACTCCTTCGGCGGCGGGCTCACCGGGCCGGGTGGCGAGTTCTTTATCCAGATGGAAGCGCTCCAGCAAGCTGCGCGCATCGAAGGGCGCGCGGACTTTGATGTCGTTGTCGAAATAGCAAAACACTTCACGGGATTTGCGCGCCTTGGGCTTCTGCCGGGGCGCGATCAGCTGCGGATCGCTCGGTTGCCGGCCGTGATGCCAGGCCTCGATCCGGTCGCCCCAGTGTTTCAGCGCTTGAGGGGTGTAACCACTGGCGTAGAGTTCCTCGGCGCCGTGCAGGCGCAGGTAGACGAAATCGCTGGTGATGTCTTCGCGGTACGGCCATTTACCGGCAGTGTCGGCAATGACCAGCGCGGCGTTGTGGCGTTTGAGCAGGCGGACGAAGGCCGGGTCGATGAAGCTTTCGTGACGGATTTCGACGGCATGGCGCACAGGCTTTTTCTTGTAGGCCTTCAGGCTGGCGTGACCGTGCACGTGCGAATCATGCTGGTGGGCGAGGGCGGCGGCTTGTTCGGTGTCGTGAGGGAGTTGTTCGAGGAAGGTTTCGAACAGCTCGGCGTCGAATTTGAAGTTGGGCGGAAACTGCCAGAGGATCGGACCGAGTTTGTCCTTGAGCTCCAGCACCCCGGAGGCGAAGAAATTCGCCAGGGGTTTATGAATGTCGCGCAGGCGCTTGATGTGGGTGATGAAGCGCGGGGCTTTGACGCTGAAGATGAAGTCCTGCGGGGTTTCGGTATACCACTGGGCATAACGCTCTGGCCGTTGCAGGGCGTAAAACGATCCATTGATTTCGATGCTGTTGACCGCTCGCGAAGCGAATTGCAATTCGCGCTTTTGGGTCAGCCCCTTCGGGTAGAAATCCCCCCGCCAGGGCGTGTAGCGCCAACCTGAAATACCGATGTGAATCGCCGCCATGTCGCCTCCCGTCTAATGGTCATCGGACAACCCTGTCTTTTGATGACTGTCGGGCGAACGAGAAAGTTTCGACGGCGTTACGGACGGCACACCTTCTGAAAATACATTCAATCAATGTGGGAGCGGGCTTGCTCGCGATGGCGGTGTGTCAGGCACATCGATGCTGGATGTGCCGCCGCCTTCGCGAGCAAGCCCGCTCCCACACTGGATCGGTGGTGAACTCAATATGGGTGAACACTGCAATTCAAATGTAGGAGCAGAGCTTGCTCGCGAAAGCGGAGTATCAGTCACATCAATGTTGGATGTGCCGCCGCCTTCGCGAGCAAGCCCGCTCCCACACTGGATTGGTGGTGAACTCAATATGGGTGAACACTGCAATTCAAATGTAGGAGCAGAGCTTGCTCGCGAAAGCGGAGTATCAGTCACATCAATGCCGGATGTGCCGCCGCCATCGCGAGCAGGCTCGCTCCCACAGTGGATCGGTGGCGAATACAAAATAGGTGAACACTGCAATTCAAATGTAGGAGCCGAGCTTGCTCGCGAAAGCGGTGTGTCAGGCACATCGATGCTGGATGTGCCGCCGCCTTCGCGAGCAAGCCCGCTCCCACACTGGATTGGTGGTGAACTCAATATGGATGAACACTGCAATTCAAATGTAGGAGCCGAGCTTGCTCGCGAAAGCGGTGTGTCAGGCACATCGATGCTGGATGTGCCGCCGCCTTCGCCGGCAAGCCTGGCTCCTACGGGGGTTATCAGTGGCCTGTGACGACTCGGGTTGAGCCTTCAGCGGGTTCGGCGTACACCGGACCCAATCGGTCGAGACGACCGCTCCAGGCGGTCAGTGCCAGGGCCACCAACACCACCAGACCACCAATCCACGCAGTGTGGATCAAGCCCATGTGGGCAACGATCAAACCACCGCCCCACGCGCCGCCGGCGATGCCGAGGTTGAACGCGGCGATGTTCAGGCCCGAAGCCACGTCCACCGCATTCGGGGTGTGATGTTCGGCCTGACGCACCACATAAACCTGCAAACCAGGCACGTTGCCGAACGCAACCGCGCCCCAGACCAGCACGGTGGCCAAGGCCAGCCATGGATTGCCAGCGGTGAAAGTCAGTACGAACAGCACCGCCGCCAGCAGGGCAAAGATGATTTTCAGCGCGGCGATCGGGCCGCGTTTGTCCGCCAGTTTGCCGCCCCAGATATTACCGACGGCCACCGAGATGCCGTACACCAGCAACACCAGGCTGACGGTGCCGGCGCTGAAACCGGAGATGTCCTGAAGAATCGGCGCCAGGAAGGTAAAGGCGATGAACGAACCGCCGTAACCGACGGCGGTCATGGCATACACCAGCAGCAGGCGCGGTTGCTTGAGCACTTGCAGTTGTTCCAGCAAGGACGCGGGTTTGCTGTGGGTAATGTTTTTTGGCACATAGAGCAGGCTGCCAATGAACGCGATCACCCCCAGCGCAGACACGGCGAGGAAGGTTTCACGCCAGCCGAAATGCTGACCGATAAACGTCCCCAACGGCACGCCGGTGACCAGCGCCACGGTCAGGCCGGTGAACATGATGGCAATCGCGCTGGCGGCTTTTTCCTTCGGCACCAGGCTGGTGGCGATGGTCGAGCCAATCGAGAAAAACACCCCGTGGGCCAGGCCGGTGACGATCCGCGCAATGATCAGCGATTCGTAGCTCGGCGCTTTCCAGGCCAACAAGTTGCCGAGGGTGAACAGCACCATCAGCGACAACAGCAGCAATTTGCGCGGGACTTTGCCGGTGAGGGCAGTCAGCACCGGGGCGCCAATGGCGACACCCAGGGCGTAGAGGCTGACCAGCAGGCCGGCGGAGGGCAGGCTGACGCCGAGGTCGGCGCCGATGGTCGGTAACAGGCCAACGATGACGAACTCGGTCGTCCCGATGGCAAAGGCGCTTAGGGTCAGCGCGAGCAAGGCAATGGGCATGGCTGCAACTCCGGTGGATTGATTGATGGAGCGCAGTGTCGGGGTTTAGGTTGTGCGGAAAAATACAGGGATTGGCATTTGATATTTGATCTGTACGCAAATATGGCCCCATGTAGCAGCTGGCGAAGCCTGCGTTCGGCTGCGCAGCAGTCGTAAACCCTGAGCACGCGGTTTACCTGTTACACCGAGTTGTCGGATTTCACGACTGCTGCGCAGCCGAACGCAGGCTTCGCCAGCTGCTACATGGATTGCGTTTGGCCGTTATCTCACGGCCAAAACCGAACTTGCCTACAATGTTCCGATCAGTTCCTTACAGACCCTTTTGAAGGAGCACCGCGTTTGTTCAAGTTCAAGACCGCGATTCTGCTGGGGGCGTTGCTGATTCTGGGCAGCAATGAACTGGAAGCGGCGGCGATACCGGGTGTTCCGGCGGCCGCCACGCCTGCCGTGCCACCGGCCCACCCCGAACCGCTGGTTCAGGGCGGTCTGCTGGGGGCCATCAGTTCGAGCATCGAGGAAGTCCAGGGCAAACTCGATCTCAACGAAGACCTGCTCGACGCCTGGCGTCTGCGTGCCGACCGTGCGGCCGATGAAGTGGATCAACTGGTCAATCATCCATCGTCCCGTTCGACCTGGAGCGTGGCCGGGGACTTCCTGCTGTTGTCCGGCGTGTGGATTGGCGTCTTTGCGTTGCTCTGGTTGCTCGGAGGATTGCTCACCAAACGTCTGTGCCAGAACCGCCTGCTGCTCACTCGCGAACGTGGTCAGGCGTTGCTGGGTTACGTGTTGCCCTACACGATTCCGGCGCTGATCAGCCTGCCGCTGACGTTGTATGTCAGCCACTTTCTGAAGGTGTCTGCCGGCCGTGCGCTGGCGTTGTGTTTCGCCTACGCCACCAGCAGCGGCATTTTCGCCGCGTCGCTGCTGTTGTCGCTGGTGGTGCTGTTCAATGCCGGCCACAAGCGCCCCGCGGTGCGTATTATTCGCCAGTACAGCCCACGGCCGCTGTTTGTGATTGGCTTCCTCGTCGCCCTCAGCGATGCCTTGACCAGCCCGCAGATCGCCCGCCTGCTGGGCGGCAATCTGACCAGCAGCATCGCGGTGTTTACCGGGCTGGGCGCGTCGATTCTCTTTGGCTTGCTGGTGATCAAAATGCGCCGTCCGGTGGCGCATCTGATCCGCATCCTGCCGTTGCCCCAGCGTCAAAGTCAGCCGGCATTGCGGGAAATGCTGCGGATCTTTTCCGGGCTCTGGTACTGGCCGATTCTATTGATGGTGCTGGTCTCGGTGATCAACCTGATCGGCATTGGCGATGACAACCAGAAAGTGCTGCGCTGCGCGCTGTTCACCACGGTGTTGCTGATTGCGACGGTGTTTCTCAGCACCACGCTGCATCACCTGTTCAAGTCGCGCGGTGAATCGGCGGTGCGTCGCAGCAGCGCCTACAAGGACCGCTTTCTCAGCCTTTCGCACGCGTTGCTGCGGATCGCCATGGCCATTGTCTTCATCGACATCCTCGGGCGTATCTGGGGCGTGTCGCTGTTCGAATTTGCCGTGAGCAACACGGTCGGACGCGCTATCAGTGATTCCCTGAGTCGTATCGGTCTGATTTTCCTGATCACCTGGATGGTCTGGGTGGTGCTGGACACGGCGATTCAGGAAGCGCTGAAACCACCCGTCAGTAAACGCTCGGCGCGCCAACCCAGCACCCGGGTCAAAACCATCCTGCCGCTGCTGCGCAACGCGATCAAAATCATCCTGGTGGTGATCTGCGCGATCACCACCATGGCCAACCTGGGGATCAACGTCGCGCCGTTTCTGGCGGGTGCGGGGGTCGTGGGCTTGGCGATCGGTTTTGGCTCGCAGCAACTGGTGCAGGACGTGATCACCGGGTTGTTCATCATCATCGAAGACACGCTGTCGATTGGCGACTGGGTGGTGCTCGATTCCGGTCACGCCGGCACCGTCGAGGGCCTGACCATCCGCACTTTACGTCTGCGCGATGGCAAGGGTTTTGTGCATTCGGTGCCGTTCGGCCAGATCAAGGCAGTGACCAACCAATCGCGGCAATTTGCCTATGCGTTTTTCTCGGTGCAATTCACCTACGACACCGATGTCGACAAGGCCATCGAGCTGATTCGCGAGGCCGGGGATTCGATCCGCGAAGATGCGTTCCTCAAGTACAACCTGCAAGGGCCGCTGGATGTGTTTGGTGTCGACAAGATGGACTTGAATGGCGTGGTGCTGACGGCGCAGTTCCGCACGGTGTCAGGTGGGCAGTACGCGGTGAGCAGGGCATTCAACCAGCGCTTGAAGAAGCTTGTGGATAACAGCCCGTGGGTGCATTTCGCGCAGACTTATCCACAGCAGGTTTTGTTGGCGCGGCAGGGGGTTGAGCCGAAAGAGAATGCTCCGGCAGTGGAGCATTCCTCGGTGTTGATGCCGGACCAACCGAGAACTCAATGATTTGTGTTGATGCTGATGGCCTCTTCGCGAGCAAGCCCGCTCCCACATTGGATCTCAGTAGTTCACAAATCAAATGTGGGAGCGGGCTTGCTCGCGAAGAGGCCAGACCAGGCACCATCAATGTCGGATCAGTTTGCAGCTCACCTCAGCACTTGCCTGCTGATCCAGCTCCAGCCAGAAATGCGGCTTGCCGGCAATCTCGGCCGCCGCTGGCAATCCATCGCGATACACCAGCCGATTACTCGCCAGCGCCGGGACTTTCGCCCCAGGCAAGAGCGTGCCGGCAAGGTTCAACGGATCAACCCCGCACACCGCGATCAAACTCCCGTCCTGCGGCCGGCGCCGCACTTCGCGCAATAACGGAATGGCTTCGGGCAACGCAAATTGCTCACCGGCCAAGCCACTGACAAATCGCCCGCCACGAATCTCGCCTCGCGCTTCCAGTCGATGGAACGTGCGCAGCAATTCCCGCCAGCTCGGCAGCCAATCCGCCTCACGCTCCAGCAAGCGCCAGAACACCACGCCGTAGCGGCGCAGCAAGGTCATGGCGATGTGTTCCAAGGTGTCAGCGGGTGTGGGCGCCGGCCGTTTGTTATCCACAACCGGTGGCGCCGCCCCGCGTCGCAACAACGCCCAGCGCCCGGCATCATCCATGCCGCCGACAAACGCTCCGCGCCCACGTCGGCTGCTGCGATTCTGCCGTTTGCTGGCGGGAGTGATCAGTGCGCGCAGGCCGGCGAAGCTGTCGGCGTTCACTAATCCGGCGCCGACCAATTCCTGCAAGGCAATTTCCAGTTCCGCGCGCAACAGGTGCGCTTCGTGAGTCAGCTCATCGAAAAACAGCGCGCCGTGTTGGCTGAGCGCCTCGAAGACCTTTTGGGTTTTGGGCGAGAGTTCGCTGACCGGAGTCTGTTCGGTCAGGCTGCTCCACAACCCCACCTGACTGCGCGGCAGCAGCAGAATCGGCGTGCTGCGCAGCGCCGTGCTGGCGCTCTTGTTGCGCGCGGTCAAACGGGTCCAGACCAGTTTGCCGCTGCGGCACAGGTCATCCAGCCAACTCGCCGAATAGTCTTTGATGCGTGCCGGCAGAATGTCGCTGTCCCAGGCAGAAGCGGCAGCGGGGTAGCCTTCGAACTGGCTGATGATCGCCGGCAAAATCGCGCGCCCCTGGCCTTGTGTCGACGTCGACAAATGCTGCCAGTCGAACAGAAATCGCATGAAATCCTGCAATGCCACCGGCTCGATTTCACGCCGCAGACGCTTGACCGTGTAGCGGTGAATACGCGCCAGCAAATGCCGTTCGCACCATTGTTCCTGATCGGCGCCCGGGGTGAATTGGCCGCGCAGCACGTAGCCTTCGCGCTCCAGTTGCGCCAAGGCTTGAGTGACCTGAGTCACCGCCAAACCGAGCGGCTCGACGATCGCGCTCAGCGCTAACGGGCCAAAGGCGCTGAGCCGTGCGCGGAGCACTTCCAGCACCGCTTCGTCCGGCTCCCAGACTTCGTCGAAACCGGGCAATGCCTCCAGCGCTGGCAGCAAAGTCGCGTGTGGATAAATCGCTCGCAGACACGTCAGCCGCTCCAGTGCCAGCCACAACGACTGCCCGGCATTGATCTGCAAACGACTGGCGCGACCGCTGTCGGCCAGGGCGTTCAGCCATTCAAGCCAATGCGGATTAGCCTGCGCCTCGGCGTCGGTCATGCACGAAAGGCTCATCAACGCCTCATGCATTTCATCGACCCCGGTGGGCGCTGGCCAGGCTTCGTCGCGCACCGCTTGAATCGCCTCGGCGTCCAGCGCACCGAGGTCGTCGGTGGACTGCGGATCGCTCCAGCGCCGGTTGAGCACCGCTTGCGTGCGACGTTCTTCCAGCGGCGCGTCGTCGAGAAAGGTGTAGGGCCGGGCGCTGAGGATTTCCGCCGCGAGTGGCGAGGGCGCCGGCAGGTCGCGGCTGATCAGGCGGACCTCGCCACGCTCCATGCGCCGCAACAACGCCAGCCAGCCTTCGCTGTCCATGGCATCGTGCAGGCAATCGTCGAGGGTTTGCTCCACCAGCGGATGGGCCGGTATTTCTCGCTCGCCGGCGAGGTTCTCCACGCAAGCGATCTGGTCGGGGAAGACGTTGGCGATCAGGTCTTCGCTTTTCATCCGCTGGATCTGTGGCGCCACTTTGCGCCCTCCGGTATAACGCGGCAGCGCCAGAGCAACCCCGGCATTCCAGCGCCAGCGCACGCCGAACAGCGGCGCATCGAGCACCGCTTGAATCAGCGTGTGTTCGGCCGTGTTGCTGTGCAGGTAGCGCCAGACGTCGTCGAGTTCGAAGCTGTGGCTGGTGGACAGCGACAGCACGATGGCGTCTTCGCTGGCAGCGGCCTGTAATTCGAAGTTGAAGGTGCGGCAGAAACGCTTGCGCAGGGCCAGGCCCCAAGCACGGTTGATGCGGCTGCCGAACGGCGTGTGAATGATCAGTTGCGTGCCGCCGGACTCGTCGAAAAACCGCTCCATCAGCAGCGTGTCTTGCGACGGCAGGGCGCCGAGGGTCTGGCGCGCACGGGCGAGGTATTCCACCAGTTGTTCGGCGCTGGCGAGGTTCAGGCCCAAGGTGTGCGTCAGCCAGTCGAGGCTCGGTTGCAAGTTGCCTGGCGTAGCGCCGAGCAGTTCATCGAGTTGCGCTTGCAGGCGTGCCACGGCAAACGACAGTTCCGCGCTGCGCCCCGGCGCTTCACCGAGCCAGAACGGAATGGTCGGCGGCTGACCCTGGGCATCTTCAACCCGGACTTTGCCGGTTTCAACCCGCAGGATCCGGTAGGAGGTGTTGCCCAGCTGGAAAATGTCCCCGGCGATGCTTTCCACCGCAAAGTCTTCGTTGACGCTGCCAATGTTCAGCGCTTGCGGTTCCAGCAACACGCTGTAGTCGGCGTTGTCCGGAATGGTCCCGCCGCTGGTCACGGCCGTCAGTTTGGCGCCCCGACGACCGCGCAGGGTGCGGCTTACAGCGTCGCGATGCAGGTAAGCGCTGCGGATACCCTGACGGCCGTTGTAGCCTTCGGCGAGCATGTGCAGCAGCGCCCGGTAATGTTTTTCGTCGAGTTCGGCGTAGGGCGAGGCCTTGCGGAATGTCTCCAGCAGCGCCTGTTCCGGCCATTCCTGGCAACTGACTTCGGCGATGATCTGCTGGGCCAGCACGTCCAGCGGCGCCACCGGGATCTGCAAGGTGTCGAGCTCGCCACGGCGTACGCAATCGAGCAGGGCAGCGCATTCGATCAGGTCGTCGCGGGTGGTGGCGAACAAACGGCCCTTGGGCGTGCCACCGACCTGGTGTCCGGAGCGGCCGACCCGCTGCAGAAACCCGGCGATCGAGCGTGGCGAAGCGATCTGGCACACCAGGTCGACGTCGCCGATGTCGATGCCCAATTCCAGGGACGCCGTGGCGATCAAGACCTGCAGCTCGCCGCGCTTGAGCCGTTGTTCGGCGTCCAGGCGAAATTCCTTGGCCAGACTGCCGTGGTGCGCCGCCACCGCCTCTTTGCCGAGGCGCTCGCTCAAGTGCCGGCTCAAGCGTTCGGCCAGGCGCCGGGTGTTGACGAAAACCAGCGTGGTGCGGTGTTCACGGGCGAGGGCGGCGAGGCGGTCATAGACCAGCTCCCAGACGTCATTGGCCATCACCGCCGACAACGGCACCGGCGGCACTTCGATGTCGAGGTCTCGTGGACGGGCATGGCCGATGTCGATGATTTCGCAAGGACGGTCGCGGCCCACCAGAAAGCGCGACACCGCTTCGATGGGCTTTTGCGTGGCGGACAGGCCGATGCGCACCAGCGGTTCGGCGCACAGCGCTTGCAGGCGTTCCAGGCTCAGGGCCAGGTGGCTGCCGCGTTTGCTCGCGGCGATCGCGTGAATTTCATCGACGATCACCGTGCGGGCGGTGCCGAGCATTTTTCGCCCGGAATCGGAGCCGAGCAGCACGTAAAGCGATTCCGGAGTGGTGACCAGGATATGCGGCGCATTCTTGCGCATCGCCGAGCGGACTTTTTGCGGCGTATCGCCGGTGCGCACGGCGGTATTGATCTGCAATTCGGGCAGGCCCATCACCCGTAATTGCTCGGTGATCCCGGCCAGCGGGTTTTGCAGGTTGATCTGGATGTCGTTGGACAGCGCTTTGAGCGGCGAAACGTAGACCACCAGGGTTTCGTCCGGCAGATGGCCGCCGTTGTCCAGGCCCCGGTGGACGAGTTCGTCGATGACCGCGAGGAACGCGGTGAGGGTCTTGCCGGAGCCGGTGGGCGCAGCAATCAGGGTCGAGCGGCGCTGGCGGATCAACGGCCACGCCCGGGCCTGGGCGGCGGTCACCGTCGGGAAGGTGCTGCTGAACCAGGCGCTGACAGCGGGGTGGAAGCCTGCCAGGGCGCTGTCCGGTGGAATGGGCAGATTCATGGGGTAATTTATGCGGGCGGGTGACTGAAGATGCAAGTACCGCTGGCCTTTAGGGCCTCTTCGCGGGCAAGCCTCGCTCCTACACGTTCAGCGTGGCCCTGTAGGAGCGAGGCTTGCCCGCGAAGAGGCCAGTAGCAGCACCACAATTCCCGGACATCTACACTTTACGGATGACGGTTGCGCACTAAACCCGCAAAATGCAACGATTCCGGAAACTATCAACGGCATCGCCCGTGGGCGCTGTCGATAAAACCATTGTTTCAATCAGATTGGGCCTGCTGACTCTATGCGAATGCGCCTTATGTTACTGGGCGGCGGAAATGCCCTTGGGCAGGCGCTGATTCGCCTCGGTGCGGAGGAAGACATCGGCTTCCTCGCCCCCCGCCCACCGCAAGACGGCTGGGATGCCGCGAGCCTGACGCAACTGCTCGACGACACCCGCCCGGACGCGCTGATCAACCTCGCCTACTACTTCGACTGGTTTCAGGCGGAGACGGTCAGCGAGGCACGTCTGGCCGGGCAAGAGCGGGCGATCGAGCGTCTGGCCGAACTGTGCCAGCATCACAATATTGTTCTGCTGCAACCGTCGAGCTATCGCGTGTTCGACGGCTCCCGGGCGACTGCCTACAGCGAAAAAGACGAACCGGTGCCCTTGGGCCTGCGCGGTCAGGCCTTGTGGCGCATCGAACAAAGCGTGCGCGCCACCTGCCCGCAACACGTGCTGCTGCGTTTCGGCTGGCTGCTCGATGACAGCCCCGACGGCACCCTCGGGCGTTTCCTCGGCCGGGCCGAACAGCCTGAAGAGCTGCTGATGGCCGATGACCGTCGCGGTAATCCGACGCCCGTGGACGACGCCGCGCGAGTGATCATTTCGGTGCTCAAACAACTCGATTGTGCAGCACCGCTGTGGGGCACCTATCATTACGCCGGACATGAGGCGACCACGCCGCTGGCGCTGGGGCAGGCGATCCTCACTGAAGCGCGCGCCCTGCATCCGCTGGCCATCGAAGCACCGACCGCCCAGGCTCACGCCGCGCGCCCGGATGCTGCCGAAGAGCCGCAACATGCGGTGCTGGCCTGCAAGAAAATTCTGCATACGTTTGGAATCAAGCCGCGCGCCTGGCGTGCGGCACTCCCTGGCTTACTGGACAGGTTTTATCGCCATGGCTGACGGCCCTGTTTTAATCACCGGCGGCGCCGGTTTCATCGGCTCGCACCTGACCGATGCCTTGCTCGCCAAGGGCCATTCGGTGCGCATCCTCGATGACCTTTCCACCGGCAAACGCAACAACCTGCCGCTGGACAATCCCAAGGTCGAATTGATCGTCGGCGATGTCGCCGACGCCGCGCTGGTGGCGCGGGCCATGGTCGGTTGCAGCGCCGTGGCGCACCTGGCGGCGGTGGCCTCGGTGCAGGCTTCGGTGGACGACCCGGTGAAGACTCACCAGAGCAATTTCATCGGCACGCTGAATGTCTGCGAAGCCATGCGCCAGGCTGGCGTCAAACGGGTGCTGTTTGCCTCGAGCGCGGCGGTGTATGGCAACAATGGCGAAGGCGAGTCGATCGACGAAGACACGCCCAAGGCGCCGTTGACGCCCTACGCGTCGGACAAGTTGGCCAGCGAACATTACTTCGATTTCTACCGCCGCCAGCACGCGCTGGAGCCGGTGATTTTCCGTTTCTTCAACATCTTCGGGCCGCGCCAGGATCCGTCCTCGCCGTACTCCGGGGTGATCAGCATTTTCAGCGAGCGCGCACAGAAAGGCCTGCCGATCACCGTGTTCGGCGATGGCGAGCAGACGCGCGATTTCGTGTTCGTCGGGGATTTGGTCGACTTGCTGGTGCAAGCCATCGAGAAGCCGCAGGTCGAGGTCGGCGCGGTGAATGTCGGCTGGAATCAGGCGACCACCCTCAAGCAAATGCTTGAAGCGCTGGAAGCCGTCGTGGGCGAGCTGCCGCCGATCAGCTACGGCCCGGCGCGCTCCGGTGACATTCGCCATTCCCGGGCGAACAACCGGCGATTGCTCGAGCGTTTTACTTACCCGAAGCAGACACCGCTCAGTGTGGGGTTGGCGCGGTTGTTGGGACGCTGATGATCGTTCCTGCGCTCTGCGCGGGATCGTGAATTTGTAGGAGCGAGCTTGCTCGCGATGGACTCGAGGGCGACGCGTTTATCCAGCACACACGCGTTATCGTTGACGTTCATCGCGAGCAAGCTCGCTCCTACAGAGGGCGGGCTTAGAACTTGTAGCCCAGGCCGACCATGTAGATGAACGGATCGACATCCACATCGACCTTGGCCCGAGTGCCCTGGGCCACGGCGTTGTTTTCCACCGTCGCGGTGGTGTCGATGTCGATGTAGCGCACCTGGGCGTTGAGCATGATGTTGTCGGTGATCATGTAGTCGGCGCCGACCTGGAAGGCCATGCCCCAGGAGTTATCCGCCTTGAAGTTGCTGAAGCCGTTGGCGCTGGCTTCGCTGCCGACGTGTTCGTCGTAGATCCAGGTGTAGTTGATACCGGCGCCGACATACGGCTGGAAGGCGGACTTCGCGTCCAATGGGTAGTACACAACGCTCAAGGTCGGCGGCAAGTGTTTCAGGCTGCCGAGTTTGCCGTTGGCCGCACCCAGGGCGGTGCCTTTGATCTTCACGTCATGCTCGAACGGCGTGGCCGCGAGCAGCTCGATGCCCCAGTGGCTGTTGAGCATGTAGGCGAAGTTCAAACCCAGTTGCGTGTCGCTGCTCATGGTCGCCTTGCCGCCCAGGTCAGCACCGGCCAAAGGGCCTTGATCCACCTTGACGCTGGAGCTGTCGGCTTTCGGGTTGACGGTGATTGCACCGGCGCGAAGGATGATGTCGCCAGCGTCGTGGGCATAGGCGAGCGGGGCTGTGAGCGCGAGGGCAAACAGCGAAGCGCTGAGCAAGGACTTGTGCATGGGAGCTCCCAAAGGACGTTAAAAATGTTTGATGTCCAATGGTACGGAGCCGTCTGATACGGTCTTTTGATTCAGCTCAATGAAACAGTGATGGGCCCGGTTTTTGTGGAACCTTTTAGGGACCCTTCGCGGGCAAGCCTCGCTCCTACAGGGTGGGTGATGGCCTTGTAGGAGCGAGGCTTGCCCGCGAAGACGTCCTCACAATCAATACAAACCCACCGGTTTCACTCCGGCAATTCATACACATAAATCTTGTCCGCCTCCATCTGATACCCGGCATCCGCCAACTCGCTGGTCGACGCTTTGACCTGCAACGCTCCTTCGATCCAGTACGGCTGATACAGCTCATCCAGCTTCACGCCGACTTCGCTTTTCACATGCACGATCTGGTTCGATGGCGGTGGCGGCACGTGAATGCAGGCGCCGAAATATGGCACCAGCAAAAACTCCGTGGTGCGGCCTTCTTCACTGACTTCCAGCGGCACGATGTAGCCTGGCAAGCGAATGTTCTGGCCATCGAGGCTTTTCACGACCGGCGCATTGGGCAGGTCCTGCTTGGCGGCCGGCGCGGACTCCAGTGCGTTGCCCATCTGCGACAGGTCGTGCAGCGGCGTCATGTTCGGCACTTCCGGTGCGGCATCCGGCGGGATCATTTCCGACCAGGTCAAATCCTTCGGCTCGGCCGCCCACAGGGGCAGGGCGACCAGCAGCAACAGCGCAAGCAAAGCGCGGGGCATCATTAACGTCCTCATAAACGGATCGACAGGCCATCGGCCAAGGATTGGCGATACGCACGCCAGGCCGGCACGCTGCCCATCAGCAGCGCGGCGATCAGGATGCCACCTAGCAGCGTCCATTCATATTCGCTCGGCCAGGCCAGGGGCAGATACAAGCCGTAATTGGCCTGCACATAACCCTGCGCGGCGGCGATGCCCACGTACAGCAGCGCCACGCCGGCAATCACTCCCGACAGCGCCAAAGCAAACGCCTCCAGCACCAGCAAGGTCGCGATGTGCCATGGCCGCGCACCCACCGATCGCAGAATCGCCATCTCGCGACGGCGCTCGTTGAGGCTGGTGAGAATCGCCGTGAGCATGCCGATCAACCCGGTCAACACCACAAACAGCGAGACCACGAACAAGGCTTTTTCCGCCGTGCTCATCAAACTCCACAGCTCTTGCAACGCCACGCCCGGCAGGATCGCCAGCATCGGTTCACCACGGAATTCGTTGATCTCGCGTTGCACGGCGAAGGTCGAAATCTTGCTGTTGAGGCCGAGCATGAACGCGGTAATCGCTTGTGGCGTCAGGTCCATGTTGCGCGCTTGATCGGCACTGATCCGGCCTTTGCCTTGCGCCGGCACACCGTTGTGCCAGTCGATGTGAATCGCCTCCATGCCGCCGAGGCTGATGTGCAATGTGCGGTCGACCGGAGTGCCGGTGCGCTTGAGAATGCCGACCACGGTGAACGGTTTGTCGTCGTGCTTGACCAGGCTGATCACCGCCACGCCGTGGGCCAGCACCAGTTTGTCGCCGAGTTTGTAATGCAGCGCATCGGCCACTTCGGCGCCGAGCACCACTTCGAACGGGTCGGTGGCGAAGGCGCGGCCGTCGGCCAGTTCCAGGTGTTGTTGATGACCGTATTGATAGTGCTCGAAGTACGCCTCGGTGGTGCCCATCACGCGATAACCGCGATGGGAATCGCCGAGGGACATCGGGATCGCCCACTTCACTTTCGGGTTGTTGGCGAAGTGTTCGAAGCTGTCCCAACGGATGTTGTTGGTGGCGTTGCCGATGCGGAACACCGAGTACAGCAGCAGGTTCACCGAGCCGGAGCGCGCGCCGACGATCAGGTCGGTGCCGCTGATGGTGCTGGCGAAACTGGCTTTGGCTTCGGTGCGCACCCGCTCCACGGCCAGCAGCAGGCAGACCGACAGGGCGATGGCGAACGCAGTAAGGATCGCGGTGAAACGGCGGTTAGCCAGGCTGGCCATGGCTAGACGAAACAAATACATCTCAGACCTCTTCGGGCGTGGCGGCGCGATTGAGTTCGGCCAGCGACAGGTTTCGATCGAACAGCGGCGCCAGGCTCTGGTCGTGGCTGACGAACAGCAGGCTCGAGCCGGCTTCGCGGCATTCGGCGAACAGCAGGCGAATGAAGTTCTCGCGGGCGTCGTAATCCAGGGCCGAGGTCGGTTCGTCGGCGATCACCAGTTCCGGCTGACCGATCAACGCGCGTGCGGCGGCGACCCGTTGCTGTTGGCCGATGGACAGCGAATCGGCGCGGCGGCTGAGGATGCTTTCATCCTTCAAACCCAAATGGGCGAGCAAGGTCGCGGCCGCCTGATCGACGCTGCCGTGGCGCTGTTTTGCCCGTTCGGCGCGCAGTTTGGAGAAGTGGCAGGGCAGTTCGACGTTCTCGCGCACCGAGAGAAACGGCAGCAGGTTGAACTGCTGGAAGATGTAGCCGGTGTGGTCGACGCGGAAACGGTCGCGGGCACCGGCACCGAGTTCGGTCAGTTCCTGGCCGAGCAGGCGAATGCTGCCGCGATCGGGCTTCTGCACGCCACCGAGCAGGCCGAGCAGGGTGGTCTTGCCGCTGCCGCTGGGGCCCTTGAGGAACAGGGTTTCACCGGGTTCCAGGCGAAAGGCCGGGATATCCAGCAGCGGCGGGTGACCGGGCCAGCTGAAGCCCAGGTCGGACAGTTCGATGAGTGCTTGGGTCATGGCGCCGATTTCATGGGTTAGATGTTTTTCTCAACTTCAACACAATCCCCTGTAGGAGCGAGGCTTGCCCGCGAAGGCGGACTTACAGTCGACATTTCTGTTGAATGTGCTGGCCTCTTCGCGGGCAAGCCTCGCTCCTACAGGGGGTTTGCGGTGGATCAGAATTTCAGGGCGGCAGCCTTGGCCGTCACTTCAACGCCTTGCTGCCCGCTTGGGCTGATCAGTTGTACCTGAATTTTCTGGGTGGCCGGGAACGTGTTGAAGAGGTTCGCCAGGTCCAGATTCTTCAAGGCGCCCGGCGCCGAGCAGCTGAATTGGTAATGCGCGTGAATCTCGCTGTGGTCATGGTGATGCTCGTCCTTGGCATCTTCATCGTGATCATCATCGGCATCCGGCTTGTCGCCGAACAACGGGCTTTCCAGTTCCTGCATCGCCACCACGCAACCGGCGGCTTTCGGCAGATTGAACAGGGTCAGCGGCTTTTCAAGTTGCGCACGGGCGGCGGCGACTTTGGCTTTGTCGGCGTCAGTGGTGGCGGCGTGTTCGAAACCCACCAGGTTCATCGCCGGGCTTTCCAGTTCCAGCTCCAGGGTCTGGCCGTCCAGCGCTGCGTTCAGGCGAGCGACGCCATGTTCGTGGGCGCCGAGGCTGCCGTGCTCGTGATCATGTTCGTCAGCCGCGTGGGCGACGGCCAGCGGCAGCAGGGCAAACGGCAAAGCGAGAAGCAGACGGCGCATGGCGGGTCTCCGAAGTAAAATGAATAATTTGTTATGTAATCTTATAACGTAAGTGCGGAGAGTTTGACCGCCCGCTTGGCGTTGCACAAGTCCCATGGGAGCATGCAAGTCAGAAATGTGCAGGAGCGGACTTATGTTGCGAATTCGCGGAAGCATCGGCGACTGGCCGGTGGATTTGACGCTGGAGATGGACGACGGCGACTGGGCACGGCTCGGCGCGCAGTTGCAAGTGGTCAAGCCTGAGGCCAGTGCGGCCCCGGCGAAACCGCTGAATCAGGATGATGCGCTGTGGCAGATCGCCAAGGACTTGCTGCGCAAGGCCGGGCAATTGAGCGGGCCGGATTTGCTTGAGCAGCTGGAAGGGCTGACCGGCAGCGCGGCAGCGGGCAAACGCCTGTTGGTGCGCTTGCGCCATTGCGCGGATGTGAAAGTGTCGAGCGGCGGGGATACGCCGCTCTACCGCTGGATCGAATAAACCGCAAAAGATCGCAGCCTCGTTTTACTCGACAGCTCCTACAAGGGATCCGGTTTCCCCTGTAGGAGCTGTCGAGTAAAACGAGGCTGCGATCTCTTGATTTTAATAAAGCGCAGCAAACAACTTGCGGCGGTACGTGGTCACCAACGGGTGATCGTTGCCCAGCAGTTCGAACACCTGCAGCAAGGTCTTGTGCGGCAAGCCTTCGCTGTAGCTGCGATTGCGCACGAACAGCTTGAGCAACGCATCCAGCGCCGCGTCGTACTGCTGGCGGGCCAACTGCTGGATCGCCAGTTGATACACCGCCTCATCGTCCTGCGGATTTTTCGCCAGGCGCGCTTTCAGGTCCGCTGCATCCGGCAAATCCTTGGCCTGGCCAAGAAACTGGATCTGCGCCTTGGCACCGGCCAATGCCGCTTTGTGCTCATCACTCTTGACCGCGTCGAGCACGGTTTGCGCTTCAACCAGCTCGCCACGTTCGGTGAGGCAGCGGGCGTAGAGGATCAGTGCCTTGGCGTTGGTGTTATCTTCGCCCAGCAGCACGGTGAGAACGGCTTCGGCGTCGGCAAAACGACTGTCGTCGAACAGCGCTTGTGCCTGCTCGAACGGGTCAGCCGCTGCCGGTGGCGGCATTTGCACGTGGGGCTCAAGCATCGTCCGCACGGCCGATTCCGGCTGTGCACCGGCAAAACCGTCGACAGGCTGGCCATCCTTGAACAGCACCACAGTTGGCAGGCTGCGAATGCCGAAACGAGCAACGATGTCCTGTTCGAGATCGCAGTTGACCTTGGCCAGCAGCAACTCGCCCTGATAGCTCTCGGCAATGGTCTGCAGCAACGGCATCAGCACTTTGCAGGGCGCACACCATTCGGCCCAGAAATCCACCAGCACCGGTTTGTGGAAAGAGTTCTCGATCACCGACTGGTCGAAATCGGCAGTCGTGGCGTCGAAGATGTACGGCGTTTCCTGACTCATGGGCAATCTCTTGGAAGCGTGAATAGGGCAACTATACGGCCTGGCGGGGGGTGGCCGGAAGCGGGGTGGTCGTTGGGAGAGGTGTTGACTGACAGGACGCCTTCGCGGGCAAGCCTCGCTCCTACAGGTTTTGCGTCGTTCTCGAAATCAGGTTTAGCGTCGTTCTCGAAAACGGCACGGACCTGTAGGAGCGAGGCTCGCCCGCGAAGCTGTTAGCCGCGCCGCGCATGGTAAAGGCTCACATGCCGAAACTCTTCCGGCTCGGCCAGGTCCGGCAAGGTCATCGCTTCCAGCATTTCAATGCGCTGATACAGCGGATGACGAAAATCCCGAACCCGTGAATCGGCCACCAGCGCTTCCCGGCCGCGACTCAGAAACTCATCGAGCAACGGCAGATTCGCCCGGTCGTACAACACGTCCGCCACCAGAATCAGATCAAAGCGATCCGCCTCGGCGAAAAAATCCGTCGAGTAGTTCAGCTGTACGTCATTGAGTTCAGCATTCGCCCGACACGCGGCAATCGCCAGCGGGTCCAGGTCACAGGCCACCACTTCGAGCGCGCCGGCCTTCACCGCCGCAATCCCCGCCACACCGGAACCGGCACCGAAATCCAGCACGCGCTTGCCTTTGACCCACTCGGGAAATGCCGCCAGATAACGCGCCACCGCCAGCCCACTGGCCCAGCAGAAACTCCAGTACGGCGGTTCATGCAGAATCCGCCGGGTTTCTTCCGGGCTGAAGGCGCGGTCCATCTTGTCGCCGTCAATCAGCCACAGCTTCAGGTCGGTGTCCGGCAGCGCACAAGCGACCAGTTGCGCGTCACCCAGCAGTTCACTCAACGCCAGTTGCAGGTCGAGCGGTGCAATCATGGCGCTTTGACGAATTGCAGTTGGCCCAGCGCTTGCGTCGTTGGCTGTGTGATGAGTTGCGACGGCAGATGCAGAATCAGCTGGCCGGACTGACTGGCCCGGCCACGCAGTTCCACGCGCGCGCCCATCGGGAAGGATTCCGGGTTGAAGCGCAGGTGAAACGGCAGAATCTGGTTGGTGCCGATCAGGCTGGAACTGGCCAGCAATTGTTGCGGACGGTCCTTGTCGTCGATCACCAGCAGCGCCAGTTCAACCTCGGCACCGGCCGGCACGCCTTGCAGGGTGCCGCTCAATTCGCGTTGATACGCCGGCAGCGGGCCGAGGTTGGCCGACTCCTGGGCTTTCTTCTGCGCCGCTTGCGGTGCAGGCCCTGGCGTCGGTGGCTGGGGCTTGGGCGCATCGCTGCTGCAGGCCACCAACAGGCTGAAAAGACTGAGCAATACGAGCGGTCTTAGGGACATTTGCGGCTCCAGCAAGGTGTAATCCATGGATCAAACTATATAGCCCGTCTGTATACCGCAAACCCTATGGCTTGTCTTGCCACCGGGATGCGCTACCATGGCCCTCCCTTTTTTTGTTGCCTGCCACCATGCACTGTCCCTTCTGCGGTGCCAACGACACCAAGGTCATCGACTCGCGTCTGGTCGCCGAGGGCGAACAGGTGCGCCGCCGGCGCGAATGCCTGGCCTGCGGCGAGCGTTTCACGACGTTCGAGACCGCCGAACTGGTGTTGCCGCGCCTGATCAAAACCGACGGCAGTCGTCAGCCGTTCGACGAAGAAAAACTCCGCGCCGGCATGCAGCGTGCCCTCGAGAAGCGTCCGGTGAGTGTCGAACGCCTGGAATCGTCGTTGGTGCACATCAAACACAAACTGCGAGCCACCGGTGAGCGCGAGGTCAAATCCCTCGTGGTCGGTGAACTGGTGATGGCCGAGCTGCAAAAGCTCGACGAAGTCGCCTACATTCGTTTCGCCTCCGTGTATCGACGCTTCCAGGACCTCAACGAGTTCCGCGAAGAGATCGATCGCCTGGCCCGTGAGCCGGTGAAAGAATGACCACGTCCGCAGAACAAGCGATCCTCGACGCCCATTACATGGCCCGTGCTCTGGAACTGGCGCGCAAAGGTCATTACACGACGCACCCCAACCCACGGGTGGGCTGCGTGGTCGTGCGTGACGGGCAGATTGTCGGCGAAGGCTGGCACGTGCGCACCGGCGAACCCCACGCCGAAGTGCACGCCCTGCGCGCCGCTGGCGACAAGGCCCGGGGCGCCACGGCCTACGTGACGCTCGAACCTTGCAGCCACCACGGTCGTACGCCGCCGTGTGCCGATGCGCTGGTGAATGCCGGCGTGGCCCGCGTGGTCGCGGCGATGCAGGACCCGAACCCGTCGGTCGCCGGTCGCGGCTTGCAGCGCCTGACTCAGGCCGGTATCGCCACCGAAAGTGGCGTGCTGGAAGGCGAGGCGCGCAAGCTCAACGAAGGCTTCCTCAAGCGCATGGAACACGGCTTGCCGTTTGTGCGGGTCAAATTGGCCATGAGCCTGGACGGTCGCACGGCGATGGAAAGCGGCGAAAGCCAATGGATCACCGGCCCGGCCGCGCGCTCGGCGGTTCAACGCCTGCGCGCCCAGGCCAGCGTGGTGCTGACCGGCGCCGACACGGTGCTGGCAGACAACGCCCGTTTGACCGTCCGCGCCGACGAACTGGGCCTGGACGCCGAGCAAACGGCCCTGGCGATGAGCCGTCCGCCACTGCGCGTGCTGATTGATGGGCGTTTGCGAGTGCCGCTGGATGCGCCGTTCTTCAAGGCCGGCCCGGCGCTGGTCGCTACTTGCATGGCAATTGAAGAGCAATACGCCAATGGCCCGGAATGCCTGATCGTGGCCGGCGAGGATGGACTGGTTGACCTGCGCAAGTTGCTGATTGAACTGGCCAACCGTGGCGTCAACGAAGTGTTGGTCGAGGCGGGCCCGCGTCTGGCGGGGGCTTTCGCTCAGCAAGGCCTGGTGGATGAATTCCAGATCTTCATGGCCGGCAAGTTCCTCGGCTCCTCGGCCCGCCCATTGCTGGACTGGCCGCTGGCGCAAATGAAAGACGCGCCCGAGCTCAAAATCACCGAAATCCGTGCGGTTGGCGATGACTGGCGAGTCATCGCCATTCCTGTGCCAGCGGCGAGCGTATAATTCCCGGCCTGCGCCAAGCGAAGGTTTTGTTCTCGAGGAGGACTTCATGTTTACCGGCATCATCGAATCCATCGGCAGTATTCGTGCATTGACCCCAAAAGGCGGAGATGTGCGGGTCCACGTAGAAACCGGCAAGCTCGATTTGAGCGACGTCAAACTGGGCGACAGCATCGCGGTCAACGGCGTGTGCCTGACCGCGGTTGAACTGCCCGGCAATGGCTTTGCGGCGGACGTCAGTCGCGAAACCCTCGATTGCACCGCGATGAACGACCTGAAAAGTGGCAGCCCGGTGAACCTGGAAAAAGCCCTGACCCCGACCACGCGTCTGGGTGGGCATCTGGTCAGCGGTCACGTCGATGGCGTGGGCGAAGTGGTTGCCCGCACCGAAAATGCCCGGGCCGTGGAATTCCGTATCCGCGCGCCAAAAGAACTGGCCAAGTACATCGCCCATAAAGGCTCGATCACGGTCGACGGCACCAGCCTGACCGTGAACGCGGTCGATGGCGCCGAGTTCCTGCTGACGATCATTCCTCACACCCTGAGCGAAACCATCATGGCGTCGTACCAGCCGGGTCGCCGGGTGAACCTGGAAGTGGACTTGCTGGCCCGTTACCTGGAGCGTCTGTTGCTGGGTGACAAGGCCGCAGAGCCAACCTCCGGAAACATTACCGAAAGCTTTCTGGCCGCCAACGGCTACCTCAAATCCTGACTCAAGGGGGTGCCTTGTGGCGCTCAATAGCATCGAAGAACTGGTAGAAGACATCCGCCAAGGCAAGATGGTCATCCTCATGGATGACGAAGACCGCGAGAACGAAGGCGACCTGATCATGGCCGCTGAGTGCTGCCAGCCTGAACACATCAACTTCATGGCCAAGCACGCCCGTGGCCTGATCTGCATGCCGATGAGCCGCGAGCGCTGCGAACTGCTGAAGCTGCCCCTGATGGCGCCGCGCAACGGTTCCGGTTTCGGCACCAAGTTCACCGTATCGATCGAAGCGGCTACGGGTGTGACCACCGGCATCTCCGCCGCCGACCGTGCGCGCACCGTGCAGGCCGCTGCCGCGAAAGACGCCAAGGCTGAAGACATCGTCAGCCCCGGCCACATCTTCCCGCTGATGGCCCAGGCCGGCGGCACCCTGGCCCGTGCCGGCCACACCGAAGCGGCCTGCGACCTGGCGCGCATGGCCGGTTTCGAGCCAAGCGGCGTAATCTGCGAAGTGATGAACGACGACGGCACCATGTCCCGTCGCGCCGAACTGGAAACCTTCGCCGCCGAACACAACATCAAGATTGGCACCATCGCCGACCTGATTCACTACCGGATGATCCACGAACGTACCGTTCAGCGGATTGCCGAGCAGCCGCTGGACAGCGAACTGGGCCAATTCAACCTGGTGACCTATCGTGATTCCGTAGAAGGCGACGTGCACATGGCGCTGACCCTGGGCACCGTGTGCGCCGAAGAACCGACGCTGGTACGGGTGCATAACATGGACCCGCTGCGCGACCTGCTGATGGTCAAGCAACCCGGCCGCTGGAGCCTGCGCGCCGCCATGGCTGCGGTCGCCGAGGCTGGCAGCGGCGTGGTGCTGCTGCTCGGTCACCCGCTCGATGGCGACGTGTTGCTGGCGCACATTCGTGAAACCGCTGACCACGCCCCGACGAAAAAACCGACCACCTACAGCATTGTCGGTGCCGGTTCGCAGATCCTCCGGGACCTGGGCGTACGCAAAATGCGCCTGATGAGTGCGCCGATGAAATTTAATGCGATATCCGGTTTCGATCTGGAAGTTGTAGAATACGTGCCCTCCGAATAATGACCGGTTGTTTCCAGTCCTTGATTCGCGGTTAACACATCACTGAGGGACGCGTAGAAAACGCGTCCCGGCTCTTTAAGAGATCTAACGAATGACCCTGAAGACCATCGAAGGTACCTTCATCGCCCCTAAAGGCCGCTACGCTTTGGTAGTAGGCCGTTTCAACAGCTTCGTCGTTGAAAGCCTGGTCAGCGGTGCAGTTGATGCCCTGGTTCGCCACGGCGTGAGCGAAAACGACATCACCATCATCCGTGCGCCTGGCGCCTTCGAAATCCCGCTGGTTGCGCAGAAAGTCGCTCAGAAGGGCGAATACGCGGCAATCATCGCCCTGGGCGCGGTCATTCGTGGCGGTACTCCGCACTTCGAATACGTGGCTGGCGAATGCACCAAGGGCCTGGCCCAGGTGTCCATGGAGTTCGGCGTTCCGGTCGCTTTCGGCGTCCTGACCGTTGATTCCATCGAGCAAGCCATCGAACGTTCCGGCACCAAGGCCGGTAACAAAGGTGCTGAAGCTGCCCTGTCCGCGCTGGAAATGGTCAGCCTGCTGGCGCAGTTGGCGGCCACGTGATTA
>NZ_JBIVBY010000011.1:46664-101589 GCF_044746405.1 Pseudomonas sp. NPDC086251
CGATCCAAAGCCTGCGGATGCCGGCAAGCCATCGAAAAGCGTCAAGCGTCGCGAAGCCCGTCAGCTCGCGACCCAGGCGCTGTACCAATGGCACATGGCCAAGCAGTCGCTGAACGAGATCGAAGCGCAGTTTCGGGTCGATAACGATTTCAGCGATGTCGATGCTGCCTACTTCCACGACATCCTGCACGGCGTTCCGGCCCACAAGCCTGAGATCGACGCTGCACTGACGCCGTGCCTGGACATCACCATCGAAGAGCTCGACCCGGTTGAACTGGCGGTTCTGCGCCTGTCCACCTGGGAACTGCTCAAGCGCGTCGACGTGCCGTACCGCGTTGTGATCAACGAAGGTATCGAGTTGGCCAAGGTCTTCGGTTCCACCGACGGCCACAAGTTCGTCAACGGTGTACTCGACAAACTGGCCCCGCGTCTGCGTGAAGCTGAAGTGAAGGCGTTCAAGCGCTGATTGGCGCTTGCAGTGTCCTGTCTCGCCGATACGTTCGTTTTTTAGCGAGTGGCTGGTGTTGCCAGACAAGGCGCCGCGACAAGTCATAGCTGGCTATGGCGAGGAGCGGCAACGCAGTATGGCGACACCAGACGCCGCTAAAAAATGAACAGTATTGGTGAGACAGGACACCCAATGGGCGAGTTTGAGCTGATCCGCAATTTCTTCGCCGCCGCGCCTTGTGCGCAGGGCGGCGAAGGCGTTGCCCTCGGAATCGGCGATGACTGCGCCTTGCTGGCTGTTCCTCCCGGGGAGCAGTTGGCGATTTCCACCGACACGCTGGTTGCCGGTGTGCATTTCGCCGATCCCTGCGACCCGTTTCTGCTCGGTCAGCGCTCGCTGGCCGTGGCGGTCAGCGATCTGGCTGCCATGGGCGCCACCCCCATCGCCTTTACCCTTGCCCTGACCTTGCCGACGGTGACCGCCGATTGGCTGAATGCCTATGCCCGTGGTTTGAACGTGATGGCGCAGAGCTGTGGCGTGGCGCTGGTGGGCGGTGATACCACCCGTGGGCCGTTGAGCCTGACGATGACCGTATTGGGGCGCGTCCCTGCTGGCAAAGCGTTGACGCGTAGCGGCGCACAGCCGGGCGACTTGCTGTGTGTCGGCGGCGAGTTGGGCAATGCGGCCGGCGCTTTGCCGCTGGTGCTGGGTCAACGCACCGCGGATGCGGCCATCGGCGATCCGCTGCTGCGGCATTACTGGTCGCCGCAACCGCAGCTGGGTCTGGGCATGGCATTGCGCGGCAAGGCGACCTCGGCGCTGGACATCTCTGACGGCTTGCTCGCCGACTGCGGGCATATCGCCCTCGCGTCGCAGGTCGGCATTCAGATTGAACAGGGCAGGTTGCCGCTGTCGAATGCGTTAGTCGCTTTCCTTGGTCAATCCGGCGCCGAAGCGGCCGCGTTGAGCGGCGGTGACGATTACGTTCTGGCCTTCACCTTGCCGCCCGGCGAGTTACCGGCGTTGCTGGCGGACGGTTGGCCGATCCAGGTGGTCGGGCGTGTGGTCACGGGGCAGGGCGTGGTTCTGCTGGATGCTTCAGGGCAAGACATCACCCCGCAAACCCGGGGTTATCAACATTTTCGGGAGACACCGTGACAGATCATCCCAACCAGGTTCCGGCGGAATTCGTACCGCCGTCGGTCTGGCGCAATCCCTGGCATTTCCTGGCGTTCGGCTTCGGCTCGGGGACCTTGCCAAAAGCACCGGGCACCTGGGGTTCGTTGGTTGCGCTACCCTTTATTCCGTTGTGGCAGATGTTGCCCGACTGGGGTTATTGGCTGATGCTCGGCGTCACCATGCTGTTCGGTTTCTGGTTGTGCGGCAAAGTGGCCGACGATTTGCGGGTACACGACCACGAAGGCATCGTCTGGGACGAAATGGTCGGCATGTGGATCACCCTGTGGCTGGTGCCGGAAGGTTGGTACTGGTTACTGGCCGGGTTCCTGATGTTCCGCTTCTTCGACATTCTCAAGCCGTGGCCCATTCACTGGATCGACCGGCATGTGCACGGCGGGGTCGGGATCATGCTCGATGACGTGTTGGCCGGGGTGTTCGCGTGGCTGGGGATGCAGGGATTGGTGTGGTTTTTCGCATGATGGGCATAGCAGGAGGCTAGGGATGGCTCGGCGCTGGTTGATGGGGATGGTTCTCGCGCTGTTTTGTTCACTCGCCCAGGCGGGAGAGGCTGCGCCGACTCCGTCAGTGATTCATCTGGCCAGCGAAGAGTGGGAAGACTACACCGCTGCCGATGGCCATGGATTGGGCTGGGACGTGTTGCGGGAAGTCTTCGAGCCCGTGGGTGTCAAAGTGGACTTCCGTATCGAACCGTACACGCGCTCCATCGGCCTGGCACAGCGCGGCGAAGTGGACGCCTGTGTTGGCGGTTATCGTGATGAAGTCAGCGATCTGCTGTATCCGCGCTGGAATTACGATACCGATCACATTTATGCCTTGGGCCTGGCGACTAATCCGGCACCGACCGCGCAAACCCTGGGCAACTATCGACTGGCCTGGGTTCGTGGTTACAAGTTCGAGGCTTATTTGCCGAACGTGCAGCGCTTCAACGAAGTGGTGCGGCGCACCGGGATTCTGTCGATGCTGACCCACAACCGTGCGGACTACTACATCGATGCGCTGACCGAGGTGGATTACATTGTCCGCCGGGCCAAGGATCCGACCCAGTTCCGTCGCACCCATATCGCGGAATTACCGCTGTATTTGTGTTTCGCCAATACGCCCAAGGCCCGCGCATTGATGGCGCTGTACGACCAGCGTATGGAACTGCTGGTGAAAAGCGGCCGGTTGAAGCCGATCTTCGAACGCTGGAAACAACCTTATCCGTTCGACACCCACTGACCACGGTCAATGTGGGAGCGGGCTTGCTCGCGAAGGCGGTGTATCTATCGACATAGATGCCTGCTGACACACCGCCTTCGCGAGCAAGCCCGCTCCCACAGGGGTGGTGCGCGGACAGCGATCTAACTTTTTGATCGTTATGCCCCATAATTCAGCCTAAGCGTCTGTCGGAACCTGCTGTTACAATGCCGCGTCTGCGAATCTCCAGTACTTATTGATCAGGAGCACACCGGTGCCTGTCGTTTTTGTCGCCGCTTCCAAGCTGCCAACGCCTTTTGCGCAATTCACCATGCACGGCTTTCTCGATGAAGAAAACGGGCGCGAGCACGTTGTGCTGAGCCTGGGTGAATTCGACGATGGTGCCCCGGTACTCGGCCGGTTGCACTCCGAATGCCTGACCGGCGACGCCTTGTTCAGCCAGCGTTGCGACTGCGGTTCGCAGCTCGAGGCCGCCTTGCAGGCCATCGCCCGTGAAGGCCGTGGCGTCTTGCTTTACTTGCGTCAGGAAGGCCGTGGCATTGGCCTGCTGAACAAGATCCGCGCCTATGAATTGCAGGATGGCGGCGCCGATACCGTCGAAGCCAACGAGCGTCTGGGCTTCGCCGCTGACCAGCGCGACTACGCCATGTGCCTGCCGATGCTCGAGCATCTGGGCGTGAAATCCCTGCGTCTGATGACCAACAACCCGCGCAAGGTCAAAGCCTTGACCGACATGGGCATCGTCGTTGCCGAGCGCGTGCCGCTGCACACTGGCCACAATCCGCACAACAAACTCTACCTGGCGACCAAGGCCAGCAAGCTCGACCACATGATGGGCAACGAGCATCAGGGCGAGGCAGACCGGGCGTGACCCGCGGTCAGGTGCGGCGGCGGCTGTTGGTCAACTGGTGGCAATACCTGGCGCTGGCCTTGTTGCCGCTGTTCGTGATCAACGGCGTATTTGGCCAGAGCGAAGCGATTCTGCCGGTGCTGGCGATGCCGTTGTTCATCGCCGGTGTGGCATCGATGTTTGTCAGCCTGAAGTTTTTCGGCGGCTACAAGCACGCGCTGATCGCGACGCAAAAAGCCCTCGACACCCCTGAAGAACCTGGCGCCTGGATCGATTTGGCCGCCAAACGCCGCACCGCGTTCCTCGTCGCTGCTCTGCCAGCCTGGGTGGGTGCGCTGGCGGTATTCGTCGGCCTGGAAGCGGTGCCGCTGGTGCTGCTGGGCTTGTCGACCCTGGTGCTGTTCTACCTCTACCGTATCCCGCGTCAACTCGGCTGATGCCTCGCGCCTGGCTGGCGGTTTTGTTGCTGGCCGTCAGCGGCTCGGCGTTGGCGGTCGAGCGTGTTGTCAGCCTCGCGCCGTCTCTCTCTGAAATCGTCGTTGAGCTGGGTTCCGCCGACCTGCTGGTGGGCGTGCTGGATGCTGGCGAACGTCCGATCGAACTCAAAGACCTTCCTTCCGTTGGCCGTTATGGCCAGTTGGACATGGAGCAATTGCTCAGCCTGAAACCCGATTTGCTGCTGCTGTGGCCCGGCAGTGTGGGTCCGGCCCAGCGTGAACAACTCAAGCGCTTGAACATTCCCACCTACGTTGCCGAACCTCACAATCTTGAACAACTCACCGCGCAGATCGAGGCGATCGCCGCGCAACTCGGCAGGCCTGAGCGCGGTGTTCCATTGGCTACTGACTTGCGTCAGCGACTGGATTCACTGCGCCAGCGCTATCGACGGAATGAGCCGTTGCGGGTGTTTTATCAGGTCTGGGATCGGCCGTTGTACACCGTCGGCGGCGGGCAGATCATCAGCGATGCGCTTGAAGTGTGCGGGGCGCGCAATGTGTTTGCCGACCAGACACTGCCCGCCCCGCAAGTCAGCGTGGAGGCGGTGTTGCAGCGTAATCCCGAGGTGATTCTGGCCAGTGATCAGGCACAGCTCGATGCGTGGAAGGCTTGGCCACAGGTGGCCGCCGTGGTGCAGGGGCAGTTGCTATTGGTGACGGATAAAGGCCTGGAGCGGCCGAGTGGGCAGATGATTGAGGCGACGGCCAAGCTCTGCCGATTGATCGCGCCCGACCGTTGAGACCGAGGTGCGGCCTTCGCGAGCAAGCCCGCTCCCACATTTGACCGGCGTTGCCTGGATGAACGCGGTCAAATGTGGGAACGGGCTTGCTCGCGAAGAGGCCAGCCCAAACACTACAAAACCCGGATCAGATTTCAGGCGTCCAGGTCACCCCAAACATCCACGCCCGACCTTCCTCGCGATACCCAAACTGACTGCCGTCATGGCTGTACAACGCCCGGCTGTACCCCTTGTCCAGCAGGTTATCGACCTTCAGCTCAAGCTTAATCTCGCGATTCAATTCCCAACTGCTGCGTAGTCCCAGCAGCGCATACCCGCCCAACGGCTGCTGATTGTTCTCGTCGTCATAGCTGCTGCTCACCGCTTGCCAACTGGCTCCAAGCCCCAGGCGATCGAACTGCCGATCCAGGTCAAGGCTCAAGGTCCGCCGCGCACGACGCGCCAGGGTATGGCCGCTGTCGCGATCCCGTGGGTCGATGATCGCCACCCCAAGGTTGCTCTGCCAGCCGAACAATTCCTGCTTCAACGCCGCTTCGAAACCGTTGATGCGTGCCGACGCGACGTTCTGCGGCCGTGAGTTGCTGCCGAAAATAATCGCGTCTTCCAGGTCCGTGCGATACAGCGACGCTTCCAGGCGGCTGCTGTCGGTCAATTGGCTGCGCCATTGCAGCTCATAGCTTTTCGAGGTTTCAGGCTTGAGGTCCGGGTTACTGAAATCGGGGTAATACAGGTCGTTGAAGGTCGGCGCGCGAAAGCCTTCGCTGTAGGTCAGCAGCACGTCGTTGTTCGGGTTCAACGGCAGGGTAAAGGTGCCGCTCCAACTGTTCTGCCCGCCGAACTGCTGGTTCTGATCGCGGCGCAGGCCCAGCTCCGTGGAAAAACTATCCGCCTGGTAGCGATGCTGAACAAATGCCGCGCGGTTCCAGCGGCTGTCTTCATCAAACGGCGTGCTGCTGTTTATCCGGTCTTCGTACCAGTCGCCGCCGAGGATCAGGCTGTTGCGTTCATTCAGAGTCAGGTCGTTCTGCCAGTTCACCGAATCGCGATACGTATTGAACACGCTGCGCTCATCGCTGAGCTGGTCGAGGGTCTTTTCGCGGTTCTCGCTGTGACCGAATTCAATGCGGGTTTTCCAGCGTTCATTCACCCGCGCATCGACGTAACTGCTGACGCTGCTCACATCGAATTCGCTGTAAGGCTGCTGCTGGACCGACTCGAAAGTGGCTGACACTTTTGAACGCGATCAAGCCCTGAAGCTTCCCGACGTGCTGATCAGCGCCAACCGCCAGGTTGAAGCGCGCAACGACAGCAGCGCCGCCAACACCGTGTTCACCCGCGACGACATCGACCGCCTGCAGCCGAACAGCGTCACTGACCTGCTGCGTCGCGTGCCGGGTGTGCAAGTCGGGCAAACCGGTGGGCGCGGCAGCCTGCCGGGGGTTTACATCCGTGGCACCAAGTCGGCGCAGAGCCTGGTGCTGGTGGATGGTCAACGGATCGGCAATTCCACCTCCGGCGACAGCAACCTGCAACACATCAACATTGAACAGGTCGAGCGCGTGGAAGTGCTGCGCGGCTCCCGTTCGGTGATTTACGGCAGCGATGCGATTGGTGGGGTGATCCAGATTTTCACCCGGCGTGGCGATGAACCGGGCCTGCAACCGCGCCTGCACGTGGGTTTCGGCAGCAACCAGACGTGGGAACGCAGCCTCGGGTTGTCCGGCGGTGATGAAAAAACCCGCTTCAATCTCGGCGCCAGCCTCGATGAAACCGCCGGGATCAACCGCACCCACGCGTCCTATCCCAGTGACGGCGATCACGACGAATACCGCAATAAATCGCTGAGCCTGAGCGTAAGTCACGCCCTCAGCGACGACATCGAAATCGGCGCCAACCTGCTGGATAATCGCGGCAAAAGCGCATTCGACAACCCGTTCGGTCGCTTCGACATGGACTCAAGTTTTTGAAAGGCACACAAATCAAATGTGGGAGCGGGCTTGCTCGCGAAAGCGGTGTGTCAGTCAATATTGATACCGACTGACACACCGCTTTCGCGAGCAAGCCCGCTCCCACAGGGTTTTGCGTTTAAATATTCAGGAGTTGCAGACGCTGACGAATCGACGCCTTGATCCCGGCCTCATCCAACCCGCACTCAGCCAGCATTTGCGCCGGCTTGGCGTGTTCGACGTAGCTGTCCGGCAAGCCCAGGTGCAGCATCGACTTGAGGATGTTCTCGCGAGCCAGGAACTCGCTGACCGCGCCACCGGCGCCGCCCATGATCGCGTTCTCTTCGAGGGTCACCAGCAACTCGTGGCTGCCAGCGATGTCGCGAACCAGTGCTTCATCGAGGGGTTTGACGAAGCGCATGTCGACCACGGTCGCGTCCAGTTTCTCGGCGACTTTCAGCGCCTCGGCCAGTTGCACGCCGAACACCAGCAGAGCGACTTTAATGCCCTCACGGCGAACGATGCCTTTGCCGATTTCGATCGGGTCGAGGTTTTTCTCGATGACCGCGTTCGGCCCCGAGCCTCGCGGGTAACGCACCGCCGCCGGACCGTTGAACAGGTGGCCGGTGGTGAGCATTTTGCGCAGTTCGTTTTCGTCGCTCGGGGTCATCACCAGCATGCCCGGGATGCACCGCAAGAACGACAGGTCGAAGCTGCCCGCATGCGTCGGGCCGTCCTCGCCCACCAGACCGGCGCGGTCGATGGCGAACAATACATCGAGGTTTTGCACCGCGACGTCATGGATCAGTTGGTCGTAACCGCGTTGCAAGAACGTCGAGTAAATCGCCACCACCGGTTTTGCGCCTTCGCAGGCCATGCCGGCAGCGAGGGTCACGGCGTGTTGCTCGGCAATTGCCACGTCGAAATAGCGCAGCGGGAAGCGCTCGCTGAAGGCCACCAGGTCGGAGCCTTCCTTCATGGCCGGGGTGATCCCGACAAGGCGCGAATCAGCAGCGGCCATGTCGCACAGCCATTCACCGAACACTGCGGAATACTTCGGCCCGCCCGTCTTTTTCGGCGCGGCGGCCGGGGCGTCCAGGGGTTCGAGCTTGGTGATCGCGTGGTAACCGATCGGGTCGACTTCCGCCGGAGCGAAGCCTTTGCCTTTCTTGGTGACGACGTGCAGGAACTGCGGGCCCTTCAGATCGCGCATGTTGCGCAGGGTGGCGATCAGGGTCGGCAGGTCGTGGCCATCGATCGGGCCGATATAGTTCCAGCCCAGCTCTTCGAACAGCGTGCCGGGAACCAGCATGCCTTTGGCGTATTCTTCGGTGCGACGGGCGATTTCCCAAGCGCCGGGCAAGCGCGACAGGACCTTTTTGCTGCCTTCACGCATGCTCGCGTAAGTGCGGCTGGACAGAATCTTCGCCAGGTAATTCGACAGCCCGCCGACATTGCGCGAGATCGACATGTCGTTGTCGTTGAGGATCACCAACATGTTGGCGTTCACTTCCGGCGCATGGTTCAGCGCCTCGAACGCCATGCCGGCGGTCAACGCGCCGTCGCCGATCACCGCGATCGCCTTGCGATCACTGTTCTGCAGGCGGGCGGCAATCGCCATGCCCAGCGCTGCGCTGATCGAGGTGCTGGAGTGGCCGACGCCAAAGGTGTCGTACTCGCTCTCGGAACGACGCGGGAAGGCGGCAACACCGTCCTTCTGGCGCAGGGTGCTCATGCGCTCGCGACGTCCGGTGAGGATTTTATGCGGATAGGCCTGATGACCCACGTCCCACACCAGCCGGTCGTCCGGGGTGTCGAAGACGTAATGCAACGCGATGGTCAGTTCGATGACGCCCAGGCCTGCACCGAAATGCCCACCGGTCTGACCGACCGTGTAGAGCAATTCCAGGCGCAACTCATCGGCCAGGGTTTCCAGCTCGGCTTCGCCTAACCGGCGCAGGCCGTCCGGCGTGTTGGCACGGTCGAGCAGGGGCGTGGTCGGGCGCTTGCGGGGAATCTCATGAAACGTCGTGGGCATCAGGCGAATCGTTATAGGTATAAAAGATGCGGCAGTTTACCTGATGCATCGTCCCCTGCCCACGCGTTGGTTTTAACTTGGCGGATACGCCATCAGCTGCGCCGGTCGACGATATAGCGGGCCAGGTCGCGTAACGGCTCGGCGGCCGCGTCAAACGGTCGCAGGGCGTGCAGGGCCTGATCGCGCAGTTCCAGGGCGTAAGCCTTGGCCGCGTCGAGGCCAAGCAGGGCCGGGTAAGTCGGCTTGTCGCGCGCGATGTCCGCGCCCTGGCGCTTGCCGAGGGTTTCGGTATCGCTTTCGACGTCGAGAATGTCGTCCTGTACCTGGAACGCCAGGCCGATGGCCAGGGCGTACGTCTGCAAGGACTTCAGTTCGTCTTTTTCGGCACGGCCACTGGCCAGGGCGCCGAGCTTGACGCTGGCCTCGATCAGCGCGCCGGTCTTGTGCCGGTGCATGTACTCAAGTGCTTTTTGATCGAGCTTCAAACCGACCGAGCCGAGGTCGATGGCCTGGCCGCCGACCATGCCGGCCGGACCTGCCGCCAACGCCAGGGCGCTGACCATCTGCAAGCGGATTTCTGCGTCCAGGGTACTCAGGCGCGGGTCGAGCAGGGCGCTGAACGCCAGACTCTGCAAGCCGTCACCGGCGAGAATCGCGCAGGCTTCATCGAATTTTTTGTGCGTCGTCGGCTGGCCGCGACGCAGATCGTCGTCGTCCATCGCCGGCAAATCGTCGTGCACCAGCGAATAAGCGTGGATCAGCTCCACCGCACAGGCTGCGCCGTTGGCTTGTTCCGCCTGGCCGCCCAGCGCTTCGCACGCCGCGTAGGCCAGCAGCGGACGCACGCGTTTGCCGCCATTCATCACGCTGTAGCGCATAGCCTCGTACAACCGCGCGAGCTCAGGGCCCGGCGCGATGAACAGGCTTTCCAGTGCAGCGTTGACGCGGGCCTGGCTGGTCGCCGAATACGCTGCAATCATTCTGGCTGATCCGCGTCGAAGGGTTCCTCGGCGAGCTCGCCATCACGCTCGAGCAGCACCTGAACCTTTTGCTCGGCCTGGGCCAGCGCCGCCTGGCAATCACGGGTCAGACCGATGCCTTGCTCGAAAGCGGTCAGCGAGTCTTCCAGCGACAGTTCGCCATTCTCCAGACGCTCTACCAGCGTTTGCAGGTCAGCGAGGGATTGTTCGAAATCCAGTGCAGCTTTTTTGCGGGCCATGGCGGCGATTTCCGGTTGACGTTAAACCGGCGCGACACTAGCAGACATGGGGGTTATGGGCAAATGAACAGGGTGTTTCGGCCATTGCAGCTGCGTTACGGCTTCGGGCTTTCGGCGTCCTGCCATTTTGCATCTTCGGGATAGCTGACTTGGTACCGAGTACTGCGTCCGCCACCGGGTAAGCGTTTCAGGCAGCCTTTTTCCAGCAATTCAGCTAGATGACGAGTCGCGGTGGCTTTGGATACTTTCGCCACTGACTGATATTGCGCCGCGCTGATTCCGTCTTCGAAACCGCGTTCCCCGCCATCGAGCAAGCGGTTCAGCACTTTTATCTGCTCGGTCGACAGGTCGGACGCCCGATGCGCCTGCCAGAAACGCGCCTTATCTAACACCGACTCGATTCGCGTCATGGCTTGCATCAAGCTGCGCAACAAGGTTTGCAGGAACCACTCCAGCCAGTCAGTGATATCTGCGGTCGCCTTCTGGCTGGTTTCCAGCACCCGGTAATAGCCAGAACGGTCCTCGAGAATGCTCGCTGACATGGCGTAAAAACGGATTGACTGTGCCTCGCCCTGAGCCAGCGCCAGGTCGGTAATGGTGCGCGTCAGGCGACCATTGCCGTCGTCGAAGGGGTGCAGGGTGACGAACCAGAAGTGCGCAATGCCGGCCCGCAGCAACGGATCGAGGCCAGCCTGATTTCGACTGGCTTCAAACCAGTTGAGAAAGGTCTCGAGTTGTCGCTCAAGGCCTTGGCGGGGCGGAGCTTCGAAGTGCACGGTAGGTCTGTCGAGTCGTCCGGAAACCACTTGCATCGGCTCGTCGCCGCGCAATGCGCCAACCCGGATCGAGCGGGAAGCAAGGTCAGTGTGCTGATCAGGAAATAGCCATTCATGCCATTCCAGCAGCCGCTCCAGCGTCAGTGGTTCAGCGAAATGTTGAGTGGCATCGAGCATCAGTTGCGCCAGCCCTTCACTGCGCTGGTTGACGTTTTCGCCATCGTCCAGCTCCAGCCCCAATCGCCGTGCCAATGAAGAACGAACCGAACCGACATTCAACTGCTCCCCCTCAATCGCCGACGAGGTCACGATGTTCTGCAGCAGCGCATCCAGCTCGCTTTGCGCACTCAGTGAACTCCCCACCGAACGGGCCATGCCCATGAGTTGGCCCTGCGCCCGTACGCACTCGCGCAGCAGTGGCGCCAAACGCTCGGCTTGCCAGTTGAAGTTCGGCCAATCAGGCCGCTGCCAGATCCAGTGAGGCGCCATAAATACAGTGCTCTTGAGTGAGTGAGCCGAATAAAAATGCTATTCGGCTCATTGGGTGAGCCGAATATGACGCTTATTCGGCTCACCGTCCACCGCATCGCCGTGATGCCTACCGCAAATCGCGAAGCCTGCGATTGTTAATAAACCGCCAACTGGCTACCCTTCGCGCCTCTACGACCCCATAGTCACGGGTCTTTCAGACGAAACGCAGTTTTTGCATCTGTAACGCGCCGAGGATCGGGCGCAAGGTTTCGTCAGGCATGGCAGGAGGCGTCACATGCGTTCATTTCTTCTAGTGCTGATGGGGCTGGTCTGCGCGGCTGCGGCGTGGGCCGAGCCGTCGGCCGAGTTGTCGGAACCGGTGGGCGGTTGGCGTTACTCAGGCCTGCTCGACCGCAGTGAAAACCCGCAAGTCGCCTATCCCACGCCGCCCATCGACCGTGGCGTGCAGCGCAACCGCACGATGATCGAAGGTCAGCTCAAAGCCATCGGCACGCAACGCGGGCCGCACACGCTGGCGGTCAATGGCAACCCTTTGAATTTGTACACCGACGACCAAGGGCGTTTTGCCCGGCCGTATGCGTTCGGCGCCGGTTCCAATAGCGTCGAAGTGCGCAGTGCCGAAGGCCAGTCGCTCAAGCGCGTTCAATTCTATGAAGCCAACAACCTGCGCACCCCGGCGCGGATCCGCGTCGTGCTGGGTTGGGACGACCCGAAAGCCGAACTCGACCTGCACATCATTACGCCTGACGGCCAGCACGCGTTTTTCGCCCACACGGCGTTGACCAACGGCGGCGGTCTGGACCCGGATGGCGTCGATGGCCCCGGCCCGGAAATGTTCACCATGACCGCGCCGATGCATGGCACCTATCTGGTTTACGTGAACTATTGGGGCAACTTCGGCAGCGAAGGCTATAACTTCGATGAGACCAGCAACCAGAACGAGGTGATCACCTCGCAGATCAACCTGGTGCTCAACGAAAACACCGTCGACGAAAAACGCGAGACCTTCATCGTGCCCCTGCGCGCGATCGGTGACCTGCTGCTGGTCAAGACTTTCAACTATTGAACATCCCGCTCCACGGATGACATCGGGTTTTGTGAACATGAGCGATAACACTGTTTCTCCGGCCGCCGAAACGCCTGCAGCCAAAACTCCTCGCCGCTGGCCGGTGCTGCTGGTCGGGCTGGTCCTGGTGGCCGGCGTCGCTGGCGGGTTGGGGTGGTTCCTGCACAAACCCAAGGCGCCGCCAGCGGAATTGGCCAGCGACAAGCTGGGCATGAGCCGCCCGGACGGTCTGCTGGAAACCCATTCCTTGAGTCAATTGCCCAAGGACTTGCTGGCCGTGCCGTTCCTCAAGGAAACCCTGACCGAGGATTTCGTCTTCTATTACGAAACCCATGCGGATCGCCTCGGCTTGATCGGCAGCCTGCGACGGATCATTTACGAACATGACCTGAAATTGCAGGACAGCCTGATCGAGCAGCTTTTCGATCAACCAGCGGACGTGGCGCTGTGGCGTGGGGCAGATGGTCGCCTGAAAGACTTTTTGTTGGTGATGGATCGCGGCGGTCTGGCCAAAGTGCTGGAACCGTTGGCGAAAGTGGCGCTGGATGATTCGCAGCTGAGCAAAGTCGCCGATATGAAAGTCGGTGCCGACGACGTAGCGCTTTACCAACTGAGCTACAACGCCAGCAAGGCGCTGCTGTTCGCCTCCCATGGCGACAAACTGGTGGTGCTGTCCAATCCGTCGAAACTCTACGACCCGGAAAGTGGTTCTTTAGAAGAGCCTGGTAGCGTCTCGACCAAAGCCATCGCGGCACTGCTCAACGGCGACAAACTGTTCCCTGAGGCCTTCGGTCTGCCACCGCGCGCGCCCGAGGTGAAGCAACGCCTGTCGGTCAACTCCAGCGTCCTGGCCATGGGTTACCAGCGTTTCATCCCGAATTTCGCCGGCCTGCGTTTTGACATGGACGACAAGGGCTGGCACAGCTTTCTCGCCATGGATGAACTGGAGAACCAACCGGACTTCGACTTCAAACCGATCTGGCAAGCCATGCCGATGGGCGCCAGCGCCTGTGTCGCCTTGCCGCTGCCCGCCGAACAGCAAAAACCCTTGCTGGTAAAACTTGGCGCCGAAGAAAAAGTGGCCCAGGCCCTGACCGAACACATGGCCGGTGCCGCTGGCCTGTGCTGGTACGCCGATTCGCGGCTGTACACGCCGTTGCTGGTGGCCAGCCTGAACGACAAGGACAGCGCCAGACTCGACGGTGACCTGGGCACGCTGTTCGGCTCGATGGTCGGCGCCTATGAAGGCAACGTCGAAGAACATGCATTTCCGGTGGTCGAGAAACAGGAAGGTGAAACCCATCAATGGCAACGTCAGGTCAGCTCCAACTTCGGTCCATACAACGCCAAGGACGCCGAGAACCCGGACGCGATCACCGGCAAGGCGTTCATGAAAGTGAGCCTGGCGCGCCACGGTTCCACGCTGCTGTTCTCCCTCGACGACAAACTGCTCGACAAGGCCCTCGGCACCCTTGATAAACGCTTCCCGCCCATGGCGGATGTGGTGCCCAAAGACCTGTTGATGCCGGTCTACTTCGGCCCGGATTCCATGGCGCAGCTGATGCAGCAGGAAACCCTCGACAGCCTGCCGCAAGACATGGAACCGGTGTTCTACAACGCCGCGCAAACCTACTTGATCCCCAAACTGCGCAAGCTCGGCGGTTACGGCAAATACGCGCTGACCTTGCCCGAAGGCAGCGAACCCGACGGCCATTGGCAGTGGCTGCCGCTGGAATGGAAAGCCCTGTGACCGCACTCATCCGAGGCCTTGGCTTGCTGGCAATGCTGCTCGGCAGCCGGGCATTTGCCACTGACGCGCCGCCGCTTGATGTGCAGCAATCCCAGGTGTTCCGCGCCTGGTTCGTGCGCATTGCCCAGGAGCAGCTGACCCAAGGCCCGAGCCCGCGCTGGTATCAGCAGGACTGCGCCGGCCTGGTGCGTTTTGCCGCCAACGAAGCGCTGAAAGTCCATGACGACAAATGGCTGCGCAGCAACGGCCTGTCCAATCGCTACCTGCCGCCGGAACTGCAACTGAGCGACGCCCAGCGCGGCCTCGCCCAGCAATGGCAGCAGGGCGGCGGCAAGGTCGGGCCGTACGTCAACGCGATCAAACTGATCCAGTTCAACAGTCATTTGGTTGGCCGCGACTTGGCGCAAGCCCGCCCCGGCGACCTGATGTTTTTCGATCAGGGCGACGACCAGCACTTGATGATCTGGATGGGCCGCTACATCGCCTATCACACCGGCACCACCACCCCCACCGACAACGGCATGCGTTCCGCGAGCCTGCAGCAACTCATGACATGGAAGGACACCCGATGGATACCCGACGCAGCCAACCCCAACTTCATCGGCGTCTATCGACTGAATTTTCTCTCCCAATGATCGGTGCCCGCATGCTGCGTTTTCTATCTGTGCTGTTGGTGTTGGTGCTGCCTTTTTCGCTGGTCAACGCCGAAGACACCGTCGAGCCGAGCGGCTACACGCCGGTGGCCGGTGAAAGTTTTTTCCTGCTGGCCGACAGCAGTTTTGCCAGTGATGAGCAGGCGATGGTGCGCCTCGAAGCACCGGGCCGTGACTATCGGCGCTTTCGCATGGAGCCTTACGGCGGCGCGGACATTCGCGTGTATCGCATCGATAAACCACTGGATTTCCTCAAGCGCCAGAAGAACCTGCACCGCGTGGTCAGCGACGGCCAATTCAAGGGCGAAGGCCTGTCGAACACCCTCGCGTACCTGTGGGACAACTGGTATCGCAAATCCCGTCGGGTGATGCAGCGGGCGTTTTCCTACGAGTCGCGTAAACACGTCACCGAGGAAGTGCCGGAACTGAAGATGGGCACGGCCATCGCCGCGCCAACGCCCTACGACGCACAACCGCAATTTGCCTTGATTCCGGGCCTGCCAATGGTCAGCCAATTCCGTTATCCACTGTGGGAAGCCAAACCGATCCAGCCGCCCGCCGGCGTTAACCTGGCCGGTTCTTCCAGCGAGTTCGTCAGCGTTGCACCGGGCAACGTGTACATCCCGTTGGGTAACCTGAAGCCGGGTCTGTACCTGGTGGAAGCGCTGATCGGTAAGTACCGGGCGACGACCATGGTGTTCGTCTCCAACACCGTGGCCGTGAGCAAGATTGCCGGTGATGAACTGGTGGTCTGGGCCGCGCGCAAACACCAGGGCAGTTCGGTGCCGAAGGTCAATGTGCTGTGGACTGACGGCCTCGGCGTGATGAGCAGCGGAGCTACCGACATCGATGGTTTGCTGCGCCTGAAACACGTCAGCCCCGAGCGTTCGTTCGTGATTGGCGAGGACGAAGAGGGCGGGGTTTTTGTCTCCGAAAACTTCTATTACGACAGCGAAATCTACGACACCAAACTCTATGCCTTCACCGATCGGCCGCTGTATCGGCCGGGGGATTGGGTATCGCTGAAAATCGTCGGTCGCGAGTTCAAGAATGCCCGTGATTCGGTGTTGCCGACCGCTGCCGACGTCAACGTGACCGTGCTCGATGCCACGGGCACCGCGCTGCAATCGCTGGCGCTGAAACTCGATTCCAAGGCCGGCACCCAAGGCCGTTTCCAGTTGCCGGACAACGCAATGGCGGGCGGCTATGAGCTGCGTTTCAGCTACAAGGATCAGGCCTACAGCAGCGCGTTCCGCGTTGCCGAATACATCAAGCCGCACTTCGAGATTTCGCTGAACCTGGCCAAGCAGGATTACCGCACTGGTGAGCCGGTCAAGGGCAGCCTGGTGTTGCTGTACCCGGACGGTAAACCGGTGGCGAACGCCAAGTTGAGCCTGAGCCTGCGTGCCCAGCAACTGTCGATGGTCGACAACGAGCTGCAATACCTCGGGCAGTTCCCGGTAGAGTTGACCAGCACTGAATTGACTACCGATTCGAAGGGTAACGCAACGCTCGACCTGCCGGCCGCCGACAAACCAAGTCGCTACATGCTCACCGTTTTTGCCAGCGATGGCGCGGCGTATCGGGTCAAGACCACCAAGGAAATCCTCATCGACCGTGGTGCCGCGAATTTCCGTCTGAGCGCGCCGCAACGGTTCAGTGCCGTTGGCGATAAGGTTGCGTTCAGCTACGCCAACGAAGATGGCAGCGAGCCGGTTACGCCGAGCAGCTATGGCTGGGTTCGACTGGAAGACCAGACGACGGGCGAGGGCAAACTTGCAGCCACCGATAAAGGTTTTACCCTGGCCTTCGAGCGGCCGGGCACTTACAACCTGACGCTGAAGGATGATCATGGTCGAGCGCTGGGTGCGACGGGGCATTCGGTCACCGGCGACGGCGTCAAAGCCGTGCCCGGCACCGTGGAAATCGTCCTTGATAAACCCGAGTACAAGGCCGGCGATGAAGCCCTCGCATTGATCACTTTTCCTGAGCCGGTCAGTGATGCATTGCTATCGCTGGAGCGGGACAAGGTCGAGGCCACCGCGCTGCTGTCCAAGGGCGGCGACTGGCTGACGATGGAAAAACTCAGCGAGACCCAATACCGCGCGCGGATCCCGGTGAAGGACAGCTTCGCGCCGAACCTGACCTTCTCCGTGCTCTACACCAAGGGCGGTCAGTACAGCTTCCAGAACGCGGGCATCAAGGTGATCGCGCCGCAGATCGACGTGGCCATCGCTACCGATAAAGAGTCATACCAGCCGGGCGATACCGTGTCGGTTGACCTGACCACTCAGTTCGCCGGCAAGCCGATCCCGGCGCACCTGACGGTCAGTGTGGTCGACGAAATGGTCTACGCGCTGCAGCCGGAAGTCGCACCGACCATCGACCAGTTTTTCTACCACCCACGTCGCAACAACGTGCGCACCAGCGCCAGTCTTTCGTTCATCAGCTACGACGTGGCGTTGCCGGGCAGCCCAGGCGCGCCGGGCAAAGCCAACCGCAGCGAGCGCGGCGTGAAAGTGCTGGAGCGCCCGCGTCGAGAAGACGTCGACACCGCCGCCTGGCAGCCTGAACTGGTGACCGACGCCAACGGCAAAACCCGCTTCACCTTCAAGATGCCCGACTCGCTGACCCGCTGGCGCATCACTGCCCGGGCCATCGCCGATGACGGTCAGGTCGGACAGAAAAAGCAATTCGTGCGCTCGGAAAAGCCGCTGTACCTGAAGTGGAGCGGCCCGACCAAATTCCGTGCGGGCGACAAACCCGATCTCGGTGTGTTCGCTTTCAGTCAGGCCGAAACGCCGGTGAAAGCCGAGCTGGTGATTCACTACGCGGGTGCCGAGCAACGCGTGCCGGTGACGCTGAACAACGGCATCAACTACCTCGCACTGCCGGGGTTCGCCCTGACCAATGGTGAATGGGCCGCCGAGCTGGTGCAGGACGGCAAAACGGCTGACGCCTTGGCCGTGCGCCTGACTGCGACCGGTGATGGCTGGCAGGTGACGCAGAGTCAAAGCCTGGACGTGGCCAGCGGTGATACGCCGCTGACGTTGCCGGCGGATGCCACGGACATTCGCCTGCGTCTGGATGACAGTCCGCAAGCGTTATTCCGTTCGGCACTCGATGATTTGCTGAGTTATCCGTACGGCGGCGTCGAACAAACCGCCAGTCGATTGCTGCCGTTGAGCATCGCGTACCCGACGCTGTCATCGAATCCGCAGATCCGCGATCGCCTGCGCCTGATCATGCAGAACAGTCGTCTGCGGTTGGTGCAAATGGCCGGGCCGTCGGCGAGTTTCACTTGGTGGGGCATGGACGGCGAGCCTGACGCGTTCCTTACCGCTTACGCCTATTACGCCGACTGGCACGCCAGCAAAGCACTGCAACTGAGCCTGCCGCCGGAGCATTGGCAGCGGGTGCTGGAGGTGTATGCAAAGCAAGCCAAGAACACGCCGTTGTTGCAGCGAGCGCTGATTCTGTCGTTCGCCAAACAGATGCAATTGCCGGTCAATACCTTGCTCAGCGGTTTGATGGACGACCTGGCGAAAGCAGGCGAGGGCAATGCTGCGAATCTGATGGAGGACGGTGAAGACAGTATGGTCATGAGTGATCCGGATTCGGCGTTGGGGCTGGCGGCGGCGCGTGCGTTGACGGCCTCGTTGGCTCACCAGTCCAAAGTGACTTTGCCGGATGCCGTCAACCGTCAATTGCCCGATGCGCAGCAACGTTTGGCCGTCAGTTCCCAGCCGTTCGCCGAAGCGTTGAACCTGTCGCTGCAACCCTTCGATCAGGCTCACGCGACAGCATTGTTGCAGCGTCTGCTGCCACAGCAATCGACGCTGGAACGCGCGTTGGCGCTGACTTGGCTGCAACGCAGCATCGAACAGGCTTCGCCGACCATCGCCCTGGCACCGGGTGAAGGCTGGAAGAAACAGTACGGTGATACCGGCGAGACGTATTGGACGTGGCAGGGCGTGACGCCTGTACCGGCAGCCTTGTCGCTGACGGGGACGCAAGAACGCCCGCTTCGCGCCGCGCTGAGCTACCAGACCCAGCAACCGCCAGTCGAACCGATGGCCGTGACCATCACCCGGCGCCTGTCGCGTCTGGTGCCGGGCGACGAAGCGTTCACCTTCAAACTCGAAGCGGTCGGCAGCAAGCCGTTGTCCAGCGACAGCCTCTATCTGGATGAAGTGATCATCACCAGCAAAGCGGCGAAACCGCTGCGCTACGGCATGCTTGAAGTGCCGCTGCCACCGGGTGCCGACGTCGAGCGCACCACGTGGGGCATCAAACTCATGGGCAAGGCTGGCACTGAACCGAGTGCGCTGGAGAAGGCCCGCTTCGAACCGGGGCAAATGGCTTATGCGATTCCAGTGGATGCCTTGAGCGGCGAACTGCGCTTGCGGCATCTGGTGCGCTTCTCGCAGAAAGGTCAGTTCAACGTGCCGCCAGTGCGCTTCACGCAGGTCTACGCGCCACAGCATCAGGCTCAGGAACAGAAACCGGCCCTCGGCCAGGTCACGGTCAACTGACATGACCCGACCTCTGGTCTGGTTACTGCTGTGCTTGATCCCTGCGCTGGCCTCAGCGCAGGACGAGCCGTTGCGCCTGGGCTTCAAGGGTGAACTGATTGCCTTGAGTCGGACGCAAGTGCTGTCTCGCGAGCCATTGCCTGCCGATTTGCAGACGCCGCTGGGCAGTCTGTGGAAGTTGTTCGTCTATGGCTGGCTGGTGGATACCGGCGCGCGTGAGCCGGCGTATGAATGCCGCGGGCAGTCGAAAGAGGAAGTTTATTGCTGCACGGCGGGCGGCAAGATTGAGCGCGATCAGGCGTTGGTGAAGTCTTGCGGGTTGTATTTTGAGCCGGCGCGGTTGGGCATTGCAGAGGCGGATTGGCGTCAGTATTGGCAGGCACGACAGGCGCCGGAGTGGCTGCTGGACTTGGCGTCGCTGCAGCCTGCTACACGAGTTTCCGTGACCGAGTTGCTTAAGGTGTTGGCCATGATGCCGTCGCAACAGCAGACACGGCGGGTGCTGCTGGATGTGATGTTGAACGCGGCCGACGGCAATGTCGTGGGAGAACTCGGTGGCCGGCTGCGGGTGAAAACCTGGAGCTGGTTGGACGATCAGGATCCTACGGCGCGACAGGGCGGATTCGCCGGCTGGACGGCGGACGGTACGCCGATCTGGGCCGGTGGGCGCGGGACCAGTCAAAGGGTGCTTCGTCATTACGGCGCAGCGTTGGCTTCCGTACTGCCGGTTGATTGGCCTTTGGATGCGGGACGCTGTGTCGAGGTGGGTCTGTTTTCACGCTATCCGATTGCACGTGTTTTGGCCGGGGATCGAGTTGTTTCTTCCGGACCGATGCAGGGCGACTACCGCGTCGAATTCACCAACGGCAACCAACTCGATATCCACAGCGACGGCGAATTGTTTTTACTCGAAGACAAACTTGTCGCCCGCCTGGACCGCGAAGAATACGTTGCACGCGTCCTCCAGCGCGAAGCCAAATCCGAACCCGTCGAAGCCGCCAAAGCCCTGGCCATCGCCGTCCGCACCTACCTTCTGCAAAACGCCAGCCGCCACGGCGACTGCCTGAGCATCGACGACAGCAGCAGCCGCCAACGCGTCGCGCCGCGTCCAGCCTCCGCCGAATCACGCAACATCGCTGCGTGGACCAGCGACCTGGTTATGGCCGGCAGCACCGTCACCTACCACTCCGACCAACCCGGCCCGGACAAACTCTCCTGGCAGCAAGCCGTCGAACAAGCCGACGCCGGCCAACGCTACGACGCGATCCTGCTGCACGCCTACCCACGCGCCAGCCTCAGCCGCTGGGACAACCCGGTCGCTTCCTGCGAAGCATTGCCCGCCGCCCAGGACTGGCTGCAAACCCAACGCCGCAGTTGGCGCCAACGCCTCGAAAGCGAAACCGGCTACAACGACGTCAGCACCTTCGCCGTCTGCCGCCTGGCCTTCGGCCGCCCCTACGTCGACCGCGAACGCCAACGCCTCTACGTGCGCGGCGTGCTGTCCCTGCAAGACCGCCTCGACCTGACCCACGAATACCTGCACCTGGCCTTCGAAGCACACCCCAACGGCCAGGACGAAACCTACATCGAAGGGCTCGCCCGCCACCTCTTGCTGGAATAGGCCATGAAACTCCGTTATCCACAGGTCTTCCTGTTCCTCTGCACCGTTTGCACATGGCCGACGACGTACGCCGCCGTCAACCTTGACACCCCTGTCGGAGGCTGGCGTACCGGCGCGGTCGAAGGCGAAGGCGAAAACTTCCGCCAGACCGTGAACTACCCGGCCTCTTCGGTGAATACACCGGCAGGACAGGCCAACACCGCGCGCATCTCCGGACAAATCAAAACCACACCCAAATCCACCGAGCCCGGCCGATTGATCGTCAACGGCGTAAGCATGCCACTGAAAATCGACCCCGCCGGCCGCTTCGATCGCCCGTTCTCATTCCCGAACGGCAGCAACAGCGTCGAAGTCCGCAGCCCCGATGGCCAACAACGGCATCGCACGCAATTCCTCAATGCCAGCGGCGGAGCGACACCCGCCAAGTTGCGGGTGCTGCTGTCCTGGGATAGTGACGGCACTGATCTGGATCTGCACCTCATCACCCCGGATGGCGCCCACATCTGGTACGGCGACCGCGTCGCGCCGAATGGTGCGGCACTGGATGTCGACGTGACCACTGGCTACGGCCCAGAAATCTTCGCCATGCCTGCGCCGATCAAAGGGCAGTATCTGGTGTACGTGAACTACTTCGGCGGTGGGTATCGCAGTGATGAGGAAGGCCAAGAGGACGCGGTTCAGCCGTTGACGACGGCGCAGGTGACGGTGATTACGGAGGAGGGGACGCCGAACGAGAAGATGGAGACGTTTCTGGTGCCGATGCGGGCGGTGGGGGAGTTGACGTTGGTTAAGGGGTTTAGTTATCCGTGAGGGGGAGATGTCGCAACGGCACTGCCACTAATCGCTCTTGATTTGTCGTAGCAGTGCTGCAACTAATCGAATTAGTCAGCAGGTAGATGACCGATTCGGTCCTGTGCATCTTGGTATACGACTTCACGCTCGCGCTTTCCGATAGCAACCACGAAAACGACGACCTCGTGATCCAGAACCTGATAGATCAGTCGGTAGCCGGCGCTTCGGAGTTTCAACTTGTAGCAATCCGGCAGTTGACGAAGCCGATTGGCTTCAATGCGAGGATTCTCGAGTACTTCAGCAAGTTTCTTCTTGAACTGTTGGCGCAACGTATCGCCCAGTTTGTTCCACTCTTTCAGTGCGCGACGATCAAATTCAAGGCTATAGGTCATCCAGACTTACCTTGACTCGCTGAGGTGCGGCAAGACGTTCGGTGACCACAGCGATGAGAGCTTCATCCTCTTCGCTGAGTAATGCAGCTTTAAAAGGCAGCTTGCCGCGCTCTGCGACGTACTGAAGGGTTTGGCGCAGCAGCTCGGAAGGCGTTACCCCGAGTTTTTCCAGCTCGGCGAATGAGCGCTGCTTCAGGTCATCGTCGATGCGGATGTTGATGGAAGCCATGATGAAATACCTGTAATGACGTTTGTCGTTACGTTAGCAATGGCTCCCTTGCATGGCAACACCGGCTCAGCATTTTCAGACGATGGGTATGGTTTCTTCCAGGCATTAAAAAGCCGGCTTGTGGCCGGCTTCTCGGGGACTGGCTTGGTTCATTTTTGGTAAACCGCGCCAGCCTTCAAAACGTACACCCGGATCTTGCGTCCGGCTGTGGGACTTGGCGAGAACGTGATCTGCCTTGTCGGTGCGATCTGAGCCTTGGGAAGGGTCGATGCGCAAATGTGGGGCGCAGCATACTGATTTTTTTGAGGAATTCCCAGTGTGGTGTGCGCAATAGAGCCATAGGGTTGCTTTGGACTGAACGCAAACCGGGGTTCTGATGGTGAATGTTCAATCACCTTCGCGGGCAAGCCCACTCCCACAGGGTTTGTGCGATGCCCGTGAGAGTGGTTTGTCCGGGTAGAAAGCGGTGTGGTGCTACAGGAATGGGATGGGTGGCCTGCGTTTGTTGAGGGTTGACCACCAGAACACCCAGCCCAATACCCTGATGTTTTGTTCTTCGATTTGCGCGGCTCTGAAAATTTCATCCGGGTATTCGGCGCTGTTGTGGCTGCGCATGCGTATTGCGTTGCCCGGTACTCGATGCAGGTATTTGATCCGCAGCATTCCGTCATGCTCGATCGCGTAGATTTCCCCATCGACAATTTGCGTTAGCCCGCGGTCGATGGCGAGGATGGAGCCGTCTTCGATCTTTTCGCTCATGCTGTTGCCGATCATGCGCGCGCAGATGGCGTCGGCGTGGTTGATTTCCAGAGAGTCGAGATCACTACGCAGCAAGCGTATGGATTGGCCGGGGTCTTTGATGACATGGGTTTTGTTGGCGCCGGGTGTGATGACTGTTTCTTTGAAGAAGGGCAGTTCGACATCGGTCGGCTCAATCACCCTGTAGGTGCCGCGGATCGATTCGGCGTCGAAGGTGTTGCCGGACTCGTCGCGCAGACGCAAGTCTTTAGCGTCTTTCGGGCCTTCGCCGATTTTCAGCCATTCAGTGTTGACGGACAGTCTTCTGGCAACATCTTCCATGCGGTAGTCAGGGACTCCGCGGGTATACCAGTTATGGACAGTCTGAGGGTCGGAAACACCCAGGAATTCGGCAAATCTCGTTGTCGTGATATTTAACTCTTTCAGGAGCATTCTGAATCGTGGGCCGCAGGTTTTATTCTTTTTCATAAACACGAGTCTAGCCGTGCGGCATATGGCTTTTATTCAACAAATCGTTCAAATCTGGCGTGAAATTTAAGTCCTGATGTAAGACGTCTTTTGTAAAAATTAAACAAGGAAAAACCGGTTTGTCCGCCAGTTAAATGTGCTGTTGAGCTTGATATTCAGACGCCCACAAAAAAACCCGGATCAACCGGGGTTTTTCTTGAAGCTGATCGCTGCCGCGGCTATCAGCCTTTGTAAGCAGCAACCGACTTCATGATCTCGGTGCGAGCGGCTTCTGCGTCGCCCCAACCTTCGATCTTCACCCATTTGCCTTTTTCGAGGTCTTTGTAGTTCTCGAAGAAGTGCTTGATCTGCTCCAGCAGCAGCGGCGGCAGATCGGTGTATTCCTTCACGTCGACGTACAGCTGGGACAGCTTGTCGTGTGGGACTGCGATGACTTTGGCATCGCCGCCGCCGTCGTCGGTCATGTGCAGGATGCCGACCGGACGAGCGCGGATCACCGAGCCTGGCGCAACCGGGTAAGGGGTCACGACCAGCACGTCGAGGGGATCACCGTCGTCAGCCAGGGTGTTCGGGATGAAACCGTAGTTGGCCGGGTAAAACATCGGGGTGGCCATGAAACGGTCAACGAACAGGCAATCGCTGTCTTTGTCGATTTCGTATTTGATCGGAGCGTGGTTGGCCGGGATCTCGATCGCGACGTAGATGTCGTTCGGCAGGTCTTTGCCAGCCGGAATCTTGCTGTAGCTCATTGGGCGGTGCCCCCGTTAGTTGACCAAAAACACTTGGCCGGATTGACCAAAAAGTGGCGGCGATTATAGGCATATTCCGCCACCGTTGCTATGTGCCAGAGGTCGTAGAGACCCTGGCGTCCTGTCTTACCGATACTGTTGCTTTTTGACGGCGTCCGTTGCGGCCATGCTGCGTTGCCGCTCCTCGCCATAGCCAGCTATGACTCGTCGCGCCGCCTTGCCTGACCACAACGGCCACTCGTCAAAAGAGCAACGTATCGGTAAGACAGGACACTAGTCGTGTGCCTGATAGACCGGGTTCTCTGCCAGAAGTTGCTGCAACCGGGCCAACGGATCCTGTCGGTAAAACAGCTTCAGCTGCTCGTAGACCTGAGGATACGCCTCGTGCAGCAAATCCGGGGCGCTGAAGAAGTATTCGCTGGTGACCGCGAAAAACTCGGCGGGGTTTTCCGCCGCGTAGGGATCGATGGCGGTTTCAGCGTCTGGATTGCGCTCCAGTTGCCGGTCGAGGTCGTCGTAGGCTTCTTGCATGATCTTGGCCCAGTCGCTGACGCGCATGTCGGCGTGCAGCGGCGGCAGGCCGTTGGCGTCGCCGTTGAGCATGTCGAGTTTGTGTGCGAGTTCGTGGATCACCAGGTTGTAGCCTTCCCAGCCTCCGCTGGCCATCACACCGGGCCAGGCGAGGATGATCGGACCTTGCTGCCAGGCTTCGCCGCTGTGTTCGCCGTCCCACTCGTGCTCGACGCCGCTGGCGTCGCGATGACGCTGGGGGCTGAGGAAGTCGTCGGGGTAGAGGACGATTTCGTGGAAACCCTGATACCAGTTCAGATCGCCCAGATGCAGCAACGGCAATTGGGCCTGGGCGGCGAGCAGCAGGCGTTGCTCCTGGTGGAGTTCAACGCCGCGCAAGGCCGTCAGGTGTTTGTCTTGCAGAAACAGCACGCTGGCTTCGCGCAACCACTGGTCTTCGGCATCGCTGATACCGTCGAGAAAACTCAAGTGATGGCGCACCCGCTGCCACATGTCGTCGGCAATCGGGTGCTTGGCCAAGGTGCGCTGGCGTCGCCAGGCGCTAAGGGACCACATTGTGAATCAGCGCGGGTGGGCTTTTGATGCGGCGTTGCCGAAGCGGCTGCGGACGATGCCGATGATCATCGGTACCAGCGACAGCAGGATGATGCCAACCACCAGCAACGACAGGTTCTGCTTGATGAACGGAACGTTGCCGAAGAAGTAACCGAGAGTCACCAGGCCACCGACCCACAGGATGGTGCCGAGGACGCTGAAGGCGAAGAACCGCGGATAAGGCATTTTCCCCACACCAGCGACGAACGGTGCAAAGGTGCGGATGATCGGCAGGAAACGCGCGAGGGTCACGGTTTTGCCGCCATGCTTGTCGTAGAAGTCGTGGGTTTGCTGCAGATAGTCGCGGCGGAAGATTTTCGAGTTCGGGTTGCTGAACAGTTTTTCGCCCGCCGTTCGTCCGATCACGTAGTTGGTGCTGTCGCCGAGAATCGCCGCCAGCATCAGCAGGCCGCCCAGCAGCACCGGGTCCATGCCGCCGCCGGCCGCTACGGCGCCCGCGATAAACAGGAGGGAATCGCCGGGCAGGAACGGCATCACCACCAGGCCGGTTTCGCAGAAGATCACCAGGAACAGAATGGCGTAGATCCATGGCCCGTAGTTGTTTACCAGCAAGTCGAGGTAAACATCGAGATGCAGGATAAGGTCGAGCGGGTTGAAATCCATGGGGGGCACCTGTGGTGATGGCCCGACTCAGCAGGCCGTGCGGATGACTTCATATAAGACTACAGACGGATGTAGTTTTTCTTACAAGCCGGGAAGATCGGCATTATACGGACTGAAACGTGAAAAGCGTGTCGAGTTTGTAGCGGGGGATTTCGCGCAAAACTGCAGGCGCGAGCTTGCTCGCGATGTGCCTGATAACGCTGCGGGGTGCCAGGCTGCAGCGTTATCCTTGGCGAACATCGCGAGCAAGCTCGCTCCTACAGGTATGCGGTGTGGTCAGAGTTCGTCGCTGATCGGCAGTACGTAGTTCTTGAACTCGGTGTCTTCCTTGAATCCGATGGACTCGTAGGTTTTCTGCGCGACTTCGTTGTTGCTGCTGGTGGAAACCCGCATGCGCACGGCATTGGTTTCCTTGGCCATTTTCTTCGCGGTGCGAATCAGATTGTCGGCCACCAACTGGCGGCGGGCCTCTTCGGCAACGTAAATGTCGTTGAGGATCCACACGCGCTTGAGCGAAAGCGAGGAAAAGCTTGGGTATAACTGACAGAAACCCATCAGTTTGTGGCTGTCGTCATCGGACAGGGCCAGGTAAATCACCGATTCCTTACGACGCAGGCGTTTCTCGAGGAATGCCCGGGACGAGTCCGGATACGGCAGAGCGCCATAAAACTCGCGATATTTGACGAACAACGGGGTCAGCAGGTCCAGGTGTTCGAGGGTCGCTTGAATAATCCGCATGGTTGGTCTCGTCTTCAAGTGGCTGTCTTGCATAGTGACGGCGACGGGAAACTCTGGCGGCCGTGCATCGATCCTGCCTGAAACCGGAACAGAAACGCAATGCGGAAACGGTTCAGGAATTCGGCGGATTCAGTAGGAAATTACCTTTCAAATCCGCACCTGCGTCCGACTCCAGCGTCTGAACCTGGGCTTCGTCCTTCAGATTGACCCCGGACAGCTGCCGCCGACAGGCCTCGCGCATCAAATAAAGCAAACGGTGTGCCGCCATACCATAACTCAGGCCTTCGAGGCGGACATTCGAGATGCAGTTGCGGTAGGCATCCGTGAGTCCGACCTTGGGATCGTAGGTGAAATATAAACCCAGGCTGTCGGGGGAGCTGAGGCCAGGGCGCTCGCCGATCAGGATCACCACCATTTTGGCGCCGAGCAGTTCGCCAATCTCGTCGGCGACAGCGACGCGGCCTTGTTCAACCAACACCACCGGTGAGACGGACCAGCCTTCTGCCTCGATCTGTTCTTCCATACGCGCCAGAAACGGCAGGGTATGGCGATGAACGGCGAGTGCCGACAAGCCATCGGCGACGACGATGGCCAGATCAACCCCGCCAGAATGGGCCAGCGCGTATTCGCGCAGGATTTGCGCCGACTCATCACTCAACTTGCGCCCCAAATCGGGGCGTTGCAGATAACTGTCCCGGTCCTTGGCCGCGCTGTGCACCAGCAAGCTGTCGCGCCCGCACTCCGCCAGTTGCGCGCTAAGCCCAACGTGGTCGAACGGCAAGTGCACCGCATCCCGCGCCTGGGCATGGGCGTACTGGAAATCCAGTTGCGCACTGGTCGGCATGCTAGTGCCGGTACGGCCGAGAGCAATCCGCGCCGGGGTCAGGCGGCGCAGTTCCAGCAATGGGTTCTGCGGATCGACGGGAGGTTTTTCCATAACAATAGTCATCCCAGTTGCGCCATGGCTTGGCGGAAGGCCGGCGGCAGGCTGTTGCCGAAGTGAACTTTGCCATCCGCCTGGGTGAAGATGCCCATTTTGGCCAGCCATTGTTCAAACTCGGGTGCAGGTTTCAGGCCCAGAGTCTGGCGCGCGTAAAGGGCATCGTGGAACGAAGTGGTCTGGTAGTTGAGCATGATGTCGTCGGAGCCGGGAATGCCCATGATGAAGTTGATCCCGGCCACGCCCAGCAGGGTCAGCAGGGTGTCCATGTCGTCCTGGTCGGCTTCGGCGTGGTTGGTGTAGCAGATGTCGCAGCCCATCGGTACGCCCAGCAATTTGCCACAGAAGTGGTCTTCGAGGCCGGCACGGATGATCTGTTTACCGTTGTAGAGGTATTCCGGGCCGATGAATCCTACAACGGTGTTCACCAGGAACGGCTTGAAATGTCGCGCCACCGCGTAGGCACGGGTCTCGCAGGTCTGTTGATCGAGGCCGTGATGGGCGTTGGCTGACAGCGCGCTGCCCTGACCGGTCTCGAAATACATCAGGTTCTGCCCCAGCGTGCCGCGATTCAGGCTCAAACCGGCGTCATAGCCTTCCTGCAGAACGTTCAGGTTGATGCCGAAACTGGCATTGGCCGCTTCGGTACCGGCAATCGACTGGAACACCAGGTCCAGCGGCACGCCGCGATTGATCGCTTCGATCGATGTGGTGACGTGGGTTAATACGCAGGCCTGTGTAGGAATTTCGTAGCGCTGGATGATTGCATCGAGCATTTCCAGCATCGCGCAGATCGAAGCAATGCTGTCGGTGGCCGGGTTGATGCCGATCATCGCGTCGCCGTTGCCATACATCAAACCGTCGAGAATGCTCGCGGCGATGCCGGCCGGCTGGTCGGTGGGGTGGTTGGGTTGCAGGCGTGTCGACAGTCGACCGCGCAGGCCCAGCGTGCCGCGAAATTTCGTGACGACGCGGATTTTTTGCGCCACCAGCACCAGGTCCTGTACGCGCATGATCTTCGATACGGCAGCGACCATTTCCGGGATCAGTCCTGGGGCGAGGGCGCGCAGGCTGTGTTCGTCGGCCGCGTCACTGAGCAGCCAGTCGCGGAAACCACCGACAGTGAGGTGACTGACGACTGCGAAAGCTTGCAGGTCGTGAGTGTCGATGATCAGTCGGGTGACTTCATCGGTCTCGTAAGGAATCAGCACTTCCTGTAGGAAATGAGTCAGCGGAATGTCAGCCAGGGCCATCTGCGCAGCCACGCGCTCGCCATCGTTGAGGGCGGCGACACCGGCCAGAAAGTCCCCGGAGCGCGCCGGGCTGGCCTTGGCCAATACTTCCTTGAGGCTTTCGAAGCGGTAGGTCTGGCTACCGACGGTATGTGAAAAACGTGCCATTTCTGTCTCCGTTTCAAATAGGAAGGTGCGCTGCCCAGTGCCGGCAATTCCTCAGAATGCCACGCCCTGTGTGATCAACGCACTTCAATGCAACACACTCAGGCCGTCGCCTTGATGCCATTCGGTGCAAGGGATTCGGGCAGCGGCAGGCCGAGGTATTCGCCCTCGGCGATGATCCCGGCGGCGCGATCCTGAGCTTCCAGTTGTAAGGCCTTGGGCACCGACAGCCAGTACGCCAGGCCCACGGCAATGAAACCTGCACTTATCTTGCCAATCAGCACCGGCAGGATGATGGTGGGCTGGAAGTTCGCGGTGAACGACAGGTGATCGCCCAGCAGGAACGCGGCGCACACGCCGAAGGCGATGTTGATCACTTTGTCCTTGGGGGGCATGAAGCGCACCAGGCGGAACATGGCCAGGATGTTGGCAATGGTCGCCAGCATGCCGGCACTGCCGACGGCGCTCAGGCCGATTTTGCTGCCCAGGCTTTCCAGCGGTTTACCCAGGTATTTGCGCAGCAGGTAAACCATCGGGAACGCACCGGCCAACATAATGCCGATGTAGCCGGCCGTTTCCAGGGCGCGGGTCTGGTCTTCGGCGTCAGCGATGATCGGATGGAAGCCCCAGCTGTCGAACACCACAGTGAACACGCCGGTGAAGTACTCGACAATGGAGAACACCAACACCAGCTTGATCGCCGCATCCATCGTACGGCCGAAGATGATGAAACCCTTGATCATCAGGTCTGGCAAAAACCGTAGTCCCAAGGCCAGGCCCACGACGAAGATCAGGATCGGCAACAGGTTGGCAAAGATGCTGCCCAGGCCCAAGGCCAATTGATAGGTGGCTTCGCCATTGGTCGACACCAGATCCCGCACCAGCGGGTTACTGAAGGCGAGGATGACGCTGGCGATCAGCACGCCCAACGGGATGGTCAAAATGCCCGACATGATGCCCAGCGCCATGTATTTGTGGTCGCGCTTGTCGAGCATCGCCAGGCCCATGGGGATCGAGAACACGATGGTCGCCCCGCCCATGAAACCGGTGATCAGCGCCATCACCAGCGCTTCTTTGCTGGCGGCCAGCGCCGAGGCCAGGTGATAGCCGCCCATGTCCGAGGCGATGATCATGGTCGCCGCCAGGGCCGGGTCGGCGCCCAGGGAGCTGAAGAACGGACCGAAGGCTTTTTCGATGACCACCGTCAGGTAGGGGATGGACGCCATGATGCCCGCCGCCGGCACGAAGATGTGGCCCGTGGCGTGGATGCCTTCCATGAATTCTTTACCAAGCCCTTCATCGCTGTTGTAGATCGCCGCGAAGGCGCCGAGTACGGCGCAGAGCATGATGAGATAGAGCACGTAATTGCCGATCTGATCCATGCGTTGTGCTTCCTTATTGTTGTTTTTTATGCGCGGACGCTGCGTGCACGACGGGTGCAGTGCCGTTTGGGGATTTGCGGTTGCTGCAATGCATTCGGCTGCTGATGGGCGCCGAATCCGATGCGAAAAAAAGTAGGGGAAACTGATAGTGAAGCGCCTCCCGGCGACCGAAGTCGCCGGGAGGAACAATCAGAAGAAGCCCAATGGATTGATGTCGTAGCTCACCAGCAGGTTTTTGGTCTGCTGATAGTGATCAAGCATCATCTTGTGGGTTTCACGACCGACGCCGGACTTCTTGTAGCCACCAAACGCGGCGTGCGCCGGGTACAGGTGGTAGCAGTTGGTCCACACGCGACCGGCCTTGATGGCGCGGCCCATGCGGTAGGCGCGGTTGATGTCGCGGGTCCACAGGCCGGCACCGAGGCCGAACTCGGTGTCGTTGGCGATGGCCAGGGCTTCGGCTTCGTCCTTGAAGGTGGTGATGCTCACCACCGGGCCAAAGATTTCTTCCTGGAACACGCGCATTTTGTTGGTGCCCTTGAGCAGGGTCGGCTGGATGTAATACCCGGTCGCCAGGTTGCCCTCGAGTTTCTCCACCTTGCCGCCGGTCAGCAGCTCGGCGCCTTCGCCCTTGGCGATTTCCAGGTACGAAAGGATTTTGTCGAATTGCTGCTCGGACGCCTGGGCGCCGACCATGGTGTCGGTGTCCAGCGGGTCGCCACGTTTGATCGACAGGACTTTCTTCATCACCACTTTCATGAAGTCGTCGTAGATCGATTCCTGCACCAGTGCGCGGGACGGGCAGGTGCAGACTTCGCCCTGGTTGAAGAACGCGAGCACCAGGCCTTCGGCGGCTTTTTCGATGAAGGTTTCTTCGGCTTGCATGATGTCGGCGAAGAAGATGTTCGGCGACTTGCCACCCAGCTCCACGGTGGACGGAATGATGTTTTCGGCGGCGCATTTCATGATGTGCGAGCCGACCGGGGTCGAGCCGGTGAAGGCGATCTTGGCGATGCGTTTGCTGGTGGCCAGCGCTTCGCCGGCTTCTTTGCCGAAACCTTGCACGACGTTGAGCACGCCGGGCGGCAGCAGGTCGCCGATCAACTCCATCAGCACGGTGATACCCAGCGGTGTTTGTTCGGCTGGCTTGAGCACCACGCAGTTACCGGCGGCCAGGGCCGGAGCAAGTTTCCACGCGGCCATCAGGATCGGGAAGTTCCACGGGATGATCTGCCCGACCACGCCCAGCGGTTCATGGATGTGATAAGCCACGGTGTTGCCGTCGATCTCGGCGGCGCTGCCTTCCTGGGCGCGGATGCAGCCAGCGAAGTAGCGGAAATGGTCAGCCGCCAGCGGGATGTCGGCGTTGAGGGTTTCACGCACGGCTTTGCCGTTGTCCCAGGACTCGGTGATCGCCAGGACCTCGAGGTTTTGTTCGATGCGGTCGGCGATTTTCAGCAGCACCAGCGAGCGCGCCTGGGCGGACGTGGCGCCCCAGGCATCGGCGGCAGCGTGGGCAGCGTCCAGGGCCTTGTCGATGTCTTCGGCAGTGGAACGCGGGAATTCGGCAATCGGTTGGCCATTCACTGGCGACGTATTGGTGAAGTACTGACCTTTGACAGGCGCGACGAACTCGCCGCCGATGTAGTTACCGTATTTGCTCTTGAACGAAACGATAGCGCCTTCAGTACCGGGGTGAGCGTAACGCATGGTGATTTCTCCTTGGCTTTTGTGCTTATAAGGGAGAGCGCATGTGCGCTTGCTATAAGCGTAGAGCAAAGGTCGGGCCACTGCCTTGCAGGTCAGGCAAATCAAGGCCTTGCGCGATTTTTGTCGGACAAGCGGGGTGCGCCTGTGACGGTTTCGGTACAGCCCCTGTGACACTTTGTACCGCTTGTGGCACAACGTGTGACCGGCCGGTCTTGCCAGCATTGCAATGCACGCCGGGCTGGAGGATGCTCGGCCTCACGTGAACGCATCGCATCTGCTACACGGACGCGAGCCAGATCCTGCGGGGAGAATAATAAGAGATGCACGACAATCATTTGAGTCGCCATGCCCAGCAAGTGCTGACCGTGACCCAAGGTAAATCGCACCTGCACGGCCCTGGCAGCGATCCGTCGATTGCCCGTTCCTGGCTGCGCTGTCTTGAGGACTATCACCTCGACCCGGCTCTTGCCATGGCGCCGACGGTGCTGGAACACGGCCGCGTGCTGGAAAGCCGCGAGCGTTTGCAGCAAGTGCTGCACATCGCCGGCAACGAAATGACCAGCCTGCATCAGCAACTCTCCGGCGCCGGCCATGCGGTGCTGCTGACCGACGCGCGCGGGGTGATCCTCAACTGCGTCACCGCCCCCGCCGAACGCAAGATCTTCGAACGTGCCGGCCTCTGGCTCGGCGCCGACTGGAGCGAAGCCTGCGAGGGCACCAACGGCATCGGCACCTGCCTGGTGGAACGTCAGTCGCTGACCATCCACCAGGACGAACACTTTCGCGGCCGCCACACCGGCCTGACCTGCTCGGCGAGCCCGGTGTTCGATCCGCACGGTGAACTGCTGGCGGTGCTTGATGTGTCTTCGGCGCGGCATGAGGTCTCGCGTCAGAGCCAGTTCCACACCATGGCGCTGGTCAATCTGTCGGCGAAGATGATCGAGAGCTGCTACTTCCTGCGTTACTTCGACAATCAATGGTTGCTGCGTTTTCACTTGCAAGCCGAGTCCGTCGGGCTGTTCAGCGAAGGGCTGCTGGCGTTCGACGGGGAAGGGCGCATCTGTGCGGTCAACCAGAGCGCACTGAACCTGCTGGGGCATGTACGCGGCGGGTTGCTGGGCAAACCGGTGGAGGCGTTTTTCGATTGCTCGCTGGACGAACTGCTCGGTCGCGCGAGCGTGAACGCCAGCGCCAGTTGGCCCCTGCGCACCCGTGACGGGCGGAGTCTGTTTGCAGTATTGCGTGGGCAGCCGCGCAGCATTCCAGTGCCGGTGGTGCACAGTCCGGGGATTGCAGCGCGTTCGCGCCTGTCCGGCATCTGCCTCGGCGACACGGCGTTGCAGGAAGATTTCCGCAAATCCCTGCGGGTTTTCGAGCGCGACGTGCCGCTGCTGATCAACGGCGAAACAGGGTCCGGCAAAGAGGCCTTCGCCAAAGCCGTCCACCAGGCCAGCCAACGGGCGGAAAAAGCTTTCGTCGCCCTCAACTGCGCGGCCATCCCGGAAAGCCTGATCGAGAGCGAGTTGTTCGGCTATCGCGGCGGCAGTTTCACCGGCGCGCGCAAGGAAGGCATGCGCGGCAAGTTGCAGCAGGCGGATGGCGGCACCTTGTTCCTCGATGAAATCGGCGACATGCCCCTGGCCTTGCAGACGCGGCTTCTCCGGGTGCTGGAAGATCGTCAGGTGGTGCCGATCGGTGGCGAGCCGGAAGCGGTCAACGTACGAATTATTAGCGCGACGCACCGTAATTTGCTGGAAAGGGTGCAGGACGGCAGCTTTCGCGAGGACTTGTATTACCGGCTCAATGGGCTGGAAGTCGCCTTGCCGGCGTTGCGTGATCGCACGGACAAGTCGCAGTTGCTCGACTTTTTGCTGGCCGAGGAGGCGGGCGGGGAAACGGTGCTGATCGACGGGCCGGCGCGCCAGGCCTTGCTCGGTTTCGCCTGGCCGGGGAACGTTCGGCAGTTGCGCAACGTGCTGCGGACGTTGGCGGCGTTGTGTGACGGTGGGCGGATCGGGCTGGAGGATTTGCCTGCGATGATTCGACAGGCCCGACCGGCGGTGGCGCTGGCGGTTGAGGAAGCATCCGAGCACCCGCTGGAGGATGCCGAACGGTTGGCGTTGTTGAATGCACTGGAGCAGACGCGCTGGCATATGACCCATACGGCTGAACAGCTGGGGGTCAGCCGCAATACCCTTTATCGCAAGCTGCGCAAGCACGGTATCGCCCGGTAGGCACGCCGGATCCCGTAGGAGCGAGGCTTGCCCGCGAAGAGCGATAACGCGGTCCACCCCTTGGACCGCGTGATGGCCTTCGCGGGCAAGCCTCGCTCCTACAGGGGGCGGCGGTGATACTTAAACACTGAGTGCGATTTTTTCCTCCCTACGCTAACCTGCGGCCATGTTTTACGAGGTCGACTATGCACATTCATATTCTTGGTATCTGCGGCACTTTCATGGGTTCGATGGCGGTTCTGGCCAAAGAGCTGGGCCATCACGTGACGGGCTCCGATGCCAACGTCTATCCGCCAATGAGCACTCAGCTTGAGGCGCAGGGCATTCAGTTGACCCAAGGTTACGACCCGGCGCAGCTAGACCCGGCGCCCGACCTGGTGGTGATCGGTAATGCCATGTCGCGCGGCAACCCGGCCGTTGAATACGTGTTGAATAAAGGCCTGCCGTACGTCTCCGGCCCGCAATGGCTGGCGGATCACGTGCTGCAAGGTCGCTGGGTGCTGGCCGTCGCCGGTACTCACGGCAAGACCACCACCAGCAGCATGCTCGCCTGGGTACTGGAACACGCGGGCATGAGCCCGGGTTTCCTGATCGGTGGCGTGCCGCAGAACTTCTCGGTGTCGGCGCGCCTCGGTGACACGCCGTTCTTCGTGATCGAAGCCGACGAGTACGACAGCGCTTTCTTCGACAAGCGCTCCAAGTTCGTTCACTACCGCCCGCGCACGGCGATCCTGAACAACCTGGAATACGATCATGCCGACATCTTCCCCGATCTGTCGGCCATTGAACGTCAGTTCCACCATTTGGTGCGGACCATCCCGAGTGAAGGCCTGGTGATCCATCCAACCACCGAACCGGCCTTGCAGCGCGTCATCGAGATGGGCTGCTGGACCCCGGTGCAGACCACCGGCGCTGGCGGTCAGTGGCAGGTCAAATTGCTGAGCGAAGACGGTTCGAAATTCGAAGTGATGTTCGACGGTGTGGCCCAAGGCGTGGTCGAGTGGGACATGACCGGCCAGCACAACGTCGCCAATGCCCTGGCCACCTTGGCGGCTGCGCGCCACGTCGGTGTGGTGCCGTCCATAGGCATCGCAGCGTTGAGCGCGTTCAAAAGCGTGAAACGACGGATGGAGAAAGTCGCGGAAGTGCGTGGTATCACCATTTACGACGACTTCGCTCACCATCCGACTGCCATCGCCACCACCCTCGACGGCTTGCGCAAGCGGATCGGCGATGCGCCGTTGATCGCGATCATCGAGCCGCGCTCGAATTCGATGAAGCTCGGCGCTCACCGCGACGGCTTGCCGGAAAGCGTGGTCGATGCCGATCAGGTGATCTGGTACGCGCCGGCCAACCTCGGTTGGGACCTGGGCGCTACCGCCGCGTTGTGCACGGTGCCATCGATTGTCAGCGACTCGCTGGAAGGCATCATCGAACGGGTGAAAAGCCAGGCTCAACCCGGCACTCACGTGGTGATCATGAGCAATGGCGGCTTCGGCGGCCTGCACGGCAAACTCGCCGAGGCGCTGCAATGAACAACGGCCCGGAACGCATCACGCTGGCGATGACCGGCGCTTCGGGCGCCCAGTATGGCTTGCGCCTGCTGGATTGCCTGATTCGCGAAGACCGCGAGGTGCACTTCCTGATTTCCAAGGCAGCGCAACTGGTGATGGCAACCGAGACGGACGTTACGTTACCGCCGAAACCCCAGATGATGCAGGCCTTCCTCACCGAATACACCGGCGCTGCCGCTGGGCAGATTCGCGTGTATGGCAAGGAAGACTGGATGTCGCCGGTGGCTTCGGGCTCCGGCGCGCCGGCGGCGATGGTGGTGGTGCCGTGCTCCACCGGGACGCTGTCGGCCATCGCGTCGGGCGCCTGCAACAACCTGATCGAGCGCGCTGCCGATGTGACCTTGAAGGAGCGCCGTCAGCTGATTCTGGTGCCGCGTGAGGCGCCGTATTCGAGCATTCACCTGGAGAACATGCTCAAGTTGTCGAACATGGGTGTGACGATATTGCCGGCCTCGCCGGGCTTTTATCACCAGCCGCAAACCATCGATGATTTGATCGATTTCGTTGTGGCGCGGATTCTCAACCTGCTGAACATTCCACAAGACATGCTGCCGCGTTGGGGCGAACACCATTTGACCAGCGATGAATAAGCTATTGGCGATTCTGCTGGCGCTGCAGCTAGCTGGCTGCGCTACGGCGCGCACGCTCGATGCCGCCAAGCCTGGGGCACCCGTGGTGTACTCGGGGACCCGGCTGGATTTGTATGCGATGAACGGTGGGTGCTGCGCGATGGACCGTTTTGGCGCAGAAGCGCCGAGCTATCCTGGGGTCGACCTGCCGGCCAGTGCATTGCTCGATACGCTACTGTTGCCGTTGTCGGTGCTCACGGTGCTGGGAGTAGGGTTTCAGGCGACGGGTGGGTTGTAGCGTTCGGCGTTCGATCGGTGTCGTGTCCTTCGCGAGCAAGCCCGCTCCCACATTAGATCTCCAGCGAACACAGAATATGTGAACACCGCCGATCAAATGTGGGAGCGGGCTTGCTCGCGAAGGCGCCCTGTCAGACGCCACGGAATTATTTGCCTAACTTACGCAACTCATCCGACTCGACAATCCTCACCCCATCCTGCTCTTCCAGCGCCAGTCGCCACATCGCGCGGGCCAGTTGGCAGGCTTCGATGCCGCGGTATTTGCCCGGGATCAAACGGGATAACGGCCCGGCGAATTGCTCGGCCGGACGCGGCTCAAGGCGATCGCCCAGCAACAGCGAAGGGCGGCAAATGGTCAGCTGCGGCCAATCCTGCGCGCGCAATGCGTGTTCCATCTCGCCTTTGACCCGGTTGTAGAAAATCGGCGATCGGCGATCAGCGCCCAAGGCACTGATCACGATCAGGTGCCGTGCGCCCATCTCCCGCGCACGTTTGGCGAACGCCACCACCATGTCCAGGTCCACCGCGCGAAACGCCTGCTCCGAGCCGGCTTGCTTGATGGTGGTGCCCAGGCAGCAGTAGGCGATGTCGACGCGACCGTTGAGTTTCGGCAGAAACTCCGCCGGGTCACCGACCGGGTTTTCAAGATGGGGATGCTCCGCCAGTGGCCGGCGTGAGGGGGCCAATACCCTTGAAATCGTGGGCTCATTGAGCAAACGGTCAAGCAGATGTTCACCGGTCAAACCGGTAGCTCCGGCAAGCAGTACGTGCTGAGGCGTCAAGTACATAGTGTTTCCCCCTTGATACTATTCAGCTTAGTTGCTCTTTGCGTCCTTGCTGCCGATAGAGACACTTTGTAGCGCTTTGCGTGCCTGCTGTTTGCGTAACAGCTGCCAGTGGGAGAGGACGGTTTTGGGTGCCCAGATCTGCGGTTCAGACGCTTCGAAGCTGTCCGCCAGTTCGCGTTCGGCCACGGTGGCCTTGGCCAGTTTGAAGGCATGCTCCAGGTCGTCGGTCTGGTTCAGCGCCTGGGCGAACAGGGCGTCGCCGAAGTAGGTGAAGTTGGCTTCTTCCGAGCAGCCGAAGGACACTCGGTCTGCGCGCGAGGCGGTCATGATCAGGGTGCGTTCGTCCTTGAGAGCGGGGATGAAGCCGCCGGAGTAGCAGGACGAAATCACGATGATCTTGTCGCGACTTTTCAGCGGCGCGAGGACGGCGGCGAGTTCGTCGGCCGGCAGGTCGGACAGTTCCATGCGTGGCTGGTCGAGTACCAATTCGTGTTCGCTGGTGCCATGGCTCGTCAGGTAAATGAAGATCAAGTCTTCCGGTCCGCTGCGTTCAGCCAGGGTCTGGGCAGCGCGGCGCAGATTTTCCCGGGTGGCCATCGGCCGGTCGACGAGGTGGTCGCGATGGTTCACCAGGCGGATCTGGCCAAACGCACCGAAGCGGCTGCTGAGCATGTTGCTGACGTAGTCGGACTCGCGCAGGAACACGCTTTGCTTGCCGTCACCGCCGAGGGTCAAGGTGTACAGTTCAACCGCCGGGGTCGAGGCCGGCACGTTGAACAGCGCGTCGTCGAGCAAACGGCCCTGGGCCAGCAAGCCGAGTTCAAGGGAGTCGGGCAGCAGCTTGCCGTCAGCGTCGCGAACGCGCTGGCCGTTGATCCACGTACCTTTTTGCACCGTCCCGTCGGTCAGCACGAGCGTGCCGCGACCGGAATAGCTGTCGCCGTCGAACTGGCCGATGTAGAAACTGCCGTCGGGCAGGTTCAACCGGCCCTGACCGGTAAATCGCCAATCGCTGAACTGGCCGATGTAATGGCTGCCATCGGCGCCGATCAATTCGCCCTTGCCGTTCAGCGAGCCTTCCTTGAACTGGCCCAGCCACACGTCGCCGTCGGCGTTCTCGTAGCGGCCCTTGCCGTGCAGTTGATTGTTCTTGAAGCCGCCGACGTAGATGTCGCCATCGGCGCTGTTGAAGGTCCCGTTGCCTTCCAGCTGGCCGTCGGCGAAATGCCCGGTGAACTGATTGCCGCTGGCGTCGCCGCGCTGGCCTTCGCCGTTGGGTTTGCCGTGGGCGAACTGTCCCTGGTACGAGCTGCCGTCGTCGAGTTCGAGACGACCGAGCCCTGAATATTGATCGGCCTTGAATTCACCGCGGTAGGTCATGCCGTTTTCTTTGAGGGTGCCTTCGCCGTCGCGCCGGCCCAGTTTGAAACCGCCGGTGTAGCTGCTGCCGGGGGTGGTCAGCGTACCCTGGCCGTCGAACAGCCCTTGATTGAATTGACCGCGATAGACCTCGCCGTTGCTGCCATGCCATTCACCCTGACCGTGCCATTGACCCTTGTCGAAGTCGCCGGCGTACCAGCTGCCGTTCGGGTAGTCGATGCGGCCCTGACCTTGCAGCAGCCCGTTGACCAGGTCACCACGATAGCGTCCGCCGTCCGGCAGGCGGGCGTCGGGGGGCAACAGCGATTCTCCATCGCCGCAAGCGGTGAGCAACAGGGTCAAAGCGAGGAGAGCAAGTGAGCGCATAGCGGGATCCGGGCAATTAGGCGACCGAGTATGCCGCAGCTATGTGTCGTATATATAGAGAGACGGCGCGAAACAGCATGAGCTGCTTCGCATCCGGGATGGTTTACACGAAGCAGAGGGACAGCGGCTCGGCGATATACGCCGGTTTGTCCGACCCTTCGATCTCAAGCGTGGCGGTGGCCTTGAGCAGCCATTGGCCGGGTTTCTTCTCGGTGACTTCGTTCATGTCGACCTTGAGACGCACCCTGGAATTGACCTTCACTGGCTGGATGAAGCGCACGCTGTCCAGGCCGTAATTGACCACCATCTTCGCCCCTTCAGGCAGGATGAGGATGTCTTCCATCAGTTTGGGAATCAGCGACAGCGACAAGAAACCGTGTGCAATGGTGCTGCCAAATGGCGTTTGCGCGGCTTTGACCGGGTCGACATGGATGAACTGGAAATCCCCTGTGGCTTCGGCGAACAGGTTGATGCGCTCCTGATCGATGGTGAGCCATTCGGAACGTCCCAGTTCCTTGCCGACATAATCTTTGAGCTTTGCTACGGGAACAAAGGGCATTGAGGTTCTCCTTGGGTTCATCGGTTTTTTTTTAGTTTTGAGGTGGGGGGATTTGACCTCCCGGATTACCACTTTAGATCAACATGGCAAATCGCTCCGGTCAACTGAACATGCTTTTGGCGAATGCCGATCCATAGCGTCGACGTGTTTATAATGCTCGGCCCGCCACTGCGGGAGATGGTTTTTGCGGGAGAGGAAGGATGTTGTTACGTGGCCTGACCTGGCTGGTGCTGTTCCAATTGCTCGGCACCGCGATCAATCACTTGTTTTTACCGATACTGCCGGGGCCGATTGTCGGCCTGCTGCTGTTGCTGGTGTACCTGATCAGCCGTGGCCAGGTCGGTGAGCCCCTGAGCCTCGCGGCTAGCAGTTTATTGCGTTACTTGCCGTTGCTGCTGGTGCCGCCGGCCGTGGGCGTGATGGTTTACGCCAAGGACATTGCGGCGGATTTCTGGGCCATCGTCGGCGCGCTGGTGTTGTCGCTGTTGCTGTCCATGGCCTTCGCGGGCGTGCTGATGCAGCGCATGGTCAAGCGTCACGCGCATCGCGGAGAGGGCCAATGATCCTCGATTGGCAGGGTGCCGTGGACTCGGTGGTCCACCATCCCTTGTTCGGCATCGGTGTAACCTTGGGCGCGTATCAACTGATCCTGGCGGCGTTCGAGAAAACCCGCTGGATCTTTTTGCAGCCGGTGCTGGTGTCGATGTTGCTGGTGATCGGTGTGTTGCTGGGCTGTGGCCTGACCTACGCCGAGTACCGCAAGAGCACCGAGATCCTCAGCATCTTGCTCGGCCCGGCGACGGTTGCACTGGCGGTGCCGCTGTATCTCAACCTACGACGGATTCGGCAGTTGTTCTGGCCGATTTTTACTACGCTGGTGATAGGCGGAGTGGTTGCCACGGGCATGGGCGTGTTGCTGGGCTGGTCGTTCGGCGCCGAACACATGATCCTGATGACCATGGCACCGAAGTCGGTGACCTCGCCGATTGCCATGCTGGTGGCCGAGCAGATCGGTGGCGTCGCGGCGTTGGCGGCGGTGTTCGTGTTGATTACCGGGGTGATCGGGGCGATCTTCGGGCCGGCGCTGTTGACCCGGCTCGGTGTCCACAGCCCTGAAGCACGCGGCATGGCGCTGGGCATGACGGCCCATGCGGTCGGCACGGCGGTGGCCATGCAGGAAAATGAAGAATGCGGCGCCTTCGCGGCGCTGGCAATGAGTCTGATGGGTGTGGCCACGGCGGTCTTCCTGCCGTTGGCGGTGTCGATGATGGTGTAAGGAAATGTCTATGAGCCTGCCGCTTTTTCCGCTGAACACGGTGTTGTTTCCTGGCTGCATCCTCGACTTGCAGATCTTCGAGGCGCGCTACCTGGACATGATCAGCCGCTGCATGAAACAGGGCGGCGGCTTCGGTGTGGTGTGCATCCTCGACGGCGAAGAAGTCGGCATCGCCCCGGCGGGTTATGCGCTGGTCGGGTGCGAAGCGCTGATCACCGATTTCAAGCAGCAGGACAATGGCCTGCTGGGGATTCGGGTGCAGGGCGGCCGGCGTTTTCACGTGTTGCGTACCGAGATCCAGCGCGATCAGTTGACCGTCGCCGAGGTCGAGTGGCTGGAAGACGAGCCGGAGCAGCCGTTGCAGGATGAGGACGCCGACCTGGTCGCGCTGCTCAAGGCCCTGGCCGAACATCCGATGGTCGAAGCGTTGAACATGGGCACCGAGGCGACCGGGCAACAGTCGCTGGCCAACCAATTGGCGTACCTGCTGCCCTTTGCCGAAGTGGACAAGATCGACCTGCTGCAACTCGATGACCCACAGCAACGGCTGGACGCGATTCAGGCGTTGTTGGATGAGCTGCAAGGCGAATTATTCGCCTGACTTGTCGCGGCGTGTAGCAGCTGCCGAGCCTGCGAGGCTGCGTTCGGCGGCGAAGCCGTCGTGAAATCAGCCACCACGGTGTGTCAGAAGAAACTCGCGTGCAGGGTTTACGGCGGCTGCGCCGCCGAACGCAGCCTCGCAGGCTCGACAGCTGCTACAAAGCAGTGTCAGTAGGCATACCGCAACATCGTATGCGGCAAATGCCTCAGCGCGAAGAACCCGAACAACGCCACCATCGCCGGCAGCACCAGCCACCAGACCTTCGGCGGCATGGCGTTGAGTGACGTCTGGCGCTGGCTCAGCCACAAACTCGCCGCACACACGCACGCCGCCAGCATCGCGCCGGCCAGCACATCCGTCGGCCAGTGCGCCCCCAGATATACCCGCGACAGGGCAATCGCCAGCGCCGGCAAGCAACCGACCAGTAGCCAGGTCAGGCGCATCCGTGGCGGTTGTCCACGGCCAGCCAGTACGGCGAGGGTCAGGAACAGCGCGAAGGCGCCCGACGCATGGCCGCTGGGCATGCTGAAGCTGGTCAGCGGATCGGTCAGCACTTCCGGGCGCACGCGGGCAAAAAAGTGTTTGGTCACGGTGTTGGCCAGCGCGGTGCAGAGCATCGTGCCGCCGGCGAAAATCGCCTGGCGCCATTGGCGAGTGAGCAACAGCAGGACTGTCAGCAGGGCGCTGAAGATCAGCATGTTGCGGAACTCGCCGATCAGCGTGAACACAACGGCCACTTCATCGAGCATCGGGCTGCGGTGTTCCTGCACCAGCGTCATCACCCCTTGATCAAGGGCCGTCAGGTGTGGATAACCGATGAACAGCCCCGCCAGAATCATCAGGCTCATGCCGGTAATAAACACGGTGGCCTTGCGATGGCGACGCAGGCTGCTGGTTGCGCTGAGCCCCACCATCACCGCGATGCTGCCGGCCACAATCCCGGCCTCAGGCCAGAAGCCTTCCGGCAAGGGCAAGCGAATCGCCGCGCCGGTGGCCCAGCCCGGCAGCAGGTAGGCCACGCTCCAACCGGCGGCGGCCAACAGGCTGACGGCGACGAAGCGCGGGAAGGGCATGTCGAACATCCCGGCGACCATCGGCAGCATGGGGCGCAGCGGGCCGATGAAGCGCCCGACCAACAGGCTGGCGATGCCGTAACGCTGGAAATACGCCTCGGCGCCGGCAATCCACTCCGGGTGATGGCGCAACCCCGGCAGGCGCCGGATGTTCTGATGGAAATGCCGTCCAATGAAGTACGAAACAATGTCGCCCAGTACACCGGCGAGAAAGCCCAGCAACAGGGTTTCCCCCAACGGCAGTGCGCCGCTGCCCGCCAGCACCGCGACGGCAAACAGCAGCACCGTGCCGGGCACGATCAACCCGGCAATCGCCAGGCATTCCACAAACGCCACAATGAACACCGCCGCCGCCAGCCATTGCGGGTTGACCGTCAACCAACCGGTCACGCTATCGAGCCATGGGCCCATAAAAACCACTCCATTGAATGTTCAATTGGCCCAAGGGCCGAACGCAATCTTCAAAACGCTATAAATCCCCTGTGGGAGAGGGCTTGCTCGCGAAAGCGGACCTCCAGTCGACATTGATGGCGCCTGACACTCCGCTTTCGCGAGCAAGCCCGCTCCCACATTAGATTCCCGTTTGCATCAAGTCCGGGCGCATGTCAGGGCAGTAAAAAATAATCGCGACCTTCGACCTGCCCCCGTCGCAGCGGGTTCCGCGTGCAATACGGGGCGTAGGCCGCGTCGACGAAGCGGTACATCAAGTGTTCATCTCTTCCATGGGGAATGCCCAGTCGCGTGGTCTGGATGATATGAATCGGTGCCGGGCCGACATCTTCCACCAGCAACACTTCATGATCGAAACGCTTGGCGTCCCAGACCGGCACTTTCAAACCCATGGCCTTGCACAGCAACGTCTGCCCGGCGCAGAGCTTTTGCGATGGGCGAGGGCGGCCCTGCGCATCCGGGTTGTTCAAGAGCATCTGCGCAAGGCTCGCCGGCCCGCTCAACTCATCGACCCACGGGTAGGCGGATTTGATCAGCACGGCGTTGCCCGGCCCTTGTGCACTGAAGTTCAGGGAATCGCCACCTCGGGCGTAATACATATAGATGTGACCGCCATCCAGAAACAAAGCCTTACGTTTTTCTGTGTAGCCGAGGGAGGCATGGCTGCCTTTTTCTTCGCAGTAATAGGCTTCGGTTTCGATGATTCGGGCGCTGAGCCACAGCTCGCCGACCCGGTGACGGATGACTTTGCCGAGTAAATCCCGGGCCAGTGTCTGGGCATCGCGGTCGAAAAAAGCGTCCGGCAGCCCGGTGGGCAGGCTTGAAGCAGACGCACGAACAGTCAGATTGGACATGATGAACGGCATTAATCAGGGCTGATTGAGTCGTGATGATAACAATTTGCAGCTTAATCCCGGCTGAACGTCGGCAAATTGCCCTCCATTTCGACCATCCGCCCGTCACCGCTGTTAGTCCAGAGACGCGACAGCTATAATCTGCCGCTTTCCTCTTTGCCAAGACCCCAGCAGACAATGACTGAGTCCGTTCTTGACTACATGACCCGCCTGGGTCGCGCTGCCCGCGCAGCTTCCCGCGTCATCGGCCGTGCCAGCACCGCGCAGAAAAACCGCGCCTTGCAGGCGGCTGCCAATGCGCTGGACGCTGCACGCGCCGAATTGACCGCCGCCAATGAGCTGGATCTGGCGGCTGGCCGCGCCAATGGTCTTGAACCTGCTCTGCTGGAACGTCTGGCGCTGACGCCGGAGCGCATCGACGGGATGATCGTCGGTCTGCGTCAGGTCGCAGCGCTGCCGGACCCGGTCGGCGCAATCCGCGACATGAGCTACCGCCCGTCGGGCATCCAGGTCGGCAAGATGCGCGTGCCGCTGGGCGTGATCGGGATCATCTATGAGTCCCGGCCGAACGTCACCATTGATGCGGCAAGCCTGTGCCTGAAGTCCGGTAACGCGACCATCCTGCGGGGCGGCTCCGAGGCGATTCATTCCAACCGTGCCATCGCCGCCTGCATCCAGCGCGGCCTGGCCGAGGCCGAATTGCCCGCCGCCGTGGTGCAAGTGGTCGAGACCACGGATCGGGCCGCCGTTGGCGCGCTGATCACCATGCCAGAATACGTCGACGTCATCGTGCCCCGTGGCGGCCGAGGCCTGATCGAACGGGTCAGCCGCGACGCTCGCGTGCCGGTGATCAAGCACCTGGATGGCATCTGCCACGTCTACGTCAGCGCCCACGCCGACCTGCCGAAAGCCCAGCGCATCGCCTTCAACGCCAAGACTTACCGTTATGGCATCTGCGGTGCAATGGAAACGCTGCTGGTCGATCAAACCGTTGCTAAAGATTTCCTGCCGGCGATGGCGGCCCAGTTCCGCGAAAAAGGCGTTGAGCTGCGCGGTTGCGAGCGGACCCGGGCGATCATCGAGGCCGTTGCGGCCACCGTAGAAGACTGGAACACCGAATACCTGGCGCCGATCCTCTCGATCCGGGTGGTCGACGGGTTGGACCAGGCCATCGAGCACATCAACACGCACGGCTCCCATCACACCGATTCGATTGTCAGCGAAAACCTCGCCGACACCCGGCGTTTCGTGGCTGAAGTCGATTCGTCGTCAGTGATGATCAACACCCCGACGTGCTTCGCCGATGGCTTTGAATACGGATTGGGTGCCGAGATTGGCATTTCTACTGATAAGCTGCACGCCCGCGGCCCGGTGGGCCTCGAAGGTCTGACCTGCGAGAAGTACATCGTGGTCGGTGATGGCCAGTTGCGCGGCCAGGCGTCAGTCTGACTTGGGCGACCTCGACGTGTCAGCCCAGGAATCCGCCAGCGAGCCTGCGCCTCGGCGCATTGGCATGCTGGGCGGGACCTTCGACCCGGTGCACATCGGCCATCTGCGCGGTGCACTGGAAGTCGCCGAATCGCTGGCGCTCGATGAGTTGCGCCTGACACCCAGTGCCAGGCCGCCGCATCGCGGTACGCCGCAGGTGTCGGCGAAAGACCGTCTGGCGATGGTCGAGTGCGCGGTGGCCGGTGTGGCGCCGCTGGTGGTGGATGCCCGTGAATTGCAGCGGGACAAACCGTCCTACACTGTTGATACCCTGGAGTTGATGCGCGCCGAACTGGCCGCCGAGACCCAGGTTTTTCTACTTTTGGGCTGGGACGCATTTTGCGGCCTGCCCACTTGGCACCGCTGGGAAGAGTTGCTCCAGCATTGCCACATCCTGGTGCTGCAACGCCCGGATGCCGACAGCGAACCGCCGGATGCCTTGCGCAACCTGCTGGCAGCGCGCTCGGTGAGCGACCCGCTGGCCCTCAAAGGGCCGAGCGGACAGATTGCATTCGTCTGGCAGACGCCGCTCGCGGTTTCCGCCACCCAGATCCGTCAACTGCTGGCCAGCGGTAAGTCGGTACGTTTCCTGGTGCCCGACGCGGTCCTGGCCTACATCGATGCGCACGGTCTGTACCGTGCGTCGAACTGAAAAGAGGGCACGCTTCCAGGCACGAAATGACGTGTATTGAAGCGCCCGAACATACGAGCAAAACGAGTTTTATATGACTGACAAAGACGTAACTAAAGTAAAGCGCAAAGGCACGTTCAAGAGCGCCCCGCTGCCAGTAGAGGCTCCAACCGGCGCGCCACTGGTTGGCGAAGAACTGGTCAAGGTTGCCGTAGCTGCCCTGGAAGACGTCAAGGGCCAGGACATCCAGGTCATCGACGTTCGTGAAAAGCAGAGCATCACCGACTTCATGATCATCGCCACCGGTACCTCCAACCGCCAGATCGGCGCGATGCTGGACAAGGTCCGCGAAGCGGTCAAAGCCCTTGGCGTCAAGCCTCTGGGTGAAGAAGGCAAGGGCGACAGTGACTGGGTTCTGCTGGATATGGACGACGTCATCGTGCACATGATGACCGCCTCGGCTCGCCAGTTTTACGACCTCGAGCGTCTGTGGTCCGGTGCAGAACAGAGCCGTGCTCTGAACGCGGCTCACCACAGCCCGGAAAACACCCATGAGCACTTCGTCAAGCTCAACAAAGACCAGCAATAAGGGCCCGCTGTGCGACTGCGACTGATCGCCGTCGGTTCACGCATGCCCAAGTGGGTGGAAGAAGGCTGGCATGAATATGCCAAGCGTCTTCCGTCCGAGCTGGCGCTGGAACTGGTGGAAATACCGCTCAACACCCGTGGCAAGAACGCCGACGTGGCGCGCTTTATCCGTCAGGAAGGCGAAGCCATGCTGGCCAAGGTCGGGCCGAACGAGCGGGTTGTCACCCTCGAAGTCCACGGCAAGCCCTGGAGCACTGAGCAACTGGCGGTCGAACTCGATCGCTGGCGGCTGGACTCGCGCACGGTGAATTTCATGGTCGGCGGCCCCGAAGGGCTGGCGCCGGAAGTCTGTGCCCGGGCCGATCAGCGCTGGTCGCTCTCGCCGTTGACGTTGCCGCACCCGCTGGTGCGAATCCTCATCGGCGAACAGCTGTATCGTGCCTGGACAGTGCTGTCCGGCCACCCTTACCACAAGTAGTTCTGCCCTCATGTCCCAGCCGATCCGCATCAAGGACCACGAAAAAGACGCCCGTCTGGTGCGTGGCCGCGTCGTGTTCGGGGCAATTGCGGTGGTGACGCTGATCTGCGTGCTGATCGCGCGGTTGTATTTCCTCCAGGTGATCCAGTACGAGTACCACTCGACCCTGTCGGAAAACAACCGCGTCCATGTGCAGCCGATTCCGCCGACGCGCGGGCTGATCTTCGACCGCAATGGCGTGGTGGTGGCCGATAACCGGCCGAGCTTCAGCCTGAGCATGACCCGCGAACGCTCCGGTGACTGGCAGCAAGTGCTCGACGTGATCGTCGAAGTGCTGGAGCTGACGCCGGAAGATCGGGTGATCTTCGAGAAACGCATGCGCCAGGGGCGTCGGCCGTTCGAGCCGGTGCCGATCCTGTTCGAGCTGACCGAAGAGCAGATCGCCCGCATTGCGGTGAACCAGTTCCGTCTGCCCGGCGTGGAAGTGGTCGCGCAGCTGGTTCGTCACTATCCGCAGGGTGCGCACTTCGCGCACTCGGTGGGTTACATGGGGCGGATCAACGAGAAAGAGCTGAAGTCACTCGACCCGGTCAATTACAGCGGCACCCACCACATCGGCAAGACCGGCATCGAGCGTTTCTACGAGCCAGAATTGCACGGCCAGGTGGGTTACGAAGAAGTCGAGACCAACGCTCGGGGCCGCGTCTTGCGCGTACTCAAGCGTACCGATCCGATTCCCGGCAAGGACATCGTCCTGAGCCTGGACATCAAATTGCAAGAAGCGGCCGAGGCCGCACTGGGCGGTCGCCGTGGCGCGGTGGTAGCGCTGGACCCGAAAACCGGCGAAGTGCTGGCGATGGTCAGTCAGCCGAGTTTCGACCCGAACCTGTTCGTCACCGGTATCAGCTTCAAGGCTTATTCCGAATTGCGCGACTCCATCGACCGGCCGCTGTTCAACCGTGTCCTGCGGGGCCTGTACCCGCCGGGCTCGACCATCAAGCCTGCGGTGGCGATTGCCGGCCTGGATGCGGGCGTCGTGTCGGCGTCGAGTCGGGTCTACGACCCCGGCTATTACCAGTTGCCGAATTACGACCACAAGTACCGCAACTGGAACCGTACCGGCGACGGCTATGTCGATCTGGACACGGCGATCATGCGTTCCAACGACACCTACTTCTACGACCTGGCCCACAAGCTGGGGATCGATCGGCTGTCGGCGTACATGGGCAAGTTCGGCATTGGCCAGAAGGTCTCGCTGGACATGTTCGAAGAATCGCCGGGGCTGATGCCGACGCGCGAATGGAAGCGCGCAACCCGCCGTCAAGCCTGGTTCCCGGGTGAGACGCTGATTCTGGGGATCGGCCAGGGCTATATGCAGTCGACCCCGTTGCAGTTGGCCCAGGCCACGGCGCTGGTGGCCAACAAAGGTGTGTGGAACCGTCCGCACCTGGCCCGCACCGTCGAAGGCGAGAAACCCAAGGATGACAATCCGATGCCGGACATCATCCTGCGCGACCCGTCCGACTGGACCAAGGTCAACCACGGCATGCAGCAGGTCATGCACGGTGCCCGGGGCACCGCGCGCAAAGCGGCGATCGGTTCGCAATACCGGATTGCCGGCAAGAGCGGTACGGCCCAGGTGGTCGCGATCAAGCAAGGCGAGAAGTACGACCGCTCCAAGGTTCAGGAACGCCACCGCGACCACGCCTTGTTCGTCGGTTTCGCGCCGGCCGACAACCCGCAAATCGTAGTGTCGGTGATGGTCGAGAACGGTGAGTCCGGTTCCGGCGTCGCCGCGCCAGTGGTGCGTCAAGTCATGGACGCCTGGCTTCTGGACCAGGACGGCCGACTGAAAGCCGAATACGCCAGCCCTATCAGTGCGGAGGCTACGGCCCGTGAAGAGTAATTTCGATCGCATCCTCTCCAGTGAGGATGTCATGCGTCGCCGTGCGACGCTGTTGCAACGCATGCACATCGACGGCCCGTTGCTGATTCTGCTGCTGACCCTCGCCGCCGGCAGCCTGTTCGTGCTGTATTCGGCCAGCGGCAAGAGCTGGGACCTGCTGGCCAAGCAAGCCACTTCGTTCGGCATCGGCCTGGTCTCGATGATCGTCATCGCGCAGTTCGAGCCGCGTTTCATGGCGCGCTGGGTGCCGGTCGGCTATGTGCTCGGCGTGCTGTTGCTGGTGGTGGTGGACGTCATGGGCCACAACGCCATGGGCGCCACGCGCTGGATCAACATTCCGGGCGTGATTCGCTTCCAGCCTTCGGAGTTCATGAAGATCCTGATGCCGGCGACCATCGCCTGGTACTTGTCCAAGCGCACGTTGCCGCCGCAGCTCAAGCATGTGGGGGTCAGCCTGTTTCTGATTGGCTTGCCCTTCATCCTGATCGTGCGCCAGCCGGACCTCGGCACCTCGCTGCTGATCCTCGCCGGCGGCGCGTTCGTCTTGTTCATGGGCGGCCTGCGCTGGCGCTGGATCATCAGCGTGATCGCCGCCGCCGTGCCGGTGGCCGTGGCGATGTGGTTCTTCATCATGCACGACTACCAGAAGCAGCGAATCCTGACGTTCCTCGATCCGGAGAGTGATCCGCTGGGCACCGGCTGGAACATCATTCAGTCGAAAGCCGCGATCGGTTCCGGCGGTGTGTTCGGCAAGGGCTGGTTGCTCGGCACCCAGTCGCACCTGGACTTCCTGCCGGAAAGCCATACCGACTTCATTATTGCGGTCATGGGCGAAGAATTCGGCCTGGTGGGCATCTGCGCACTGCTGCTGATTTACTTGCTGTTGATCGGTCGCGGGCTGGTGATTACCGCCCAGGCCCAGACATTGTTCGGCAAATTGCTCGCGGGCAGCCTGACCATGACGTTTTTTGTTTACGTTTTCGTCAACATCGGTATGGTCAGTGGCCTGTTGCCGGTCGTGGGGGTGCCTTTGCCGTTCATTAGCTACGGAGGAACTTCGCTGGTGACGCTACTGTCAGCGTTTGGGGTTTTGATGTCGATCCATACCCATCGTAAGTGGATCGCACAGGTTTGAATAAGGTGAAGATTTCAATGCAAGTAATGCGTGGCTGGGCGACTCGAAATGCGCCATGGGTCGGCCTGGTAAGCATCCTTGGCACAGCGCAGGACGCGTTGGCCGGCGATTACGAAGGCTCACCCCAGGTGGCCGAATTCGTCGGTGAAATGACCCGCGACTACGGTTTTGCCGGTGAACAGCTGATGGGCGTGTTCCGCGAAGCCGAGCGCAAGCAGGCGATTCTGGACGCGATCTCGAAACCTGCGGAGCGGGTCAAGCAGTGGAGCGAATATCGGCCGATGTTCATCACCGACGCGCGCATCGCCCGTGGTGTGGATTTCTGGCGCCAGCATGAGGCGGTCCTGGCCCGTGCCGAGCAGGAATACGGTGTACCGGCGCAGGTGATTGTTTCGATCATCGGCGTCGAGACCTTTTTTGGTCGCAATACCGGCAACTACAGGGTCGTCGACGCCTTGTCGACCCTGGGTTTCGACTATCCTCCCCGTGCCGAATTCTTCCGCAAGGAATTGCGTGAATTCCTGCTGCTGGCCCGGGAAGAGCAGGTCGATCCGTTGACCCTCAAGGGTTCATACGCCGGCGCCATGGGCTTGCCGCAGTTCATGCCGAGCAGTTTTCGTGCGTATGCGGTGGATTTCGACAGTGACGGCCACATCAATATCTGGACCAATCCGGACGATGCCATTGGCAGCGTCGCCAGTTACTTCAAGCGTCATGGCTGGGTGGCGGGCGAACCGGTGGTCAGTCGCGCCGATGTGCGTGGCGAGCAAGTGGACGCGGGTTTGACCACTGGCATCGAACCGACTAAAACCGTCGGGGAGTTGCGGGCTCTAGGGTGGTCAAGTCATGATGCGCTGCGCGATGATATGCCGGTCACGGCGTTCCGCCTGGAAGGTGACAATGGTCCTGAATACTGGATGGGCCTGACGAATTTTTACGCGATCACGCGTTATAACCGCAGCGTGATGTACGCCATGGCCGTACATCAACTGTCTGAACAGCTGGTTCAAGCACGGGGCGTCAAGTAATGCGGGCATTGCCTATGAATAAACCCCTGAAGCTGATGGCATTTGCCGCGTTGGCAGTGCTGGTCGCCAGTTGCTCGACCAGCCGCTCGCCGACTCAGAAGTCCTCGACCGCCGTGCGCTCTGCGCCGGGGCTGGACATCAACCGCGCGCACAAAGATGGCGCGCCTTGGTGGGACGTCGATGTTTCGCGCATCCCGGACGCCACACCAACCCTGCACTCCGGTCCTTATAAGGCCAACCCGTACACCGTGCTGGGCAAGACGTATTTCCCGCTGCAGGAGTCCAAGACCTATGTGGCCTCGGGCACTGCGTCGTGGTACGGCACCAAATTCCATGGTCAAAACACCGCCAACGGCGAAGTCTATGACCTGTATGGCATGAGCGCTGCGCACAAGACCTTGCCACTGCCGAGTTACGTCCGGGTGACCAACCTGGACAACAACAAGAGCGTGATCCTGCGCGTCAACGACCGTGGGCCGTTTTACTCGGACCGGATCATCGACTTGTCCTACGCCGCCGCCAAGAAACTCGGCTATGCCGAAACCGGTACGGCGCGGGTCAAGGTCGAAGGCATCGATCCGCAGCAATGGTGGGCCGCCAAAGGCCGTCCGGCGCCTTTGATGCTCAACGAGCCACAAGTCGCGCAGAATAACGCCCCGGTGATTACGGCCTCGGCCGGCACCGTCGAACAATGGACCCCTCCGCCGCAGCAACACGCGGCGGCCGTGGTGCCCGTGCAGATCGATGCAAAAAAAAACGCTTCTGTACCAGCCTCTGGCCAGTATCTGCAGGTGGGCGCGTTCGCCAACCCGGACGCTGCAGAACTCCTGAGATCGAAGCTGAGCGGGATGGTGAGCGCTCCGGTGTTCATCAGTTCGATCGTGCGCAACCAACAGACACTGCATCGGGTGCGCCTGGGGCCGATCGGCTCGCAGGGTGAAATCCAGCAGGTGCAGAACAGTGTGCGAATGGCCAATCTCGGTTCACCGAGCCTGGTTACCGCCGAGTAATACGTAGTACTTGATTGAGGGTTCACTTGCGGTTTGGGGGGGGAACCTGGTTGTTGGCTCGTTAAAGAACAAAAGCCCGGCAAGGGTTCTGAGTGAACAACTGAACACGCGATGGCCCGTTAGAAGGTCATCTGATTAGTTTTGCCCTTGGGCAGTTTCCATTAGCGATTTCGAGAGACGGATGAACATCACCACCTTTGCCAAACGACTGTGCCTGCTAGTACCGCTGCTCCTCTCGCCTGCCGCTTTCGCGGTCGAGATGATGCCGTCGCCACCACAACTGGCCGCTAAATCCTACGTGCTCATGGACGCCAGCAGCGGCAACGTGCTGGTCGAGAACAATGGTGACCAGCGTCTGCCGCCGGCCAGCCTGACCAAGCTGATGACCGCGTACATCGCGACCCTGGAAATCCGTCGTGGCCAGATCGGTGAAAACGATCCGGTGACCGTCAGCGAAAACGCCTGGCGTACCGGCGGTTCGCGGATGTTCATCAAAGTCGGCTCGCAGGTAACTGTCAGCGACTTGCTGCACGGCATCATCATTCAGTCGGGTAACGACGCCAGCGTTGCGCTTTCCGAGCACATCGCCGGCAGCGAAGACGCGTTCGCCGACATGATGAACAAAACCGTGGCCGATCTGGGCATGACCAACAGCCACTTCATGAACCCGACCGGCCTGCCGAACCCGGAGCACTACTCGTCGGCTCACGACATGGCCGTGCTGGCTCGCGCAATCATCCACGAAGACCCGGCTCACTATGCGATCTACTCGCAGAAAGAGTTCTTCTGGAACGGCATCAAGCAACCTAACCGTAACCTGCTGCTGTGGCGCGACAAGACGGTCGATGGCCTGAAAACCGGTCACACCGACGAAGCCGGCTACTGCATGGTGTCTTCGGCCGTACGTGACGGCATGCGCCTGATCGCCGTGGTGTTCGGCACCAACAGCGAAGTGGCACGTGCGTCTGAAACCCAGAAGCTGCTGACCTACGGTTTCCGCTTCTTCGAAACCCAGACCTTCTATCAGAAAGGCGCCGAGCTGGCTCAGGCTCCTGTCTGGAAAGGCACCACCAACCAAGTCAAGGCCGGCCTGGCTGAAGACCTGACCATGACCCTGCCGAAGGGCCAGCTGAAAAAGCTCGCCGCCAGCATGACCATGAACCCGCAACTGGTTGCGCCAATCGCCAAGGGCGACGTGATCGGTAAAGTCGAAGTGAAACTGGACGACAAGGTGGTGCACAGCGCTGACCTGATCGCTCTGGACGCGGTCGAGGAGGGTGGTATCTTCCGTCGCATGTGGGATAGCATCCGTCTATTCTTCTACGGCTTGTTCAACTGAATTAGTGTGGACTTGCATGGCGTCGCTCCAATCCGGAGCGGGGCCATGTCCGTTGCCACGGCTTACGAGGCCGTTACGCCATGACAGACACCGAAGTAAAGGCGCCAAAGATCGAATTCCCCTGCGCGGATTACCCGATTAAGGTAATCGGCGACACGGGTGTGGGTTTCAAGGACAAGATCATTGCGATCCTTGAGAAACACGCCACCGTTGACCACAAGACCCTGGCCGAACGCCAGAGTACCAACGGCAAGTACACCACTATCCAGTTGCACATCATCGCTACCGGCCAAGAACAGCTGTACGACATTAACAGCGAGTTGCGGGCGACCGGTTTCGTGCACATGGTGCTGTGATGTCTGGCACGCTGGGCTTTCGCGAGCTCGGCCAGATGGCCTACGAGCCGGTCTGGCATGCCATGCAGCGCTTCACCAACGAACGCGGCAGCGATGCCGCCGACGAGATCTGGCTGGTCGAGCACCCACCGGTGTTCACCCAGGGCCAGGCCGGCAAGGCCGAGCATTTGTTGTTGCCGGGAGATATTCCGGTGGTGCAGGTCGATCGGGGTGGTCAGGTGACTTACCACGGGCCAGGCCAATTGGTCGCGTACCTGTTGCTCGACGTGCGCAAGCTGGGTTTCGGCGTGCGTGACCTGGTCAGCCGCATGGAGCTCTGCCTGATCGAGTTGCTGGCCAGCTACGGCGTCACCGCCGCGGCCAAGCCGGACGCGCCGGGCGTTTACGTCGACGGGGCGAAAATCGCTTCGCTGGGTCTGCGGATCCGCCACGGTTGTTCCTTTCATGGCCTGGCCCTGAACGTGGACATGAACCTGGAACCGTTTCGACGGATTAATCCCTGCGGCTACGCCGGGCTGGCAATGACCCAGCTGAGCGATCACGCAGGATCGATTGAATTTGCCGAGGGAAGTGCCCGGCTGCGCGCGCAGCTCGTCAAACACCTCGACTATG
>NZ_JBIVBY010000011.1:101599-201659 GCF_044746405.1 Pseudomonas sp. NPDC086251
ATCGACTGATATGACTACTGATGCAGTGCAAACCATGATCCCGACGCTCGATGTCACCGAGCGTCCGGCCCCGCGTGCCAAGGTTGAAGCCGGCGTCAAGCTGCGCGGCGCCGAGAAGGTTGCACGTATCCCGGTGAAGATCATTCCGACCACCGAACTGCCGAAGAAACCCGACTGGATCCGCGTACGCATCCCGGTTTCCCCGGAAGTCGATCGCATCAAGGCCCTGTTGCGCAAACACAAGCTGCACAGCGTCTGCGAAGAAGCGTCCTGCCCGAACCTGGGCGAGTGCTTCTCCGGCGGCACCGCGACGTTCATGATCATGGGCGACATCTGCACCCGTCGTTGCCCGTTCTGCGACGTTGGCCACGGTCGTCCGAAGCCACTCGATGTCAACGAGCCGGAAAGCCTGGCCATCGCCATCGCCGACCTGAAACTCAAGTACGTGGTGATCACGTCGGTAGACCGCGACGACCTGCGTGACGGCGGTGCCCAGCACTTTGCCGACTGCATCCGCGAGATCCGCAAGCTGTCGCCGAACGTGCAGCTCGAAACCCTGGTCCCGGATTACCGTGGCCGCATGGACGTCGCGCTGGAAATTACCGCCGCCGAGCCGCCAGATGTGTTCAACCACAACCTGGAAACCGTGCCGCGCCTGTACAAGGCGGCGCGTCCGGGTTCGGACTACCAGTGGTCGCTGACCCTGCTGCAACGTTTCAAGCAGATGATGCCGCACATTCCGACCAAATCCGGCCTGATGCTGGGCCTGGGCGAGACCGACGAAGAAGTCATCGAAGTCATGAAGCGCATGCGCGAACACGACATCGACATGCTGACCCTCGGCCAGTACCTGCAACCGTCGCGCAGCCACTTGCCGGTCCAGCGTTTCGTGCACCCGGACGTGTTCGCCTGGTTCGCCGAGGAAGGCTACAAGATGGGCTTCAAGAACGTCGCTTCCGGCCCATTGGTACGTTCCTCGTACCACGCCGACGAGCAGGCGAAGCTGGTCAAGGCCGAGCTGATGTCGTCCTGATCCACTGCAAGACATGAAAAAACGCCCGCCAGGCATTCAGCCTCGCGGGCGTTTTTTTGCCTTGCCCACGGCCACTACCGCCTTTTCCTGCAACCTGCGGAGCAACGAAGCCTCTTCTGTTTGTCTCCGTTCCTGACTACTGTGTGCTTGACGCTTTCACGCAGGGAGATTCATGGATGACCGTTCGACCGACCCACACCCTTTGCCCTCATGCACCCGTTCCGGCCTTGCCGTCGGCTGGGCTGATCGGCGTCATCGCGCCTGCCGGTCCGGCGGCGCTGGATACCGATAAAGCCATAGCCTGGATGCGCGCTCGCGGGTATTCGCTGCGGGTATTTCCCGGTGTGTATGAGCAGGATGGCTATCTGGCCGGCAGCGATGAGGTGCGGCTCAATGATCTGCATGCGGCGTTCGCCGACAGCGAGGTCGACGCGATCATCTGCCTGCGCGGTGGCTACGGTACGCCGCGACTGCTTGATCGAATCGACTTCGCACTGCTGCGCAACAATGCCAAGCCGTTCATCGGCTACAGCGATATCACCGCGCTGCACCTGGCCATTAGTCGTTACGCGGGGTTTGTGACCTTTCATGGCCCGATGCTCAACGCTGACGTGCTGGGTGAAAAGCAAAAACCCACCGAGTCCTCGTTTTTCAACCTGCTCAGAGGGCAGGTGAAGGCGGGCAGCGTGCTGACGCACCCGGTGGCCTACCCGTTGACCACGATCGAGCCTGGCATCGCACACGGGCGTTTGTTGGGCGGTAATCTGTCGATGATCGCCGCGACCATGGGCACGCCGTACGAGATTGATGCCGAGGGCGTCATCTTGTTCATCGAGGACATTAACGAGCCGCTGTATCGCATCGACCGGCTGCTGACCCATTTGCGTTTGGCGGGCGTGTTAAGCAAGCTGCGAGGGGTTCTGGTCGGGGATGTGGCAGGTGTGGACAGCGATGCGCTGGCGCGCTTGCTCAAGCAGACCTTCGAGCCATTGCGCATTCCGGTGCTGGCGGGATGGCGCAGCGGGCATTGTGATCCGAACCTGACGTTGCCGATGGGGGCGCTGGTGAGGCTGGATGCGGGGAACAGGGAATTGGTGTTGGAGCAGGATGTGGTAATCAAGCGGTAGGCATTCATCGCCTGATAGTTAGTCTTCGCGAGCAAGCCCGCTCCCACATTTGATCTATGTTGTTCACAAATTATGTGTTCACAGAAAATCAAATGTGGGAGCGGGCTTGCTCGCGAAAGCGGTATCCGCCATACGGCTAACTATCGGCTACGCAAACCTTCCAGCAACTTGTGCGTCGGATAACCATCCGCCGGCCAGCCAAACGACTGCTGGGCGCTGCGGATCGCCTTGCGGGTGTTGGCGCCGATGATGCCGTCGGCCGTGCCCGCGTCGTAGTTCTGCGCACTCAGCAAGCTTTGCAGTTCCATCCGTTCGCTGCGGCTCAGGGGCAAATCGTCTTTGGGCCACGAGCCGTTGATCAGGCCTGAACCGTTGAAACGCTCGGACAACAGGCTCACCGCCAACGCATAGGACGACGAATTGTTGTACTTGAGGATCGCGCGGAAGTTGTCGAGCACCAGGAACGCCGGGCCGCGGTAGCCGGCTGGCAGCAGCAGGGCGGCGGACAGATGTTCGGAGCCTGGTGGAACCTGGCCGCCATTGGGCAGTGTCACGCCCAGTTGCTGCCATTCGGCGACGCTCTTGCGAATCGTGCCATCGGCCAGCACGTAGTTGAAGCTGCCCGGCAGTTGCACTTCGAAGCCCCATGGCTGGCCTTTCTGCCAACCGGAGCTTTGCAGGTAGTGCGCGGTCGAGGCCAGGGCATCGGCGGAACTGCCCCAGATATCGCGACGGCCGTCGCCATCGAAGTCCACCGCGTGGGTGTTGTAAGTGGTCGGAATGAACTGGGTCTGGCCCATGGCGCCGGCCCAGGATCCGAGCATTTTCTCCGGTTCGATATCACCCTGTTGCAGAATTTGCAGGGCGGCGATCAGTTGCGCGTGGGCGAAACCAGGGCGCCGGCCTTCGTAGGCCAGGGTCGCCAGCGAGTTGATCACCGACTTGCTGCCCTGGAACTGCCCGAAGTTACTCTCCATGCCCCACACCGCGACCAGTGCCTGACGATCGACGCCGTAGCGCTGTTCGATGCTTTGCAGGATGTCGGCGTATTGGCTGACCAGCGCTTCGCCTTTACGCACGCGCAGTGGCGAAAGGGCGCCGTCGAGGTATTCCCACACGGGGCGAGAGAATTCCGGCTGGCTACGGTCGGCGCGGATCACGCTGTCGTCGAAGCTGACATTGGCGAAGGCGCGGTCAAACAGATCGGCGCGAATACCGGCGGCCAGGGCGTCCTTGCGGAAACCGGCCTGCCATTCGGCAAAGGTCTGGGTCGGCTGGATGTCGAGGTTCTCACCGTTCGGCACCACGGGCGGAATCATCGCAGGGGCGGTCGCGACGGGGAGGGTCTGAAGCGGTTGGGCGTCGGCGGCGGTCGGTTTTTCCGCGCAAGCGACTAGCAAGATGAGGCTGGAGGCAGCGATCAGTTGGCGCAGGTGCCAACGACGGGAAAGACAAAAGGGCATGCACGGGTCCAGGGAATACGGATCAGGTGCAGACCTTAACATGTTGAGCGAGCGCCTGCCTTTCAGGCAGCCAGAAAGTAAGAAGCCTCCCAGCTTTTAGACTGGAAGGCTTCGCGGCGGTAGCTGCCTTTGCCCTTGCCGGCGGGTTCCTGACGGCTGCGGAACAGTGGCTGGGCGATGATCGATTTGGCCTTGTTGGGGCCATTCCTGGATGGCTTTTTGCTCATGATGATTGCTCGCAAGTGAGTGGGTTTTGCGGGGGAAATAATCTGCTGATGTTGGGGTTCTGTCTATAGGGGAAATGGAGGCGGTTGTTGTAGGAAACAAGATCAAAAGATCGCAGCCTCGTTTCACTCGACAGCTCCTACAGGGGGGCGCATTCCAATGTAGGAGCTGTCGAGTGAAACGAGGCTGCGATCTTTTGACCTTACTCGGCAGGCAAGGTAAGGCGCTGGCCCGCCATCAACAACGACAACCGGCTCAAACTCATCCACGGCGAACCCGCGGCCTGGCCTTTTATCTGGGCGTCGATGCGCTGTGCTTCCAGCAACAACTGCGCCCAGCGTTGCGCCGAATAGCGTTGCAGGGCTTTGCTCATCAGCGGTTTGCGCTTGTCCCAGACCGGCGGTCGGGCCTGGCTGAAGGCTTTGTCCAGCGGCACACCCTGGCTGTATTGCAGTGACAGGTTGGCCAGCAGGCGCAGTTCGCGGGCCAGGGCCCAGAGAATCACCGGTGGTTCGACGCCTTCACCGCGCAGCCCTTCGAGCATGCGCAAGGCGTGGGCGGCCTCGCCGTTGAGAATCGCATCGGTCAGCCCGAAGACGTCGAAGCGCGCACTGTCGGCCACCGCCGCTTGCACGGTTTCAACGGTGATCTGACCACCTTCGGCCATCAACTTGAGCTTTTCGATTTCCTGGGCGGCGGCCAGCAGGTTGCCCTCGACCCGTGCCGCGATCAGTTCGACCGCGTCCTGGCTGGCGGAAAGCCCGGCCTGGGACAACCGTTGGCGGATCCAGCTCGGCAACTGATTGGCATCCACCGGCCAGATTTGCACGAACTGGGTTTGCTGGCCGTCGACCAGCGCCTTGCCCCATTTGGTTTTCTGCGCACTGCCATCGAGCTTGGGCAGGCTGATCAGCAAAATCGTGTCTTCGGGCGGCCGCGCGCAGTATTCGATGAACGCCGCAGCGCCTTTGTCGCCGGGCTTGCCTGATGGCAGACGCAGTTCCAGCAGGCGTTTTTCAGCGAACAGCGACATGCTTGCGCCCGCTTGCAGCAGCGTACCCCAGTCGAAACTGGCGTCGGCGGCGAAGACCTGGCGTTCGTCGAAACCTTGTTGGCGGGCGGCGGCACGAATCGCGTCGGCAGCCTCCTGACACAACAGTGGGTCATCGCCACTGATGATGTAGACCGGCGCAAGCGGGCCTTGCAGGTGTTTGGCGAGTTGGGCGGGAGCGAGTTTCATAGGCTAGGGCGAACGGGGCGCCTGAGCGCCCCGTAAGTCTTACTGCTGCGGCAGCTGGATGGGCGACTGACGCGGCGTTTCCGCTTCAGACTTCTGCGCCGCTTCCAGCGCTGCGGCTTCAGCCTTGGCTTTGGCCTCGGCCGTCTGTTGCAGCTGATCCAGTTGAGTCGGCGTGAGCTGCTGCAGGCGCAGCATCATGCGTTGAACCAGTTCGCGACGCATTTCGACGCGGGCGTCGTTGGCTTCCTGATCGGACCCCACCAGGTTGTTGCCGTCGTGAATGAAGACTTTCTGTACTTCAAGCTTGTCGGTCATCAGCGGCAGGTTGCCCTGGCCACGAATGTCGTAGCTGAGCACTGTCGTCATCTGGTACTCGCCAGTACGGCCGGCGCCTGCGTAGCTGAGGATGCGCTGGCTTTCCTGCTCGTCGGTCAGAATCAGTTTGTACGGTGCGCCGCTGTAGACCTTGACGCCGCTGCTGCTCAGAACCTGACGCAGTTGGGTGACGGTTTCGCCATAGGCGTTGCGGGCGGTCAGGTCGAGTTCCTTGATCGCCAGTTCAGTGGTGCCGGTGCCGCGCAGCTGGAAACCGCAGGCGCTCAGCAGAACGGCGAGGCCTATCACCAGCAAATTGCGTTTGATCATCTTGTTGCTCCCCTTGAAACCATGGGGGCCGATCTTGCGGCCCGAAAGGTTTTACTCGGCGCCAGGCATGACCTGGCGCCCGATCCAATTAGCTGGCGACGATATTGACCAGTTTCCCGGGCACTACGATCACTTTACGAATCGTCAGACCGTCGACGAAGCGCAACACGTTCTCGTTGGCCCGTGCAGCGGCTTCGACGTCTTCGCGGCTGGCGCTGGCGGGCATTTCGATGTGTCCGCGCAGCTTGCCGTTCACCTGAATCACCAGTTGCAGGCTGTCTTGCACCAGCGCGCTTTCGTCCAGCTTCGGCCAGCCAGCGTCGATCACCGGGTCAGCGTGACCCAGTCGATTCCACAGCTCGTGGCTGATGTGCGGAGTGATCGGCGCCAGCAGCAGGACCACGGTTTCCAGGCCTTCGTGAATCAGTGCGCGATCCTGTGCGGTGCCTTGCGGGGCTTTTTCCAGCACGTTCATCAACGTCATCACCTGGGCGATGGCGGTGTTGAATTTGTGGTTCTGGCCGACGTCGTGGCTGGCCTGCTTGATGGCCTGGTGGATCGAGCGGCGAATGGCTTTCTGCTCGTCGTTCAGACTGGCGACGTCCAGTGTGCCCGGCAGGCCCTGAGTCACGTGCGCTTGCGCCAGGCGCCAGACGCGCTTGAGGAAGCGGTGCGAGCCTTCTACGCCGGAGTCGGACCATTCCGCGCTCATGTCGGGTGGCGAGGCGAACATCATGAACAGGCGGCAGGTGTCAGCGCCGAACTGATCGATCATCGACTGTGGGTCGACGCCGTTGTTCTTCGACTTGGCCATCTTCTCGGTGCCGCCGATCTCGACCGGCAGGCCGTCTGCAATCAGCTTGGCGCTGACGACCTTGGCCTTGCTGTCGCGTTCGAGTTCGACGTCCGCCGGGTTGAACCAGGTGTAGGCACCGTTGGCTTCGCGACGATAGTAAGTCTCGGCGATCACCATGCCTTGGGTCAGCAGGTTCTTGAACGGCTCGTTGGAGCTCACCAGGCCTTCGTCACGCATCAGCTTGTGGAAGAAGCGCGCGTACAGCAGGTGAAGAATCGCGTGTTCGATACCGCCAATGTACTGATCCACCGGCAACCAGTGGTCGGCCGCGGCTTTTTCCACCAGGCCACCTTCATAGTGCGGCGAGGCATAGCGGGCGTAGTACCACGAGGACTCGACGAAGGTGTCCATGGTGTCGGTTTCACGCTTGGCTGGCTGGCCGCATTTCGGGCAAGCGCACTCGTAGAACTCGGGCATGCGCGCCAGTGGCGAGCCGGCGCCATCCGGTACGACGTCTTCCGGCAATACGACCGGCAGTTGATCTTCCGGGACCGGCACATCACCGCAGGTCTCGCAGTGGATGATCGGGATCGGGCAGCCCCAGTAGCGCTGGCGGCTGATGCCCCAGTCGCGCAGGCGGAACTGGGTGCGCGAGGCGCCGAGGTTTTTCTTGATCAGCGCAACTTCAATGGCGTCGAACGCTCCGGCGAAGTCGAGGCCGTCGAACTCGCCGGAATTGATCAGCGTGCCGTGCTCGCCATAGGCGTCCTGCCACGGGGCCGGGTTGGTGTCACCGGAACTGGTGCGCACCACCGATTTGATCGGCAGGTTGTACTTTGTGGCGAATTCGAAATCACGTTCGTCGTGCGCCGGTACAGCCATGACCGCGCCGTCGCCGTAGTGCATCAGCACATAGTTGGCGACCCACACCGGGAGTTTCTCACCGGTCAGCGGGTGCTCGACGAACAGCGAGGTCGGCAGGCCTTTTTTCTCTTGAGTGGCGACGTCGGCTTCGGCAACGCTGCCGCCTTTGCATTCAGCGATGAACGCTTGCAGCTCAGGATTGTTCTGTGCGGCCAGGGCCGCCAGGTGGTGTTCGGCGGCCACGGCAACGTAGGTCGCGCCCATCAGGGTGTCCGGACGGGTGGTGAACACTTTCAGCGCGCCGGTTTCGCCGATGGAATCGACGTTGTACGGGAACTGCACTTCCATGCCGCGGGATTTGCCGATCCAGTTGCGCTGCATGGTCTTGACCTGTTCAGGCCAGCCCGGCAGATCGTCGAGGCTCTCCAGTAGCTCATCCGCGTAAGCGGTGATCTTGAAGTAGTACATCGGGATTTCGCGCTTTTCGATCAGCGCGCCGGAACGCCAGCCACGGCCGTCGATCACTTGTTCGTTGGCCAGGACGGTCTGGTCGACCGGGTCCCAGTTCACGGTGCCGCTTTTTTTGTAGATCACGCCTTTTTCGAACAGGCGAGTGAACAGCCATTGTTCCCAGCGGTAGTAATCCGGCTTGCAGGTGGTCACTTCGCGCGACCAGTCCACCGCCAGGCCCAGGCTGCGCAGCTGGGTTTTCATGTAGGCGATGTTTTCGTAGGTCCACTTGGCGGGCGCTACGTTGTTCTTCATCGCGGCGTTTTCCGCCGGCATGCCAAAGGCGTCCCAACCCATGGGTTGCAGGACGTTCTTGCCTAGCTTGCGCTGGTAGCGGGAGATCACGTCGCCGATGGTGTAGTTGCGCACGTGCCCCATGTGTAGCTTGCCGCTGGGGTAAGGGAACATCGACAGGCAGTAGAACGTCTCCTTGCCTGGCTGTTCACTGACTTCAAAGGACTTTTGCTCGTCCCAGAACGACTGGGCGGCGGCTTCGATTTCACGGGGCTGATATTGTTCGTGCATGGCTACTTTTGAACTGAATAGGGGTGGCCTAATCCTCTTCAATGCAACGTTGGACATTGATCACGCCAAATCGGCGTTTCGGTGTCCAGACGAGCTGGAAGTGGAGTTACAGGAAGCGCCGTAGCATACATGACCGCGCTCTACCGAGGGAAACCCTGATTACTGCCGCAGGTCACCCGAAACCCGCTGCGAGGGCCGTTGGTCGCAGCACTCAGCCGGTTTGTTGATGGAAGCTAAGCTCTAAATGGGGAGTAAGTCTTATCTTCAATGAGGTGAGGGATGGTTGAGTCACGGCAAAAAGTTACAAAACCGGAGCTTTACGAAAGACTGATCGATCGTCTGGGAATGGCCCTGGACGCGGCTAAAACCGCTGGCCGGTTACGCGACGAACGTCCGCTGGAACTGGAATTGCGTGGCTTGAGCCCCGCAGAGTTTGCACTGGTCAAAGCGTACCTCGATCGCAGTGAACGTGAGACACACGGATGCTTGTCAGAAGCAGTGAAGCAACTCGACGCACCACGTTCGGCCAAGATCATCTGGCTCAAGGACAAGACTCCCGGCAGAGACGCGGTAAAGGTCCGGTCTCTGCAATTCAAGTAAGGGCACTTGAAGCCATGTCGTATGGTTTTTTGAAGCATAGTCCTTCCGCATCTGTTGTCGCATCGCGTCAACCCACTTAGGCTTCGAGCATCTCTGGAGATGCTCGATGCCTTTTCGTTATTTCGTGAAACAACTTCTACTGCCGCCCGGCATTCTTTTGTTGCTGTTGGTCCTCGCCTGGTGGCTACGCCGCTCAAGACCGAGACTTGCCAGCCTGTGCTTTGTCCTCGGCGCGGGCGGCTTCTGGTTGATGAGCCTGCCCGTTGTCGTGCAGTGGAGCGCCGAACTGCTTGAGCGTGAACCGCCGCTGGCTCGCGACGAATGGGCGACGCTGGCCCAACAGGCTGACGCGATAGTGGTGCTGGGTTCAGGGCGTGAGCGTGGCGACCTGGCGTGGGGTGAAGACCAGCCGACCGGCGTGGGCCTGGAGCGCCAGCGGTATGCGGCGCGATTGGCCAAGGCGTCCGGCCTGCCGATCCTGACCAGTGGCGGCCTGCATTACGGCACGCCGCCGACTGAAGCCAAATTGATGGCTGACTCTTTGCTGGATGATTTCGGCGTGACCGTGCGTTGGCAGGAAGGGCGTAGTCGCACGACTTGGGAGAATGCGCAGTTCAGCGCCGAGGTGTTGTTGCCGCAAGGGATCAAGCGCGTGGTGCTCGTGACCCAGGCGTGGCACATGCCGCGTGCGGTCTGGAGTTTCCAGAAGGCCGGGTTTGAGGTGGTGCCGGCGCCGATGGGGTTTCTGGGCGTAGACAACGCCCGGCCATTGGGTGGCTGGTTGCCGGAGTTCAAGTCGATCTGGCAGAGCGGGCAGTTGATGAATGAGGCGGTGGGGCAGGTCGGGTATTCGTTGTTTTACCGGAGTGAGGTCACCGCCGATTGATGCGGCGTCTGCTGTACCGCCTTCGCGAGCAAGCCCGCTCCCACATTTGAACTGCGTCGTACACAGATCAAATGTGGGAGCGGGCTTGCTCGCGAAGCTTTTAAACGGTCTTGGCCATCCGGCTGGCTATCAACGCCCAGCCAAACAACAACACACACACGATGATCAGCGGCCAGGAACGCCATTCCAGGTACGGCGTCAGGTTGTGCATTGGCACCACTTCGCCATACAGAATGCCGCGTTCGAACTGCGGGATCTGCACCGTGATCTGCCCGAACGGGTTGATCAGGCCGGTCACGCCGTTGTTGGTGGCGCGGATCATCCAGCGACCGGCCTCCAGCGCGCGCATCTGCGCCATCTGCAAGTGTTGCAGCGGGCCGATGGAAGTGCCGAACCAGGTGTCGTTGCTGATGGTCAGCAGCAGATCGCTTCGGGCGGCGAGGCTGGCGGCGAATTCCGGATACACCACTTCATAGCAGATGAACGGCGCAATCTGATAACCCTTGGCCTGCAACATCGGCTGGTCGGCCGGGCCACGGGCAAAGTCCGACATCGGCAGGTCGAAGAAGGCGATCAGGCCACGCAGCACGTCCTGCAACGGCACGTACTCGCCAAACGGCACCAGCTTCTGCTTGAGGTACGTGCCGTCGCCTTCACCGACCACGGTAATGCCATTGAAGAAACGCTTTTCGTGGCGGACTTCTTCGCGAATCGGTACCCCGGTGATCAGCGCGGATTTACGCTCGGCCGCGAAGTTGCCCATCATGTTCAGGTAGCCCTCGGCGGACTCCTTGAGCACCGGGACTGCCGTTTCCGGCCAGATCAACAGGTCGACAGGTTTGGAGCTGAAACTCATGTCGCGGTACAGCGCCAGCTGCGCGTTGAGCTGCGCCGGGTCCCACTTCATGCTCTGTTCGATATTGCCCTGAATCGCCGCGACACTCAGCGGAGCGCCCGCCGGGGTTGTCCAGGCGTGTTCCTTCAGCGTCATACCGGCCACCCACGGGCCGATCAGCAGCAACACACCGGCGGCGATGAAGCCTTTGCGCCCGGTGCGCACCAGTCGTACAGCGTTGTAGATCAGCGCCGCCGTCAGGGCCAGGGTGAAGGAAATCAGCCACATCCCGCCAACCGGCGCGAGCCCGGCCAATGGCCCGTTGAGTTGGCTGTAACCGGAGTAGAGCCACGGGAAACCGGTCAGGAACCAGCCGCGAAAGGCTTCCTGGCCGACCCATAACGCGGCAAACGCCAAGGCATCGGCCAGCGGCGCCTCGTTACGACGCAGCCAGCGCGCCCAGATCCAGGCGGGCAGGGCGAAGAACCAGGCAATCGCCGCCGTGAAGATCAGCATCAGGAAACCGGCCAGCAGCACCGATGCGCCGCCGAAGTGGTGAATGCTGTAGTAGATCCAGCTGGTGCCGGCACCAAACAGGCCGAAACCGAAACACCAGCCACGGCCCAGGGCCTGACGGGGATTCAGTTCGCGCAAACCGGCATAGAAGAAACCTACCGCCAGCAATGCCAGCGGCCAGATATCGAACGGCGCCAGGGCCAGGGTGGTGAGTGCACCGGCCGCCACGGCCAGCAGGTTACCGGGCCAGCCGGGGCGGGTCAGACGATGCATTTCAATCCTTAGCGTGCAATAGGTGTCAGGCGCAGCAAGTGAATCCGACGGCTGTCGGCGTTCAGGATGCGAAAGCGATACGGGCCGATTTCAGTGATTTCGTTGCGTTTGGGCAAGTGCCCGAACGCGCTCATCACCAGACCGCCCACAGTGTCGAATTCGTCATCGGAGAATTGGCTGTCGAAGAACTCGTTGAAGTTCTCGATCGGCGTCAGGGCCTTGATCAGGAAGTCACCGCTGGGCAGTGGCTTGATGTAGCTGTCTTCTTCGACGTCGTGTTCGTCTTCGATGTCGCCGACGATCTGTTCCAGCACGTCTTCGATCGTCACCAGACCCGCCACGCCGCCGTATTCGTCAATGACGATGGCCATGTGATTATGGTTGGCGCGGAACTCGCGCAGCAGCACATTCAGGCGCTTGGACTCCGGCACGAAGGTGGCCGGGCGCAGCAGGTCCTTGATGTTGAAGCTGTCGCCGTTCTCCTTGAGGATCAACGGCAGCAAGTCCTTGGCCAGCAACACGCCCATCACGTCATCGTGACTTTCGCCGATCACCGGGTAACGGGAGTGGGCCGAGTCGACCACGGCCGGCAGGAACTCGCGGGGTGTCTGGGTCGCCTTGATGCTGACCATCTGCGAGCGCGGGACCATGATGTCCCGTACTTGCAGGTCCGCCACCTGGATGGCGCCTTCGACGATGGCCAGCGCTTCGCTGTCCAGCAGTTTGTTTTGGTGTGCGTCGCGCAGCAGCTCAAGCAGCTCCTGGCGGTTCTTCGGCTCGTGGGCAAAAGCCTGGGTGAGCTTACCCAGCCAAGACTTTTGCCCGTTGCTCGATCGATCTTCGCTCATAGCGATTACTCTGAATCCTTTGTTGTTACGATTGGGGGTGTGTCAGTTTCGTCGTCCGCATACGGGTCTCGATGACCCAGCTCTGCAAGCAACGTTCGTTCCAGTGCTTCCATTTCTTCGGCTTCCTCGTCATCTATATGGTCGTAACCAAGCAGATGCAAGCAGCCGTGAATGACCAGATGCGCCCAGTGGGCCTTGAGTTCCTTGCCTTGTTCGGCGGCTTCGCGCTCGACCACGGCCACGCAGATCACCAGATCGCCCAGCAGCGGGATGTCGAGAAACTCGTCAGGCACGTCGGCAGGGAACGATAAGACGTTAGTGGCGTAATCCTTTTGCCGCCAGGTGTGATTCAGTTCGCGCGCTTCTTCTTCATCGACCAGGCGAATGGTCATTTCGGAGTCAGCCGTGCGCTGGCGCAGAGCCAGTTCGCACCATTGGCGGAACTCGGCTTCGCTGGGGGCAGGCGCTTGGGTAGCCAGTTGCAGATCAAGCTCAAGCATCGTGGCGATTGTCCTTGGAAGAGAACTTCGCCGGTTCGTCAGCCACACGATTCTCGAAGCGCTCGTAGGCTTCGACAATGCGCTGCACCAGCGGATGGCGCACAACGTCCTTGGGCATGAAATGGGTGAAGCTGATACCCGGCACGTCTTTGAGCACTTCGATCACATGGTGCAGCCCGGACTTGGTGCCTTTCGGCAGGTCGACCTGGGTGATGTCACCGGTGATGACTGCCGTGGAGCCGAAGCCGATCCGGGTCAGGAACATCTTCATCTGCTCGACGGTGGTGTTCTGGCTTTCGTCGAGAATGATGAAGCTGTTGTTCAGCGTACGACCACGCATGTAAGCCAGCGGCGCGACTTCAATGACCTGGCGCTCGATCAGCTTGGCCACGTGTTCGAAGCCGAGCATCTCGTAGAGTGCGTCGTAGAGCGGGCGCAGGTACGGGTCGATCTTCTGGGACAGGTCGCCGGGCAGGAAACCGAGCTTTTCGCCCGCTTCAACCGCCGGACGAACCAACAGGATGCGGCGGATCTGCTCGCGTTCCAGCGCATCCACAGCGCAGGCAACGGCCAGATAGGTCTTGCCGGTACCGGCCGGGCCGATGCCGAAATTGATGTCGTTACCGAGGATTTCCTTCACGTAGCGCAACTGATTCAAGCCGCGAGGGCGAATCATGCCTTTCTTGGTGCGCAGGGCGACGGAAGGTTCGGACGGGGAAACGTTGTCCAGCTCTTCGACGGCCGATTCCTGCAGGAACAGGTGAACCATGTCCGGCGACAGCTCGGTACCCTTGGTTTCCCGGTACAGGCGGCGCAGGAGGTTTTCCGCGGAGGTGGTGTGTTTGGGTTCGCCGATCAGTTCGAACTGGTCTCCGCGGTTGCGGATCTCGATATTCAGGCGCTGTTCGATCAAGCGCAGATGCTCGTCGAATTGCCCGCACAGATTGGCGAAGCGGCGAGCCTCAAAGGGCTCGAGGATAAAACGATGTGGTTCTATGGGTGCGTTCAAGGTCGTATTTAGCCGCCCTGGGGCAATTAAGATGAAATCAAGGATAACGCCAGTGGGCTGGGTGCGAAAGGCCTTAAATAACCAACGTCTGACACCGCCCTTGCAGGAGTGAGGCTTGCCCGCGAAGGCGGACTGACATTCAACCGATGAGTTGTCTGTCGTGGCGCCTTCGCGGGCAAGCCTCGCTCCTACAGGTTATGTGGGGTTATTGGATCAGCGAGCCCCGCAGCGAGTGCGGTTGTGCCGCGTCGATGTGCACGTCGGCGAACTGGCCGATCAAGGTCGGGTTGTCGCAGCGGAAGTTGACGATGCGATTATTCTCGGTCCGGCCTTGCAACTCACCGGGGTCTTTTTTCGAATAATCGGTGACCAGGATCCGCTGGATCGAACCGACCATTTGTCGGCTGATCTCGAAACCTTGCTGGTTCAGGCGATGTTGCAGGGCGTTCAGGCGTTCTTTTTTCAGCGCTTCCGGCGTTTCGTCGGCCAGGTCGGCCGCAGGTGTGCCCGGGCGTTGGCTATAAACGAACGAATAGGAGAAGTCGAAACCGACGTCTTCGATCAGTTTCATGGTCTGTTCGAAGTCTTTCTCGGTCTCGCCCGGGAAGCCGACGATGAAGTCCGAGCTGATGCAGATCCCCGGCACGGCGGCGCGCAATTTGCGCAGCTTCGATTTGTATTCCAGCGCCGTGTGGTTGCGTTTCATTGCCGACAGAATCCGGTCCGAACCCGACTGCACCGGCAAGTGCAGGTGTTTTACCAGCTCCGGGACGTCGGCGTGGGCCTGGATCAGGCTGTCGGAGAATTCCAGCGGGTGCGAAGTGGTGTAGCGAATGCGGTCAATGCCATCGACGGCGGCCACGACGCGGATCAACTCGGCGAGATCGGCCAGGCGTCCATCGTGAGTGGTCCCGCGGTAGCCGTTGACGTTCTGCCCCAGCAGGGTCACTTCACGCACACCGTTTTCGGCGAGGTGGATGATCTCGGCGATCACGTCGTCGAACGGCCGGCTGACTTCTTCGCCACGGGTGTACGGCACCACGCAAAACGTGCAGTACTTGCTGCAGCCTTCCATGACCGACACATAAGCGCTCGGGCCGTCGATGCGCGGTTCGGGCAAATGGTCGAATTTTTCGATTTCCGGGAACGAGACGTCGACCTGCGGCAGCTTGGTCAGGCGTGCGGCGTCGATCATTTCCGGCAGGCGGTGCAGGGTCTGCGGGCCGAACACCACATCGACGTACGGCGCGCGATCGCGGATGGCTGCGCCTTCCTGGCTGGCCACGCAACCGCCGACGGCGATCACCATGTCCGGGTTGGCCAGTTTCAGTTCACGCCAGCGGCCGAGCTGGGAGTACACCCGGTCCTGGGCGCGTTCGCGAATGGAGCAGGTGTTGAGCAGGATCACGTCGGCGTCTTCAGCGCGAGCGGTGACTTCCAGGGCCTGATGTTCGCCCAGCAGATCGACCATGCGCGAGCTGTCGTACTCGTTCATTTGGCAACCGTGGGTTTCGATGTAAAGCTTCTTGGCCATGGACAGAGTCATCACGTGATTCAAAGAACCGCGCATTATAGGGAACATGTTCCCAGGTTCCTACCGCTGTGCGTCCGGCGGCTATGCTATAGTTCGCGCCCTCATTTTTATCCCCCGATGTGTTGCTCGCCCACCATGACCAAACGTGAAGCTCCAATCTACAAGGTGATTTTCCTCAACCAGGGCCAGGTGTACGAAATGTATGCCAAACAGATCTATCAAAGTGATCTGTGGGGCTTCCTGGAAGTGGAAGAGTTCGTCTTTGGCGAGCGCACGCAAGTGGTCGTCGATCCGAGCGAAGAGAAGCTCAAGGCTCAGTTCGAAGGCGTTGTGCGCAGTTTTGTGCCGATGCATTCGATCGTGCGCATCGACGAGGTCGAGCGCCTTGGCACCCCGAAAATCAGCGAAGCCCGCGGCGCGGTCGGCAATGTCATGCCGTTTCCGATGCCGATGCCTGAGAAGTAAGTTTCGAGACCGAGTCGCGCCCTTCGCGAGCAAGCCCGCTCCCACATTTGATTTGTGTACGACGCAGATCAAATGTGGGAGCGGGCTTGCTCGCGAAGGGGCCTAGTCATAACAACGCAGATTCAGGGGAGTGGCGAAAAAGGCGTACGCCCATCGGCGCTTTGCAATTCCATCAGGTACTTGCGGAATATCTGCCCCAGCACCTGAGTCGCCACCTCAAGCTCTTCGCGTGGCATCTTCTCGGCGACTTCGTCAGCCGTGTCCAGCGCGTCTTCCGCGCCATTGACCGCCGCCATTTTCAGCACGATGTACGCCTGAACGTTATTGGCTGGCACGCCTTCGCCGTGGAAAAACATGGTGCCGAGTTTGAATTGCGCCTGGGCGTGGCCTTGCAGCGAGGCCTTTTCGAAGTAGTCCAGGGCTTTCTTGAGGTCGCGCGGGGTGTTATTGCCGTCGTAGTAGAACTCACCCAACTCGTATTGCGCTTGCGCATCCCCTTCATCCGACGCTTTCTGGCAGGCAGCGAGTGCCTGAGCCAGGTCTTGCGGCTGAGTATTGAGGGTGCAACGACCCATCGCTGGGATTAACAACGAGTTGCCGCCTGCTTGTGCGAGCGCGAGCAGGGGCTGAAGGAGCAACAGGCAGCCCAGTGCAAGGGCGCGGCCGGTGCGGTTCATGGGAATCGACTTACCTCTGAAGGGCGCGCGGACCCATCGAGGGGATCCAATAAGCGCGCATTATGAAATAAGCAGGGCCAACCTTACAAAGTCTTTACTCGTTTTTCTGCTGCGCGGGGAATATATCGCCCACTTTGCGGCTGATTGCTGGCAGAAGCGTAGGAAAAGAGGCGGGAATGTAGGTGAAAGCTGACGCTGGCAATCGCCAGCGTCAGCGCAACAGCGTTATTTCAACGCGGCAAATGCGCGTTCGGCGGCATCCAGGGTCAGTTTCAGCTCGGTGTCGCCGTGGGCGATCGAGGTGAAGCCGGCTTCGAATGCGCTCGGTGCCAGGTACACGCCACCTTCCAGCATCAGGTGGAAGAAGCGCTTGAACAGGTTCGCGTCGCTGCCCATCACGTCATCGAAGGTCACGATGTCGTCGGCGCCGCTGAAGTACAGACCGAACATGCCGCCGGCCTGCGTGGTCACGAACGGAATGCCGGCGGCATCGGCGCGTTGCTGCAGGCCGTCGAGCAGGCGGCTGGTGTAGTCGGTCAGCTCGGCGTGGAAGCCCGGACGGCTGATCAGGCGCAGCGTGGTCAGGCCGGCAGCCATCGCCAGCGGGTTACCCGACAAGGTGCCCGCCTGATAGACCGGGCCCAGTGGCGCGATGTGCGACATGATTTCGCGCTTGCCGCCGAAGCAGCCGACCGGCATGCCGCCACCGATGATCTTGCCGAAGGTGCTCAGGTCCGGCGTCACGCCGTAGTGAGCTTGTGCGCCGCCGAGGGCAACCCGGAAACCGGTCATCACTTCGTCGAAAATCAGCACCACGCCGTGCTGGTCGCACAGGGTCCGCAGGCCTTCGAGGAAGCCCGGTGCCGGCGGCACGCAGTTCATGTTGCCGGCCACCGGTTCGACGATGATGCAGGCCACGTCCTGGCCGACGTCGGCGAGCATGGTTTCTACCGCGTCGATGTCGTTGAACGGCAAGGTCAGGGTGTGTTTGGCGAAATCCGCCGGCACACCGGCCGAGCTCGGCACGCCTTGGGTCAGGGCGCCGGAACCGGCCTTGACCAGCAGGCTGTCGGAGTGACCGTGGTAGCAGCCTTCGAACTTGATGATGCTGTCGCGGCCGGTGAAACCACGGGCCAGGCGGATCGCGCTCATGGTCGCTTCGGTGCCGGAGCTGACCATGCGCACCATTTCCATCGACGGCACGATCGAGCAGACCAGATCAGCCATCTGGGTTTCCATCTCGGTCGGCGCGCCGTAGGACAAACCGTGTTCCAGTTGTTTGCGCACCGCGTCCAGCACGTCCGGATGGCTGTGGCCGAGAATCATCGGCCCCCAGGAACCGACGTAATCCACATAACGCTTGTTGTCTTCGTCGGTGACGTAGGCGCCTTCAGCGTGTTTGAAGAACAACGGCGTGCCGCCAACGCTTTTGAACGCGCGAACAGGCGAGTTCACGCCACCGGGAATGTGTTTCTGGGCATTGGCAAACAGGGTTTCGGAACGAGACATGATCGGGCTCTCAAATCAGATTTTTAGCTACTTAAACAGAAAGCAGGTCGTTGAATGCGCGGGCGCGGCGTGTCACTTCCGCCGTGCTCTCGGCGCCAAACAAGCCATGCACCACCGCCAGCAGATCGACCCCGTGGGCCACCAGCGGGGCGGCGTTGTCGAGGGTGATGCCGCCGATCGCGCAGATCGGCAGGTGCAGTTTGCTGCGGGCCTGATCGAGCAGTTCGAGGCTGCACGTCGGGGCGCCGGGTTTGGTGCTGGAATTGAAAAAGCGGCCGAAGGCGACATAACTGGCGCCTTCCTTGGCGGCTTGCTCGGCGAGTTCGAGTTGCGCGTGGCAGGTCGAACCGATGATCGCCTGGCGACCCAGCAGCGCACGGGCCGGGGTCAACGGGCCATCGGTCTGGCCCAGGTGCACACCGACGTTCAGGCGTGCGGCCAGTTCGGCATCGTCGTTGATAATCAGGTGAGTCTTGTAGCGTTCACACAGATCGCGCAGGGCTTCGGCCTCACGCAGACGGCGGGCTTCGTCGCTGCTCTTGTCGCGGTATTGCAGCAGGGCGACGCCGCCTTCCAGCGCCGCCTCCACGTACGTAAGAAATTTACCGGCCAGTAGCTGGCTGTCAGTAATGGCGTACAGGCCACGTAGTTTCATCGGACAAGCCTCAATGGCGTTACGAACAGAAATCCAGCGGCAGGCGGCGTGGCACGAATTGGCCTTTGCCCAGCTGCTCGGCATCTCGCAGGGTGCGCCAAGTGTAGTCAAGCGCGGTCTTCACGGCGCTGACGAGATGTTCGCCCTGAGCGAGACGACCGGCCAACGCGCTGGCCAACGTGCAGCCGGAACCGTGATAGCTGCCGGGCAAACGCTGGCAGGTAAAGGTTTGGCGGCTGCCGTCACGGCTGTACAAGCGATTGTGGATTTCGTGTTCATCGCCATGGCCGCCAGTGATCAGCAGGTGTTTGACGAACGGCAGGAGTTTTTCAGCGCACTCGTCCGCGGTGCCTTCGGGCAGTTCGGCGAGGATGCGGGCTTCGGGAAGGTTAGGGGTGGCAATGATGGCCAGGGGCAGAAGGCGTTCGCGCATGGCGTAGCCGACTTCGTCCTTGCCCAATCGTCCGCCGCCACCGGCGCGCAGCACCGGGTCGCAGACCATCGGCAAATGCGGGTGCGCCTGGAGCAGTTCGACGACGGTGTCGACCATTTCCAGGGAACCGAGCATGCCCAGTTTGACCGCCGCTACCGTCGAGTCGTTGAGCACGGCATTGGCCTGGGCCAACACCCACTCACGGTCGAGGACGCGGAAGTCAGTGACATTGACCGTGTCTTGCACGGTCAGGGCGGTGACGGCCGGAGCCGCATGGCAACCCTGGGCGAGCAGGGCTTCGATATCTGCCTGCAAGCCGGCGCCACCACTTGGGTCGTGGCCGGAGAGACAGAGGACAACGGGGCGAGAGCTGTAGATATTCATGGTGCGCGAGCTTACCACCAGTCGACCAGCGAGTCATGAAGGACCCTGTAGCGGTTAAGCAGCCTGCTGCTACAAAATTGTCGCCAGCCGCCGATGCAAAGTCAGGGGCTGATCGGGCTATTAGCTTTAGCACAATTTTAGGTGCTGGAACGCCCGTACTAGAGCCTTTGTAGGAAAAATTTCAATGGTGCTCAATGGCCACCAACGGCTATGCTAGAGTGGATCCAAATCAATAACAGGTAATACCGGTTTTACGTCTACTCAAAAGGAATGAGGGGCTTCCTGAGATAACCGGACAGGCCACGCTGGGGCTTAAATGCGCTATTTGCTAATGTTGCTGTTGTGCTTGCCCCTCCTGGCGAGCGCCGTCGAATTCGATGAATTCACTCAAAGCCTTCCCCTGGGCCGAACCCTGCAAGTGTTCGAGGACGCCGGTGGTCAGGCGACCATCGCCGATGTGCGTGCGCAAGCCGCGGCCGGTAACTTCAAACCCCACGATAAGGACACCCTCAACGCCGGTTATTCGCGTTCGGCGTTCTGGCTGAAAATCGACCTGCATTACCGCCCGACCAATCCCGCCGTGCAACGCACCTGGTTGCTCGAACTGGCCTATCCGCCCCTCGATCACCTCGATCTCTACGTGCCCGATGCGGCCGGTGTGTATCAGTTGGTCCAGCGGACGGGTGATGCCTTGCCGTTCGCCAGTCGCGAGATTCGGCAGAACAACTACCTGTTCGCTCTGAATTTCACCCCCGACCAGGCGCAAACGGTGTACCTGCGTCTGGAAAGCGAAGGCTCGGTCCAAGCGCCCGTCACGTTGTGGTCGAGCACCGCTTACCTCGAAGAACAGCCGATCCGCCTCTATGTGTTGGGGCTGATCTATGGCGTGTTGGCGGGGATGCTGGTCTACAACCTGTTCATCTACCTCAGCGTGCGCGACACCAGTTACCTCTATTACATCTTCTACATCGCCTCGTTCGGTTTGTATCAGCTGTCGGTCAACGGCGCGGCCGTGGAGTATTTCTGGCCGGACAACCCTTGGTGGGCCAACGCCGCAACACCATTCTTCATCGGTTGCGCCGGGCTGTTCGGCAGCCAGTTTGCCCGTAGCTTCTTGCAGACAGCCGAGCACAGTCGCTGGCTCGACCGCTTGCTGCAGGCGTTGATTGCGTTTGGCGCGTTGGTGGTCGGGTTGTCGCTGATGACCAGTTACGGCCTGGCCCTGCGTCTGGCGACGGCCTTGGCGCTGACGTTCACCGTGGTGATTTTTGCCGCGGGGATTTTGGCCTGGCTGCGTGGCCTGCGGGTGGCGCGGTATTTCATCATTGCCTGGTCGGCGTTTTTGCTCGGCGGCATCGTCAACACTCTGATGGTGCTGGGCTATCTGCCGAACGTGTTCCTGACCATGTATTCCAGCCAGATCGGTTCGGCCATCGAAGTCGCGTTGTTGTCTTTGGCCCTGGCCGACCGCATCAACGCGATGCGCGAGCAGCAGGCGCAGACGCTGTTCGATGCCGGCCAGAAGCTTGAAGTGCTCAACCAGCAACTGGCGCACAGCAACAAACTCAAGGACGAATTCCTCGCTACCCTGACCCACGAACTGCGCACGCCCATGAACGGCGTGATCGGTTCGCTGGAGCTGATGCAGACTGTCGAGATGGACCCGGAACTGGAGCAGTACCAGCAAACGGCCGCCGGTTCGGCGCGCGACATGATGCGCATGGTCAATGGCATCCTCACCCTGACCGAGTTGCAGGCCGGCCGGCTCAACGCGACGGCGGCCACCTTCAGTTTGCGCGGTGTGGTCGAGGCCTTGCGCGTGCAGTTCGAGAGCAATGCCTTGAGCAAGTCGCTGGATTTCAAAGTCGAGGTGACGCAAGGGCTGCCGGACCGCTTGCACGGTGACAGCGCCAAGTTGACGCAATGCCTGGAATGCCTGCTGGATAACGCGATCAAGTTCACCCGGATCGGCGGGTTGGCGCTGCGGGTCACGGGCAAACCTGTGGAGCCCGACCGGCTGGCGTTGTCCTTTGCGGTGATCGACACCGGCATCGGCTTCACCGATCTGGGGGAGGCGACGATGTATCAACGGTTCTTCCAGGTCGATGGCTCGATGACCCGCGAGTACGGCGGCCTGGGCATCGGCCTGGCCATCTGTCGGCAACTGATCGAATTGCTCGGCGGGCGCCTGACACACCGCACCGAACCTGGGCGCGGCAGCCGCTTCCAGCTGGATGTCGAGTTCGAGTTGCCGGTCGTGGAGCGGGTGGCAACGCCCTTTATGACGCGGGATTTCCCGCGCCTGCGGCTGCCGCAGGATTGCACCGTGCTGCTGGTGGATGACAACAGCATCAATCAACTGGTGATGCGCGGGATGCTGCTCAAGCTTGGGTTTCGGGTGCGGACTGCCGACAACGGTCATGCCGCGCTCGATCATTTGCAGCGAGAGACTTTCGACGCGGTGCTGCTGGATAGCCCGTTACCGACGCTGGACGGCGTATCGTTTTGTTGCCAGATCCGCGCGTTGCCGGGTTGCGGCGAACTGCCGGTGTTCGTGATTGCCGTCAGCGTTGAGCGGGAGCGCTGCCCGACCGGTGCCTTGATTGATTACCTGAGCAAACCGGTGAAGTTCGAAGATTTGCAGGCGGCGTTGTATCGACGGGTGCTCTGTCCAAGGCAGGGTGAAAGCGCCGACAGTTAGGCAGATATGACACTTTGTTCGGCCACGGGGCGGTGCTTAACTGAAATCCCTTGGCTGACCAAAGGAGCCCCGTCATGAACCTGCATCAGTTCGCCGAAACCCACGAAGTCACCAACCAGCCACCGTCGCTGGATGGCACCAACCTGTATCGCATCGACCTGCCTTTGCAGGAGTGGTCGCGGCGTTTCGGGGCCGGGTGGGCCGAGTCGCGGATCGACGCTTACGGCGCGCTGGCCGGTGGGCCGCTGATGGAAGCAGGGTTCCTGGCCAATCAGAACAAGCCGGTGTTTAGCAGCCATGACCGTTACGGCCATCGTATCGACCTGGTGGAATTTCATCCGGCTTATCACGAACTGATGCGCACGGCGGTCGAGCACGGTTTGACCTCGTTGCCCTGGGCGCATCCGCAGTCCGGCGCCCACGTCGCCCGCGCCTCCATGACGTATCTGCACAGCCAGGCCGAAGCCGGCAGCGGCTGCCCGCTGACCATGACCTTCGCCAGCGTGCCGGCCCTGCGCCTGCAAGCGGACCTGGCCAAACAGTGGCTGCCGAAGATCCTCGCCACCGAATACGACCCGCGCAACGTCGGCATGGCGCATAAGGCCGGTGTCACCATCGGCATGGCCATGACCGAGAAACAGGGCGGCACCGATGTGCGCGCCAACACCACCAAGGCCTATCCGGTCGGCGCCAGTGGTCCGGGCCAGGCCTATGAACTGGTGGGCCACAAGTGGTTCTGTTCGGCGCCGATGTGCGACGCCTTCCTGACCCTGGCCCAGACGGACAAGGGTTTGACCTGTTTCCTGCTGCCGCGCCATCGCCCGGACGACACGCGCAATCAGTTCTACATCCAGCGCCTGAAAAACAAACTCGGCAATTGCTCCAACGCGTCCAGCGAAGTGGAGTTCCGTGGCGCGCTGGCGTGGATGGTCGGCGAAGAGGGCCGAGGCGTTCCGACCATCATCGAAATGGTCGCCATGACCCGCTTCGATTGCATGGTCGGTTCCAGCTCGCTGATGCGCCAGGCGCTGACCCAGGCCAGCCATCACTGCGCGCACCGGATGGTTGGCGGCAAATTGCTCAGCGAACAACCGTTGATGCAGAACGTCTTGGCCGACCTGGCGCTGGAAAGCGAAGCCGCCCTGGCGCTGAGCCTGCGCATGGGCAAGGCGCTGGATCATCTGGATGACAGCCATGAAGCGAAATTCGCCCGGCTGGTGACGGCGGTGGGCAAATACTGGATCTGCAAACGCGCCCCCGCAATGATCAATGAAGCCGCCGAGTGCATGGGCGGTGCCGGTTATGTCGAAGACAGCATCCTGCCGCGTTTGTACCGTGAGGCGCCGGTCAATTCGACGTGGGAAGGTTCCGGCAACGTGCAATGCCTCGACGTGCTGCGGGCCCTGTCGAAAGAACCCGGCGTGCTCGATGTGTTGTTCAGCGAGTTGGGCGATGGCCATGGCGACAAACGCCTGGCCGCGCACATCAGTCAATTGCAGGCAGCCTTCAAGGACACCAGCGACATTCAATACCGCGCCCGGCAGTTGACCGAAGACATCGCCCTGGGGCTGCAGGCCAAGCTGTTGCTGGAGGCTGGCAACTCTGCTGTCAGTGATGCCTTCATCGCCAGCCGGCTCGGTTCGGCGGGGCGGGTGTATGGCGCGTTGCCGCGAGGGCTGGATGTGGAAGCGATTGTGGCGCGATCGACCCCGATGCTGTGATCGACATCAAACCCCTTGTGGGAGCGGGCTTGCTCGCGAAGGCGGACTTTCAGTCAACATCACTGTTGAATGTTAAACCGCCTTCGCGAGCAAGTCGAATCGTCGCACCGCCGCTCCCACATTGGATCTGCGGTGGACTTGGGATTTGTGTCGCCATCGCTGTTCCCGTGAAGCGATGTTGCAGGCAAGATGAAGCTCTGCAAGTCAGAACACAGGATGCTGATCGTGACCGAAGCTTTTATTGTCGTTCAAACCGCCGAGCAAGCCGTGGATCGGCTTGCGCTCTTGCACAATCGTGCAACCACCGCGCTGAACCAGGCGCTCAAGCGTTACCTCAAGGATCGTGTCGAGCCGGACGCCGAACAGCGTGCGATGTTTCGCTATCCCGAACTGCGTCTGACCTACCATTGCCAGGGCGAAGTCCCACAGACCACGCGTGCCTACGCCAAGGTTCAGCTGCCGGGGACCTACAGCGTCACCGTCACCCATCCGGCCGCGTTCCGTAAATACCTGCTGGAACAGCTGGTGCCGTTGATGCACGACTTCACCGTGACCGTGGAAGTCGGCGTCAGCCAGCAGAACATTCCTTATCCGTACGTGGTCGAGCAGGGCGATGAGCTGGCCGGCTCCGGCGTGACCGCCGCCGTGCTGGCGCGGGTGTTCCCGAGTACCGACCTGTCGGCCGCGACCGATGGCATTGCCGATGGTCTGTACGATTGGGAAAACACCGATCCGCTGCCGCTGGCCCTGTTCGATGCGGCGCGAGTGGATTTCTCCCTGCGCCGATTGGTGCATTACACCGGCAGCGACTGGCGTCATGTGCAGCCGTGGATTCTGCTGACCAACTATCACCGTTATGTCGACCAGTTCATCGTTCACGGTCTTGAGCAATTGCGCAGCGACCCGCGCTTCGTGCGCATGGTGTTGCCGGGCAACGTGATCATCGAAAAGAGCATGGACCACGGCGAAGCCTCGGCGATTGCCGCGGGCGTGGTCTGGCACCGTTATCAAATGCCGGCTTATCACCTGATCGCCAGCGATGGCCACGGCGTGACGCTGGTGAACATCGGCGTCGGCCCGTCCAACGCCAAGAACATCACCGATCACCTGGCCGTGCTGCGTCCGCACTGCTGGCTGATGATCGGTCACTGCGGCGGTTTGCGTCAGTCGCAGACCATTGGCGACTATGTACTGGCTCACGCCTACATGCGCCGCGACGGGATTCTTGACCGTGTCGTGCCGCCGAACATTCCGATCCCGGCCCTGGCTGAAGTGCAGATGGCCTTGCAGCAAGCGGCGGCCAATATCACCGGCGAGAAGGGTGACGAACTGAAGAAACGCCTGCGCACCGGCACCGTGCTGACCTACGATGACCGTAACTGGGAATTGCGCTGGGCTCAGGAACGTCCGCTGATCAACCTGTCTCGCGCCGTGGCGGTGGACATGGAAAGCGGCACCATCGCCGCGCAAGGTTATCGTTTGCGGGTGCCTTACGGCACGTTGCTCTGCGTGTCGGACAAACCGCTGCACAGCGAAATCAAGCTGCCGGGCTCGGCCAACGCCTTCTATGAGCGCGCGGTCAGCCAGCACTTGAAGATCGGCATCGAGGCGGTGGACCTGTTGCGCACCGAACTCAACTCGTTGCACTCGCGCAAACTGCGCAGCTTCGACGAGCCGCCGTTCCGCTGATAGTGGTCATGGTCATTTGGCGGTCAGGGCACTAGCATTAGCAGCCCTGACCGCTAGATGTTCACATCCCATGTCCCGTCCGCCACGTCCCGTTTCCCGCCGCCCTGGCGCGGATAGCCCGAAACCAGCGCCACGCCGAGTCGCCAAGGCGCCGCCGGCCGAGCCGAAGCTGATCCTGTTCAACAAACCGTTCGATGTGCTGACGCAGTTCAGCGACGGTGAAGGGCGGGCGACGCTCAAGGATTTCATAGAGATTCCCGGGATTTACCCGGCCGGGCGGCTGGACCGTGACAGTGAAGGGTTGCTGCTGTTGACCAACGACGGCCAGCTTCAGGCGCGCATCGCCGACCCCAAGCACAAACTGGCCAAGACCTATTGGGTGCAGGTCGAAGGCGAGCCGAGCGCCGAGCAGCTGCAGCGCTTGCGCGATGGCGTGGAGCTGAACGACGGCATGACCTTGCCGGCCGAGGCGCGGCAGCTCGAAGAGCCTGAGTTGTGGCCGCGTAACCCACCGGTGCGCTTTCGCAAAACCGTGCCGACCTGCTGGCTGGAACTGATCATTCGCGAAGGGCGCAACCGTCAGGTACGGCGCATGACCGCAGCGGTTGGCTTGCCCACGTTGCGCCTGGTGCGGGTCAGAATCGGCGACTGGTCGATCGAAGGGCTCGATCAGGGTCAGTGGAAGGAAGTGCCGGCGCGGTTATAACGTGCCGGACTCGATCAGGCCGATGACCACGCTTTTGATCACAAATGCAGCGACGCCCAGACCCAGCACAAAGAATAGGATGAAAGAACCAAAGCGTCCGGCTTTGGATTTCTTCGCCAGATCCCAGACGATGAAACCCATGAAAATGATCAGGATGCTGACCAGACCGGTCATCATCCACTCTTCAAATACTGCAGGATCCATTGAACATCTCCAGCGCGGGCGGGGCTAAAAGGGCGCGGGGAGTATACGGCACGGCGAGAGGGTCGGGCATTGACCTGCGGCAGTGTGCCGCAGCTATTCGTCGGCTGTGCCGGCCCCTTCGCGGGCGAGCCTCGCTCCTACAGGGTTCGTGTCGAGTCGAAATCCTGTGACCGTCCCCAATTCTGTAGGAGCGAGGCTTGCCCGCGAAGGCGTCTTCAGCTACGCAAATGAGTCAACGGCAGCTCAGTGCTGTTGAGCACCTGGTTCAACACAAAACTCGACCGCACGCTCGTCACCCCTTCAATCCGTGTCAGGTGCCCCAGCAGCAACTTCTGATAATGGTCCATATCCGGCACCACCACCTTGAGCTGATAATCGGCGTCCATCCCCGTCACCAGGCTGCATTCGAGCACCTGCGGCAATGTCCGGATCGCCGCTTCGAAGTTCTCGAAACGCTCCGGCGTATGCCGGTCCATGCCGATCAGTACGTAAGCCGTCAGGCTCAGGCCAAGCATTTTGCGGTCGAGCAGGGCGACCTGGCGGGTGATGTAGCCGTCGTCTTCCAGTTGTTTGACCCGGCGCGAGCAGGGCGAGGGCGACAGGCCGATGCGTTCGGCCAGCTCCTGGTTGGAAATGCGCGCGTCACGCTGCAATTCCGCCAAAATGCTCAGGTCGTATCGGTCGAGTTTGCTCATCAATCAGGCCTTTGTCATAACTATTGCGGCAGATTATCTATCCAGGGTTAAAAATTGCGCAAGTGATGTTTATTTCAGCAATCTTCGCAATCCTCTGCCGGCGCCTGCGGCCTATTCTTATCACCAGAATCACTGCTCGGACAAACAGTCCACAGCGGCTCGCCCAATCAGGCCAGCTGCGGTCGCCACCCCCACAGGGGATGTGTCGGCCCCCGAGCTACACACTGTCCAGAAGACGGCGTGAGGTGAGCCGACGTCATAAGCGTCGAGCACGGACGAAGTTCTCAAAGGGAGGCCGACGGGTCTCCCTTTTCTTTTGCCTGCGATTTGTTGCCGGCCCCTCAATAAATAAGTTTCGCGACTGATAACCTGTTGCAGAACCGGCCTGCGCTTTCCCAGTCTTACCTACAGGCCCTAACCCGCAGTGAGGAAAAGCATGAAGTCGCGCATCTGGCGTTTGGCCGGTGTTGGTTTGCTGTGTGTAAGTGTCACTGCGCAATCGCTGGCCGATGAGCCGCAAAACCGTGGTCCCGACGGTGGCCAACATGGCTCGGACGGCCATCAAGGCAATGGTCAGGGGCGTGGCGGCAACAATAATCAGCAGCGCCCGCAAAATAATCAGCCTCCTCAGAACAATCAACCGCGTCAGCAGAACAACGAGATCATTCGGGGCGATAACAGCCGCCAGTTCGAACACAACGGCCAGAATCAGAACGGTGGTCAGTGGCAGAATCGCCAGCAACCCAACTACAACAATCCGGTTCGGTCACCGCCGCCACCGCCGCAACTGCCGGCCAATGACTTGCCGATCCAGGGCCGGCCCGACACCGTGCGCCAGACCCAGCCACCACAGCGTGGTTACTATCAGGATGTGCCGCGGCGCAACGATAACAACCCGCACTGGCAGAACAATGGTCCGCGTCCCGATGACCATCGCTGGGCGGGTCGTCCGGACGGGCACGGAAATGGCTGGGGACCGGGTCCGCAGTACCGGCCCGGCCATGTGATCGATCGCTTCCCGGACCGTGACTACCGCGTGCCGTACCGTGGTCAGGATTACTTCTACTCCGGCGGCTATTGGTATCGCCCGCAAGGTCCGCGGTATGTGGTGGTGCAGCCGCCGCGCGGGATTCGCGTCAGTTATTTGCCCGATTACGCCCGCGAAGTGTGGATCGGCGGTGCGCTGTTGTTCCTCGCGGCCGGTTCGTATTACGCCTATCAGGAGAGCACGCAGGATTACGTCGTGGTCGAGCCGCCGATGCAACAGCAGCCGCAACCGGTCAGCAACAGTTACGACGTGGAGGCGTATCCGGCTAACGGCCAGTCGCCGGAACAGGTCAACCAGGACGGTTACGAGTGCTATCAATACGCGGTGCAGCAGAGTGGCTTCAATCCGCGAACCGCCACCTATCAACCGGACCCGTCGGTGGTTCAAGCCTACCGCCAGGCCCAGGGCAACTGCCTGAGCAGTCGTGGTTATCAGGTGAGCTTCTAAGCCCTGGCGGCTTTCACCACTTCCTGCGGGTCGGCGTGCACCAGCACTTCGGCTCGCGGGTAGGCGGCGTGAATGGCATCGGCGGCCTGATCGCTGATGCCGTGGGCAACTGACAGGGTCAAATGCCCCGGCAATTCCAGGTGCAACTGCACGAACCACTGGTTACCGGAAATCCGCGTGCGCAGGTCATGCGCGCCCAGCACGCCCGGTACGCTGCAGGCCAGTTCGAGCATGTGCTGGCTGACGTCCGGCGGCAGCTCTTCATCCATCAACACGGTAAAACTTTCCCGGGCGATTTGAATGGCGCTCCAGAAAATGTACACGGCGATTCCCATACCAAACCATGGATCTACCTGATGCCAGCCAAACCCGGCGAGCACCAGCGCCACCAGAATGCTGCCGTTGAGCAGCATGTCCGAGCGGTAATGCAGAGAGTCGGCGCGCACGGCATTGGAGCCGGTCGCCTTGACCACGCGATGTTGCAGCATCAGCAACGCCAGGGTCAGCGCCAGGGAGAACACGATCACCCCGATGCTGATCCACGGTGCGCCCACCGGTTCCGGATGTTTCAACCGGTCAACCGCCTGCAAGGCAATCAGCACCGCACTGCCTCCAATGAACAACGCCTGAGCCATGCCTGCCAGCGACTCGGCCTTGCCGTGCCCGTAGCGATGATCATCGTCGGCGGGGCGCAAGGCGTAATGCACGGCCAGCAGGTTGAGCAGCGAGGTGACGCCGTCGAGTGCCGAGTCGGTCAGCCCGGCGAGCATGCTCACCGAACCGCTCAGCCACCAGGCGATGGCTTTGGCGACGATCAGCGTACACGCCACCGCCACCGAGGCGCGCGTCGCCAGCCGCAGCAGGCGGGCGTGTTCGGAGCTGGAAATCATAGGCTCGGCTTGTCCTTTAAGTGTTCCTTCACCGGCACGGATTACGCAGCAGGTTGCAGGCCGAACATGGCCAGTTGCTGGGTGCTGCCCTTGTGCTGGATGAGGCGTGGGTCGTCCAGCGGGAAGCTGCGGCCCAGTTCAGTTTCCAGAATAGTCTGCAGCTTGTGGTTATCGACCTTGCCGTCAGCGCCGATGGCTTCCTTGAGTTTTTCCGGAGCCACTTGTGCAGTCTTGCCCGGTTCGAAGTAAATCGCGCCAGTGGCAAAATCGACCGCAAAAGCGATCAGACCGGGAATGATGTAGAACAGCAGGCCCACGGCATCGAGCACGGCGATGGCCGGGTCGATCTTGCCGTCAATCTGGCCACGGCGATCCGGGTAGAAAATCGATCCGCAGGCGGTCACTTGGGTGAGCAGGGTGGCGACCAAAACACCGCCAATCAGGCGAAAGGGAACACGCATATGAAATCTCCTGAGTCATCTGAATAACGAAGCGTCGTCGATATGAATTAGGACAGCAACGAGCGACAAGCAGTTCGCCGTTATACTCGCGCCTGGCAGGGCGTGCCCACAGTAAATTGCGGCCGCGTCTCACCCCCACTGGAATAATTGAGGATTGACGTTGTTTTTTCCAAATCGACAACGCGTAACGGCTGATCGAGGTTGTCGGGGTTCGGCCCTCCGGGCTGAACCTGTGGGCGTGCCATGCTGCGTTGCGGTACTTGGCAAGGAAACGACCCTTGCCTGCGTCCCGCGCCTTGCCTGGCACCCCCACAGGTTCAACGCGACTCGCAATTTACTGTGGGCACGCCCTGGGGAGCCAGCATGATTTCTTTGCCGATTGATGAAGTTTTACCCGCGCTGCGTGAAGCCTTGGCGACACGCCATGAAGCTGTGCTTGAAGCGCCGCCCGGTGCCGGTAAAACCACCCGTGTTCCACTGGCCTTGCTCAACGAGCCGTGGCTGGCCGGGCAGACGATTCTGATGCTTGAACCGCGCCGGTTGGCGGCGCGTGCAGCCGCGGAGCGCTTGGCCAGTGAACTGGGCGAGAAGGTCGGTGAAACCGTCGGTTACCGGATTCGGCTGGACAGTAAAGTCGGGCCCAATACCCGGATTGAAGTGGTCACCGAGGGCATCCTCACTCGGCGTTTGCAGGACGACCCGGCGCTGGATGGCGTGGGCCTGCTGATCTTCGACGAGTTCCATGAACGCAGTCTCGACGCTGACCTGGCGTTGGCCCTGAGCCTGAATGGCCGGGAGCTGTTTCGTGACGATCAGCCGCTGAAAATCCTCTTGATGTCGGCAACCCTTGAAGGCGAACGCCTGGCCGGTTTGCTTGATGACGCGCCGATCCTGCGCAGCGAGGGCCGCATGTACCCGGTCGCGATGCGCTGGGGGCGGCCGTTTCAACCGGGCGAGTTCATCGAGCCGCGTCTGGTGCAGACCATTCTCGAAGCCCTGAATGATGAGGCCGGCAGCGTGCTGGTATTCCTGCCGGGGCAGGCGGAAATCCGTCGGGTGCATCAGCAACTGGCCGATGCGTTGGGCGAGAGCACGCAGGTGTTGCTCTGCCCGTTGCACGGTGAGCTGGATTTGGCGGCGCAACGTGCGGCGATCGATCCGGCACCGGCGGGCAAACGCAAAGTGGTGCTGGCGACCAACATTGCCGAGACCAGCCTGACCATCGACGGCGTGCGCGTGGTGATCGATGCCGGGTTGGCGCGGGTGCCGCGTTTCGACCCGGGCAGCGGCATGACCCGCCTCGACACGCAGCGCATCTCGCGCGCCAGTGCCACTCAGCGTGCGGGCCGGGCAGGGCGACTCGAACCTGGCGTGTGTTATCGCTTGTGGTCGCAGGATCAGCACGAGCAACTGGCGGCCTACGCCAGTGCCGAGATTCTGTCGGCGGACCTTGCCGGCCTGGCGTTGCAACTCGGGCGTTGGGGCGTAACCCCGACGCAGTTGGTGTGGCTCGACGTGCCGCCCGCCGCCGCATATGCCCAGGCTCAGGATTTGCTCGAGCGTTTGGGTGCATTGGACGGCGAGGCGCTGACGCGTCACGGTCAAGCGATGGCCGAGCTGCCGGCGCATCCGCGCATCGCGCATTTGCTGTTGCGGGGGCAGGCGCTCGGGCTTGCGGACATGGCGTGTGATGTCGCGGCACTGCTCGGCGAGCGGGATATTTTGCGTGGCGCCGGGGCGGATCTGCACAGCCGGCTGGTGCTGTTGTCCGGCGAAGAACGCGCCGCACGTGGCGCTCAGGGTGGCGTTCAGCGTGCACGGCAACTGGCACGGCAGTATCGCGGTTATCTGCGCAGCAGAGCGTCGGAGCCGGTCAGCGATCCGGATCATCCGCGTTGGCTCGGCGCATTGTTGGCGCTAGCTTACCCGGATCGGGTCGCCCAGCAACGACGGGCCGGTGGCGCGGAATATCGACTGGCCAATGGTCGTGCGGCGCTGTTCGCCGAAGCCGACAGTTTGATGAAACAGCCCTGGCTGGTGATCGCCGATCTCGGCAGCCGTCAGGGCCAGCGTGAGGAACGGATTTACCTGGCGGCGGATTTCGATCCGGCGTTGTTTGATTCGGTGCTGGCCGAGCAAGTGCGCATGGTCGATCAGCTGGATTGGGACGAGCGCGAAGGCGTGTTACGGGCCGAGCGGCAGCGCAAGGTCGGGGAGTTGATCCTCAGCCGCGAACCGTTGACCGGGCTTGATGAAACGGCGCGCAGTCAGGCGCTGGTGAATCTGGTGCGGCGTAAAGGCCTGGAGCTGTTGCCGTGGACACCGGAGTTGCGCCAGTGGCAGGCGCGGGTGGCGTTGTTGCGGCAGTTGGACCTTGGCGGCAAGGGTGAGAGTGAATGGCCGGATGTCAGCGACGCGGCGTTGCTCAAAAGCCTTGAACACTGGCTGATGCCGTACCTGGGGAAAGTTTCGCGGCTCAGTCACTTCGGTAATCTGGACTTGTCGAGCATCGTCCATAACTTGTTGCCGTGGCCGCTGCCGCAACGGCTGGATGAGCTGGCGCCGCATCATTTGAGCGTGCCGTCGGGGTCGTCGATTCGTCTGGATTACAGCGAGCAGCCGCCGATTCTGGCGGTGCGGTTGCAGGAATTGTTTGGTCTGGCCGAGACGCCGCGAATTGCGGGTGGCCGGCAAGTGGTCAAGCTGCACCTGCTGTCCCCGGCGCGGCGACCCGTGCAGGTGACGCAAGACCTGGCGAACTTCTGGCGCAGCACGTATGCCGAGGTAAAGAAGGATTTGAAGGGGCGGTATCCGAAGCATTACTGGCCGGATGATCCGCTGGTGGCGGAAGCGACGGCGCGGATCAAGCCCCGTAAAAGCTGAGGATCAAAAGATCGCAGCCTCGTTTTACTCGACAGCTCCTACAAGAGATACGCGGTAGAGGTAGGAGCTGTCGAGTGAAACGAGGCTGCGATCTTTTGACATTGACGTTCAAGAGCCAGCCTTCGCGGTCAGTTGCTCTCGACAATAATCGGCAAACAACTGCGCCGGTTTGGTCAGTTGCCCGCGCTTGAGCCACGCGGCCACTAGCCCTGAGCCGGTGACGTCTTCGACGATGTCCACGCACACCACTTTCTGGCCGTCATAGGTGCATTCCGAATGCGGCCGGGTGACCAAAATCGAGAAGCCGAACCCTTGGCCGACCATCCCACGCACCATCTCGATCGACGGTGAGCTGAAGGCGATGTTCGGCGTCAGCTGCAACTCTTCGAACAGGCTGACAAAGTAGGTCCGGCTCGGTTGTACGTCGAGCAAAATCATTGGCTCCAGGCACAGGTCGCGCAGCGACACTTGCTTCAACTGAGCAAAGCGATGATCCGCCGGCAGCAACGCATAAGGCCGTTGCGCGGGCATCAGCGGTTCGGTCTGGATGGTGGCGTCGAGGTCGTGCTCGTACAGGATGGCAAAGTCGAAGGTGCCCGACGTCAGGCCTTGCACCAGCTCTTGCTGCTCGCCGTCACGGATGCGGATTTTCACCCCTGGATACAGCGCCGAGAATCCGGCAATCAGCTGCGGCAGGTACAGCGGCGCGACGGTTTCGAAGCAGCCGATATCGATTTGCCCAGCTACCACGTCGTTGTCGGCCAGGGCGTTCTGTTCGAACTCCTTGGCCATGCGCAGCAGTTCCTGGGCCTTGCGGTAGAAGCGCGCGCCGCTGGGAGTCAAGGACACGCCTTGGGCGTGATGGCGGATCAGCAGTTGCACGCCGAAGCTGTCTTCCAGGCCTTTGATTGCCGTGGAGATGGCGGGTTGAGCGATGTACAGCTTGCGCGACGCTTCGGCGACGCTGCCGCACTCGACGGTGGTGATGAAGTACTTCAATTGACGCAGGTTGTAGGCAGCCACGGCAAACCTCGGGGTGGATGATGTCGACATCCAAGCAAATTGCGAGCCGCCCGCATCCGTTCTGACGACGGTGTTTTTATGCCTGAACAATAGACCTTATGCGGCTCGACTGGGGAAATGGGCTGCCCAGTTTTTTCATCGTCTGCGAAGACATTTTTACTATTTTTCCTCGACACAGGCCTGGGCCACCATCCAAAACACAAGAAAAGCCCATGGAGCATCTGAACGTGTTCGAGCTTGCATACTGGCAAAACAAGGCCGCTGCGCTGCAGTTTCCCGATCAAGCCGTGATCGCTGGCAAACCCTGTTTGGCGCAGTCGGGGCAAACCTTTGCCGCGATCAACCCCGCCACCGGCCAATGCCTGGCGAATGTCGCGGCGTGCGGCGCGGAAGACGTGGACGCGGCGGTGCGCAATGCGCGGCAGGTGTTCGAGGCCGGCAGCTGGTCGGCGCGCTCGCCTGGTGAGCGCAAGCAAGTGCTGTTGCGTTTGGCCGATCTGATCATGGCCAATCGCGAAGAACTGGCGCTGCTCGATTCGCTGAACATGGGCAAACCGGTGATGGATGCCTACAACATCGATGTGCCGGGCGCCGCCGGGGTGTTTCGCTGGTACGCCGAAAGCCTCGACAAACTCTATGACCAGATCGCCCCCAGTGCGCAGAACGTGCTGGCGACCATCACCCGCGAAGCGCTCGGTGTGGTGGCGGCGGTGGTGCCGTGGAATTTCCCGCTGGACATGGCCGCCTGGAAACTCGGTCCTGCGTTGGCGGCGGGGAATTCGGTGATCCTCAAACCGGCCGAGCAGTCACCGTTTTCCGCCCTGCGCCTGGCCGAGCTGGCGCTGGAAGCCGGCTTGCCGGCGGGCGTACTCAACGTGCTGCCGGGGCTCGGCGAGCAGACCGGCAAAGCGCTGGGTTTGCACCCGGATGTCGATTGCCTGGTGTTCACCGGCTCCACCGAAGTCGGCAAATATTTCATGCAGTACTCGGCGCAATCGAACCTCAAACAGGTGTGGCTGGAGTGCGGCGGCAAGAGTGCGAACCTGGTGTTCGCCGATTGTCAGGACCTTGATCTAGCCGCAGAAAAAGCGGCGTTCGGGATCTTCTTCAACCAGGGCGAAGTCTGCTCGGCCAACTCGCGATTGCTGGTGCAGCGCTCGATCCATGATGAGTTCGTCGAACGCCTCAAGGCGCAGGCCGAACGTTGGCAGCCGGGCGATCCACTGGACCCGTCAAGCCGCGCCGGGGCCATCGTCGACAGCCGCCAGACCGCGCACATCATGAAGTTCATCCAGCAGGCCGAGCGCCAAGGCGCGACGAAGGTGTGCGGCGGCCGGCAGTCGATTTTCAATGGGTCCGATAACTTCATTCAGCCGACGATGTTCACGCACGTCAGCCCGCACATGCCGCTGTTTCGCGACGAGGTCTTCGGGCCGGTGCTGGCGATCACCGCGTTCGATGACGAGGCCCACGCCTTGCAACTGGCCAACGACAGCGTCTACGGTTTGGCTGCCTCGCTGTGGACCGACGACCTCAATCGCGCCCACCGCGTAGCGCGGCAACTGCGCGCGGGCACGGTGTCGGTCAACAGCGTCGATGCGCTTGATGTGACCGTGCCGTTTGGTGGCGGCAAACAGTCCGGTTTCGGCCGTGACTTGTCGCTGCACTCATTCGATAAATACACCCAGTTGAAGACCACCTGGTTTCAACTGCGCTCATAACAGCCGCTAATAACAAAACGGAGAACTGGCGATGACCACACCACGTGAAACCCGCGACTACCAGGCCGCCGATGCTGCGCACCACATCCATGCGTTCGTCGATCAAAAGGCGCTCAACGAAGAAGGGCCTCGGGTGATGGTCCGGGGCGAGCGCCTGCACCTGTGGGACAACGATGGTCGGCGTTACCTCGACGGCATGTCCGGGTTGTGGTGCACCAACCTCGGTTATGGCCGCAAGGATTTGGCCGCTGCGGCGACTCAACAGCTGGAGCAGTTGCCGTACTACAACATGTTTTTCCACACCACCCACCCGCAGGTGATCGAACTCTCGGAGTTGCTGTTCAGCCTGTTGCCAGGGCACTACAGCCACGCGATCTACACCAACTCCGGCTCCGAAGCCAACGAGGTATTGATCCGCACCGTGCGGCGTTACTGGCAGGTGCTTGGCAAGCCCGAGAAGAAAATCATGATCGGTCGCTGGAACGGTTACCACGGCTCGACCCTGGCGGCGACGGCGCTCGGTGGCATGAAGTTCATGCATCAAATGGGCGGCATGCTGCCGGACATCGAACACATCGACGAGCCGTATTTCTTTGCGCACGAGGGCAACCTGACGCCGGCTGAATTCGGCTTGCGAGCCGCGCAGCAACTGGAAGCGAAAATTCTCGAACTCGGCGCCGACAAGGTTGCAGGCTTCATCGCCGAACCGTTCCAGGGCGCTGGCGGAATGATCTTTCCGCCCGAGAGTTACTGGCCGGAAATCCAGCGGATCTGTCGTCAATACGACGTGCTGTTGTGCGCCGACGAAGTGATCGGTGGCTTCGGTCGCACCGGCGAATGGTTCGCCCACGAGCACTTTGGTTTCGAGCCGGACACCTTGTCGATCGCCAAGGGTTTGACCTCGGGCTACATCCCCATGGGCGGGTTGATCCTGTCGAAGAAAATGGCCCAGGTGCTGGTGGAGCAGGGCGGGGTATTTGCCCACGGCCTGACTTATTCCGGGCACCCGGTAGCGGCGGCGGTGGCGATTGCCAACCTCAAGGCGTTGCGTGATGAAGGGGTGGTGACGCGGGTCAAGGATGACATCGGGCCGTACCTGCAACAGTGCTTGCGCGAGGTGTTCGGCAACCACCCGTTGGTGGGCGATATTCAGGGTGTCGGGATGGTGGCGGCGTTGCAGTTGGCCGAGGACAAAAGCACTCGCAAGCGCTTTGCAAACGAGAACGATATCGCCTGGCGCTGCCGCACGATTGGCTTCGAGGAAGGGGTGATTATTCGCTCGACGCTGGGGCGGATGATCATGGCGCCGGCGTTGATTGCCAGTCGTGAAGAGGTGGATGAACTGGTTGGCAAGACCCTCAAGGCGGTGGATCGTACGGCGCAGGAATACGGCCGGCTTTGATTTTGTAGCGCTCTAGCGGGCCTCTTCGCGAGCAAGCCCGCTCCCACATTTGACCGTGTCCAACATAAGAATGCGGTCAAATGTGGGAGCGGGCTTGCTCGCGAATGCTATGGCCGATTTAACACACATTTGATGTCTTGCACCCACTCCGTGCACCCCCGCCAACCCCGCCCTTTTCCGGCGCACGCTAACCAGTTTTTTCATCTCTCCCATCGACATATTTCCTAATTTTCCTAATCCCCGCCGTGGGCCAACATCGACCTCGCCAGTCAGCCAAACGCTGACCACCGAAAGGTCCCTCAGAGACCACCGGTTGCTTCTGCTCCAAGGCCACTGGCCGTACTGCCCATGACAAAACTAAATCAACAGCTTTGGGAGTGCTCCATGATCAAGTCCTTGCTGAACTGCATCACTCATCCACTGGCGGTCACCGCCATCGCCGCGACGGTCGCCACCAGCGCCCAGGCCGGCACCCTGTCCATCGGTCACACCACGTGGGTCGGCTACGGCACACTCTACCTCGCCCAGGACCTGGGCTACTTCAAGGAAAACGGTTTGACCGTCGAGTTGCCGGTGGTTGAAGAAGCCTCGATGTACATGGCCGCTCAGGCGTCAGGCGAATTGTCGGGCTCGGCGTCGACCATCGACGAAGTGCTCAAGTACCGCCCGCAATTCTGCTTCAAGGCGGTGGCCGCGCTGGATGACAGCCACGGTGGCGACGGTGTTCTGGTCGGCAAGGACGTCAAGAGTCTGCAGGAGTTGAAGGGCAAGGCCGTGGCGGTCAACGAAGGGTCGACCTCGCAGTTCTGGCTGTCTTACCTGCTGAAAAAACACGGCATGACCATGAGCGACATCACCGTGCAGAACATGACGGCTGACGACGCCGCCACTGCGTTCATCGCCGGTCGGGTGCCGGCCGCCGTCACTTGGGAGCCGCATCTGTCGATGGTGCGCAGCAAGCAACTAGGCAAGGTGTTGATCGACAGCAGCAGCACGCCGGGGGTCATCGTCGACGTGGTGGCGCTCAACTGCACGGTGATCGAGAAGCAGCCGGAAGACGTCAAGGCGTTGGTGACGGGTTTGTATAAAGCCGTCCAGTACACCAAGGACCACCCGGAAGAAGCCTACAAAATCATGGCCAAAGGTGTTGGTGGCTACCTCGCCGATCCGAAGGAACTGGCCGCCGCCGCGCAAGGCGTGCGCTTCTACGATCAGGCCATGAGCGAAAAACTCCTCGGTTCGCCGGGCAAGCCGGGCGACAGCGAACCACTGATCAAACTGGCCAACGAGACCGCCAGTGAATTGCAGGGCAAACCCTACAACGTCAGCAATGACGACCTGATCGACAACCGCTTCGTCAGCCCGACGCTCTAGGAGGTCCGCATGTTCAAGCGCAATTCATGGCTGAGCCGCTGCATCACACCCAAGACCGGTTTGCCAGTGTCGGTGATCTGGAGTGCAAGCGGGCTGGCGTGGGTCTTGTTGGTCGGCCTGTGGGCCGGGTTGTCCTACGGTGGCGTGGTGCCGGGCATGTTCCTGCCGACACCGGGCGCGGTGGTTGAAGCCGCCGTGCGCCTGAGCCGCGACGGCACCCTCGGCCAGCACGTGTGGGCCAGCGTCGAAGTGGTGATGGTCGGGTTCATCGTCTCGTCGCTGGTGGCGGTGCCGCTGGGGTTGTTGATGGGCAGCTTTCGCATCGTCCAGGCGTTCCTCGAACCGCTGGTCAATTTCATCCGTTACCTGCCGGTGACCTCGTTCGTGCCGCTGTTCATTCTGTGGATCGGTATCGGCCTGGAGCAGCGAGTCTCGGTGATCATCTTCGGGGTGTTTTTCCAGCAACTGGTGATGATCGCGGACGTGTCCAAGGGCATCTCCAAAGACTTGATCAACGCCTCTTACACCTTGGGCTCGAACCGCCGCGACGCGGTGCTGCATGTGATCGCTCCGGCGTCGTTGCCGGGGGTGCTCGACACCTTGCGCGTGACCATGGGCTGGGCCTGGACGTACCTGGTGGTGGCCGAACTGGTCGCGGCTTCCAGCGGCCTGGGTTACTTGAGCCTCAAAGCCATGCGCGGCTTTCAAGTGGATGTGATTTTCCTCGCCATCGCGATCATCGGCCTGCTGGGCCTGGTCACCGATCAACTGTTCCGTTTCCTTCGTTTGAGGATCGCCGCATGGGCTCAGTAACCGCCGTCAACCCTCGTTTCGTCACGCCCCAGGCGGCCCCGGTGCAAACTGCGCCACGGCTGCAAGTGGACAAGGTCAGCCTGCGCTATCAGAAACCTGACGGCGGCATGTTCACCGCGCTGGAACAGGTGTCGTTTGAGGTGCCGGATCAGCAATTTGCCGTGTTGGTCGGGCCGTCGGGCTGCGGCAAGTCGAGTTTGCTGTACCTCACTGCCGGTCTGAATGAGCCCACCGAAGGCGAGATTTACGTCGGTGGTCAGCAAGTGCAGGGGCCCGGTGCGGATCGCGGCATGGTGTTCCAGAGCTACACGCTGTTCCCGTGGCTGACCGTGCGCCAGAACGTCGAGTTCGGTCTCAAGCGGCGTGGCATGGCGGCGGCCCAGCGCAAGGAAATCGTCGACTACTACGTCAATGAAGTCGGCCTGACCGGGTTCGCCGACAACTACGCCAAGCAGCTGTCCGGCGGCATGATGCAGCGCGTGGCGATTGCCCGGGCGCTGGCCAATGACCCGCAAATCCTGCTGATGGATGAACCTTTCGGCGCGCTCGACAGCCAGACGCGTTTGCAAATGCAGCAGCTGTTATTGCGGGTCTGGGGCAACAGCAAGAAGACCGTGCTGTTCGTGACCCACGACATCGACGAAGCGATTCTGTTGGGCGACCGGGTCTACGTGATGGGCGCGCGGCCCGGGCGAATCAAGCAGATTCTCGACGTGCCGATCGAACGCCCACGGACCCTGGACATGGTCATGGAGCGCTCGTTCATCGAGATGAAACGCAAGATCTTCGGGCTGCTGCATGACGAGCTGGAGGAGGCGCATTAAGTTGCGCCCAATCCCTGTAGGAGCCGAGCTTGCTCGCGAAGAGGCCGCACATTCAGCATGGAGGTCGGCTGACACACCGCCTTCGCGAGCAAGCTCTGCTCCTACAGGTTTGGCGTTGCGCCGGGGTTAGGGGGCGGCCGGCAACAGGAACCGTGCAATCACCGGCAAATGATCGGAGATCCGCAAGGTATCGTCCTGTCTCACCACCGCTTCGACCCGTTTGATCCGGGTGCTGTAAAACAGGTAGTCGACGGTCCGGTCCGGACCATTCAACCCCGGGTCGTTCGGGTAATGGGTCAGCCAGCGCGCACGGTCAATGCCGCTGGCTTCATTGTTGGTGGGGATCATCGGGTACTTGTCCCACAGCACATGCAACGCGCTGTCGGCGGAGTAGGGCGTGCGTTGCTCGGCCGGCAGGCGTTGATATTGCCCCAGCGGCAACAGGTTGAAGTCGCCGCCGATCAACCACGGCGTACCGCGGCTTTCGTACTTGTCGAGGACTTTGGCCACGGCAGTCACCTGCGCTTGCAGGGTTTCATCGGGCTGGATCACCCGGTCCAGATGAGTGTTGAGCACCGCGATCTGCCCGCCGTCACTCAGGGGCAGGTACGTGACCAACAAGGCGTTTTTCGGTTTGAACTGGCGGCTGATCAGATTGGCCGACGCGACGGGCAATTGCAGGCGCTCGGCGTGTTCGATCTGGTAGCGGCTCAGCGTTGCCAGTTGCCGACCGACGCTGCCGAAGATGTGCGGTTGCGGCACGAAGTCGGCTTTCCAGTCGAAGGCGTGAGCGCTGCACGGATAAAGGTCGGCGAGCCTTTCTTGAAGCAGTTTGATCTGGTTCTGGTAATCGCTGGCCTTGGCGCCGTCATCGAGTTCTTGCAGCAGGACAATGTCCGGTTGCTCATCGCGAATCACCCGCGCCACTTCATCGAGGCTGAACGCCATGTCTTCCGGTGTGGGCTTTTCGTCGCTGCCGGCGGCCAGGTCATTCCAGAATACGTAGCGCTTGCCCGCCAGGTACTGAACGTTCCACGTCATCACTTTCAACGCCTGGCCGGGCACCAGGGTGGGCGCCTGGGCGCTGCAATTGACGGGCAGCACTTCCTTGGCTTCGGGGCGCCAGGTCAGGCTGTAGATCAGCGAGATCAACACGCCGATGACAATCAGCAGGCCCAGCAGGGTGTAGCGCAGTAGACGGGTCATGGCTCGGCTTATAGCGTTACAAAAGATGGCTCCGAGCATAACCGAGAGCTGCGCCGAAGCCCATGGTTAGAGCTGCCCGTCGATTTTCTCGGGGGCGTCGCCGATCAGCATGAACAGGCGGAACAGCACCACGCTGACGAACAGTTGCAGGAAGCTGTGAGCGCTGTCGATCAGCAACGAAATCACCGGGTTCTGCGGCTCGGGGTACACCGCCAGGGTCGCGCCCTTGAGCACCCACAACGGGCCCATCACACAGAGGATGCACACCAGAATGCGCAGGAAATGGCCGCGGGTCAGGCGCAGGCTTTCCTTCATCGCCGCCAGCGGGGCCATGCCGCGCAGCACCAGTAAATACTCGCCAAACGCCAGGGTCACCATCAGCCAGATGCCCGGCAGGAAATACAGCGACAGGCCGATCAGGATCAGCAGCGTATTGAGCGCCGTCAGCACGGCAAAACGCGGCCACAGGTAGGCGGACCTCGACAGCAGGTCGCGGTTGCGCGGCGATTCGCCACGACTGCGAGCATCGAGAAACAGAATCAGCGCGGCGGTGTACAGCGGGTAAATCAACAAGCCGACCATCACGCTGATGCCGGGAAAACTGTCGGGCTCCGTGGAGTGATCGACCACTTGTTGCAACAGCGCCTCCAGAATCACCAACGGCAGGCACAGCCGGACGATCTGGCCCAGATTGCGCTTGAAGAAATACAGAGAGTCACGCAGCACATCGAACGAATTCATCAGTCGGTATCGCAGGTTGGAAGCAGTGGCTCACTTTAACCGATCACGTGCCGGGAGGCGCAAACGTAAACGTTCGGTAAAGAACATTGAAACATCCCGTTTCAGCCTCCATTACGAAGGAGCACCTTATCCACAGTGGATGAGGGCGACGATATTCCCGGCAATCTACGAGGTCGCCATGAACAGCGAAGAACAAACCCTGATCGATGGACTGTTTTCCCGGCTGCAACAGGCCGAAACGGACTCAGCCCCGCGCGACGCCCAGGCCGAGGCGCGGATCAAGGAACACCTGACTCGCCAGCCCGCGGCAGGCTATTTCATGACCCAGGCGATTCTGGTGCAAGAGGCCGCCATCAAGAGCCTCGACCAACAGAACAAGCAACTCACCCAGCAAGTCCAGCAATTGCAGGCCGAACTGCAATCGGCCAAGGCGCAGACCACCGCGCCGGCACCCAGCAGCGGTGGCTTTTTGTCGAGCATCTTCGGCGGTGGTTCCCGCGATCCGCAGCCAGCACCCACCCAAAACGCACCGGCATCGAGCGGTGGCGGCTGGCGTGAACCGGCGCGGCCGTCATTCAATTCGCAGCCGCCACAACAGAACTTTGGTGCAGCGCCACCTCAGCAGAATTACGCGCCGCAACAACCTGCCGGCAGCGGTTTCCTCGGTGGTGCTTTGAAAACCGCAGCGGGCGTGGCCGGTGGCGTGATGCTGGCGCAAGGCATCAGCAGCCTGTTCCATCACAATCAGCAGCCGGAAGTGGTTGAAGTGATCAAGGAAGAACCGGCTCAGGTCAACGATCAGAGCGACAGTGACAAGGGTTGGGGCGACGATCAGCGCGTGGCGGACAACAACGCCAATGATCAGGGCGGCTTCACCGATGCCGACTACAGCGATGACAGCTCATCGTTCTTCGGCGGCGACGACGATTCCTTCGTCTGACACGCCATTCGTCCGGAGCGCCACGGCGCTTCGGGCCGATTATTCGCGGAACAATCCTTAGGGCTGGCATACTGGGCGACTTATCGGGCCTTGGCGCCTGATCCTGCCTGCGCTCCGGCGCGCTAACGAGGATGACCGGTGAAAAAAATCGCAGTGTTCGCCGACGTTCAAAACCTCTATTACACCGTGCGTCAGGCTTATGGTTGCCACTTCAACTATGCCGCGTTGTGGGCTGACATCAGCAAACAGGGCGAGATCGTCGAGGCCTATGCCTACGCGATCGATCGCGGTGACAGCAAACAGCAGCAGTTCCAGCAGATCCTGCGCAACCTCGGTTTCGTCGTGAAGCTCAAGCCTTATATCCAGCGCAGCGATGGCTCGGCCAAGGGCGATTGGGACGTGGGCATCACCCTCGACATCATGGACGCCGCCGATCATGTCGACGAAGTGGTGTTGGCCTCCGGCGACGGTGATTTCGACATGCTGCTGGAGCGCATCATCGCCAAGCACGGGGTGCAAGCGGTGGCTTATGGCGTCCCTGGCTTGACCGCCAACTCGCTGATCCGTGCCGCCAGCCGCTACGTGCCGATCGAAGGCGCGTTGCTGCTCAAGAATTGATTTTTACGGAGTTGAAACAGGTTTGGAACGCATAGCAGTCATCGACTTTGAAACCACCGGGATCTCCCCGAGCAGCAGCTGCCGGGCCACGGAAATTGCCGTGGTGATCCTTGAACAGGGGCGCATCGTCGAGCGTTACCAAAGCCTGATGAACGCCGGCGTGCGCGTGCCAGGCTTCATCGAACAACTCACCGGCATCAGCAACGCCATGCTGCGCACCGCGCCATCGGCCGAGCAAGTGATGAACGAGGTCAACGAGTTCGTCGGCATCACGCCACTGCTGGCCCACAACGCGGCGTTCGACCAGAAGTTCTGGGACTTCGAGTTGGGGCGTATCAAACGCACACGCTTGCAGAACTTTGCCTGCTCGCTGCTACTGGCCCGCCGCTTGATGCCCGCCGCGCCGAACCACAAACTCGGCACCCTCACCACGTTTGCCAACCTGCCGCACACCGGTAAAGCTCACCGGGCGATGGCGGATGCGGAAATGGCGGCGAACCTGACGGCGCATCTGGCGCAGGAATTGCGGCAGAAGCACGGGTTGCGCGAGTTGTCGCATGATCTGTTGGTCAGCTTGCAGAAAGTGCCGGCGGCGAAGATCAATGAGCATCTGAAGCGGCATCGCGGGTTTTAGGAACACCGCAGATCGAGTGTGGGAGCGGGCTTGCTCGCGAAAGCGATTTACCATTCAACATTGATGTCGACTGACACTCCGCTTTCGCGAGCTAGCCCGCTCCCACATTTGATCTCCAGCGCGATTAGATCGCCTTACCTTCCAACTGCCCCAACGGCACGCGTTTCTCTATCGCGCTCGACAGCACGATCGAGGTCTTGCTGAACCCGAACTTGGCAATCCGGTTGATCAACTCTTCCAGCTCCGGCATCGAGCCCACCGCCGCTTGCATGATCACGCACGGATCACCCGTCACCCGGTGACACTCGGTCAACTGTGGGATTTTGATCAGGTCGTCGTAAGCCTTCTGGTTGCCGTGCTGGTTCAGGCGCAGTTCGATCACGCACTGGATTGGCAACCCCAGCTTGGCCATGTCGACCTTCGCCTGATAACCAGTGATCACCCCACAGGCTTCGAGTTTGGCCACGCGCTCGGCCACGGCCGGGGCGGACAGGTTCACTTTGCGCGCCAGGTCAGCGTAGGACGCACGACCGTTTTCCAGTAGGGCGCTGAGGAGCATGCGGTCGTATTTATCCATCGGGGTATTCCTGAAAAGTGGCTGACTTTCGAAAGCACGGTTTATGCCGTAAATCTCCGTGTTTTGAAAAGTGTACCGGCGCTATAAACAGGTTTTGTAACTTATTTTACGCCGCTGGCCTTTCTAGAATAGCGGTTCACTTGTCCTGCCTACGAGCTGCCCAATGCCTGGCTTACGTCGTTTTCCCTTACCGTTGATCGCTGCCTTTTTCGCGTTGTACGTGATTTGGGGCTCGACTTACCTGGTGATTCGCATCGGCGTGGAGTCCTGGCCGCCATTGCTGCTCGCGGGTATCCGCTTCGTCATCGCCGGTTCGTTGATGTATGGCTTCCTGCGTTGGCGCGGGGCGCCGGCACCGACCTGGGCGCAGTGGAAAGCGGCGGGGATCATCGGGATTTTGCTGCTGGCCTGCGGTAATGGCGGGGTGAGCGTGGCTGAACACATGGGCGTGGCCTCCGGTGTGGCGGCGCTGGCGGTGGCGACGGTGCCGCTGTTTACCTTGCTCTGCGGATATTTCTGGGGGGCGCGTAATACCCGTCTCGAATGGGCCGGGATTGCGCTCGGGCTGATCGGTATCGCCATGCTCAACCTCGGTTCCAACCTGCAGTCGAGTCCGCTGGGCGCGTTGTTGCTGGTGTTTGCCGCAGCGTCCTGGGCCTTTGGTTCGGTGTGGAGCAAGCACTTGCCGTTGCCGCAAGGCGCGATGGCCAGTGCCGTGGAAATGCTGGTGGGCGGCGTGGCCCTGTTGATCGGCAGTGCGTTGAGCGGCGAGCACCTGGACCGCGTGCCGCCGATTGAAGGCTGGGCAGCCTTGGCTTATCTGACCTTCTTCGATTCGATCATCGCCTTCAACGCTTATATGTACCTGCTGAAAAACGTGCGTCCGGCGGCAGCGACCAGTTATGCCTACGTCAACCCGGCCGTGGCGGTGTTGCTGGGGATCGTGTTTGTCGGCGAGACCATCGGGATCGAGGAAGCGCTGGCCATGTTGGTGATCATCAGTGCCGTGGTGCTGATCGGATTGCCGCAGTGGCGCCGGGCTCCGGAACGACCTGCTGCGGTGGTGCAGACAGAATCGAGTGTGAATTAGGGTAAACTGCGCGCCATTGCACACTCTTTTTGCACAACCGCGTTGAATTCTCCTACGGTAATCCCATGACTTTCGCCTCCCTTGGCCTGATCGAACCCTTGCTGCGCTCTCTCGAGAAGCTCGGCTACCAGACCCCGACGCCGGTTCAGGCGCAAGCCATCCCGGCGGTGCTGGCCGGTCGCGACCTGATGGCCGCGGCCCAGACCGGCACCGGCAAGACCGCCGGTTTCGCGCTGCCGCTGCTGCAACTGTTGGCCATGGAAGGACCGAAAGTAGCCTCCAACTCGGTACGCGCGCTGATCCTGGTGCCGACCCGTGAGTTGGCCGAACAGGTTCATGAAGCCGTGCGCCAGTACGCCGAAAACCTGCCGTTGAGCACTTACGCGGTGTACGGCGGCGTCAGCATCAACCCGCAAATGATGAAGCTGCGCAAAGGTGTCGACGTGCTGGTGGCGACACCGGGCCGGCTGCTCGACCTGTATCGCCAGAAGGCGCTCAAGTTCAATCAGCTGCAAACCCTGATCCTCGACGAAGCCGATCGCATGCTCGATCTGGGTTTCTCCGAGGAGCTGGGGAACATTTACCGCGTGCTGCCGAAGCAACGCCAGACGCTGTTGTTCTCCGCGACCTTCTCCGACGCGATTCGCTTGCTGGCCGGGCAAATGCTCAACGATCCGTTGAGCATCGAAGTCAGTCCGCGCAACGTGGCCGCCAGCACCGTCAAGCAATGGGTGGTGACGGTGGACAAGAAGCGCAAGCCCGAGCTGTTCGTTCACTTGATGCGCAAGGGCAAATGGAAGCAGGTGCTGGTGTTCGCCAAGACCCGCAACGGCGTGGACGCGCTGGTGGAAAAACTCCAGGGCCTGGGCATCAACGCCGACGGCATCCATGGCGACAAACCGCAGGCGACCCGTCAGCGCGCGCTCGACCGTTTCAAGCTCAGTGAAGTGCAGATCCTGGTCGCCACTGACGTCGCGGCCCGTGGTCTGGATATCGAAGACTTGCCGTTGGTGGTTAACTTCGACCTGCCGATCGTGGCGGAAGACTACATCCACCGCATTGGTCGTACCGGCCGCGCGGGCGCAAGCGGGCAGGCCATTTCGCTGGTGTGCGCCGATGAAGTGAATTTGCTGTCGGCCATCGAGACATTGACCCGTCAGACATTGCCTCGGCAGATGGAGCATGACTTCGAACCTGAGCACCGCGTGCCGGATACCGATGCCAGCGGTCAGGTGGTCAAGAAACCGAAAAAGCCGAAGAAGCCAAAGACCTCCGGTGGCGGTAAGCGCAACCTGGGTAAGTGGGTTGAGAGCGGTGATGCTTCGGCGCCGGAACCTTCGATCAAGCCTGTGCGAAAAGTGCCGGTGTTCAATACCGGACCGCGTAAGAAGAAACCTTGATGAGCTGCGGCGCCTGTTAAGCCGCCTTCGCGGGCAAGCCTCGCTCCTACAAGGGCACCACCAATCTGTAGGAGCGAGGCTTGCCCGCGAAGGGCGCGCCTCGGTCTTCAGCCCTTGCGCTGCAACCACTCCACCATCCCCAACCCCGCCGCTCGCCCACTGGCGAAACACGCGGTCAGCAGATAGCCGCCCGTCGGTGCTTCCCAATCGAGCATCTCACCCGCGCAGAACACGCCAGGCAATGGCTTGAGCATCAAGCGTTCATCCATCGCCTCGAACATCACGCCTCCGGCGCTACTGATGGCCTCGTCCAGTGGGCGGGTTTTAACCAGCGTCAGTGGCAATGCCTTGATCGCTTTGGCCAGCAGCGCCGCGTCGGCGAAAGAGTCGGCCGGCGTGAGCTCTCGCAGCAACGCCGCTTTGACGCCATCAATCCCCAGCTGACTGTGCAGGTGTTTGGCCATGGAACGTGAACCGCGCGGTTTGCTCAACGCGGCCTGGACTTTATCCACAGGCTTGCCCGGCAACAGGTCGAGATGAATCGTCGCCGCGCCGTTCAGGTTAATGGCCTCGCGAATCGGTGCCGACAGGGCATAGATCAAACTGCCCTCGATCCCTGTCGCGGTCATCACACATTCGCCGAGTCGTGGGACGTCGTCATTCAGGCCAATGGCGATGTTTTTCAGCGGTGCACCGGCGAATTTGCTGACCATCAGTTCGCTCCAGGCCTGCACCTCGAAGCCGCAATTACTCGGTTGCAACGGCGCCAGTCCTACGCCGCGCTGTTCCAGTGGCAGCCTCCACGCGCCGTCCGAACCGAGGCGCGACCAACTGCCGCCGCCAAGCGCCAACAGGGTTGCATCAGGCGTTAAGGTTTTCTCGCCCTCGGGGCTCGCTACTTTCAAACTGCCATCGGCATTCCAGCCTAGCCAACGGTGGCGGGTGTGGATAACGACCCCGGCATCGCGCAAGCGTTTGAGCCAGGCGCGTAACAGCGGCGCGGCTTTCATGTCGGTGGGGAAAACCCGGCCAGAGCTGCCGACAAAGGTTTCAATGCCCAGGTCATGAATCCATTGGCACAACGCCTCGGCGCCGAAGCCCCGCAGCAGTGGTGCAATTTGCGGTGCGCGCTCGGCGTAGCGCGAGAGAAACGCCGGGTAGGCTTCGGAGTGGGTGATGTTCATGCCGCCGACACCGGCCAGGAGGAATTTGCGCCCCACTGACGGCATGCTGTCGTACAGGTCGACCTTGATCCCGGCCTGGCTCAGCACTTCAGCCGCCATCAGACCGGCGGGGCCACCACCGATGATGGCGACGTGATGGGGTAAAGAAGTCGAGGACTGAGTCATGGAATGCGCTGCGGTTTGGCGGAATGAAGCCGGGCATTCTACCAGCACAGATCCCTGTGGGAGCGGGCTTGCTCGCGAAAGCGGTGTGTCAGTCGACATCAATGTTGGATGACGAATTGCCTTCGCGAGCAAGCCCGCTCCCACATTGATCTTCGGTGTTTTTGGGGGTTGATCAAAAAACAACCACCGATCTGTAGCCTACACCCCGCATGGGCTGTAGGCGCTTTCACTCAGGTTATCCACAGGCGGTTCCACAGGCATTGTGGGTAAAGACTCACAGCTCAATGACAACCTGATGACTGCCAGACCCGCTGGGCGCTGTGATGCAGGATGCCATGGCGGCGGGCGAGGGCCTTGCGGTCCTTGCTGTAGCCGCCGCCGATCACCCCGACCACCGGAATGTCGCGGCCCACGCAATGGCGCATCACGCTTTCATCACGTGCGGCGACGCCTTCGTCTGTCAGCTTCAGGTAACCGAGGGCGTCATCCTTATGCACATCGACGCCGGCGTCATACAGCACGAGGTCAGGTTGGTAGAGCGGCAGCAAATAGTTGAGCGCATCGTCCACGACCTTCAGGTATTCAACGTCGCCCATGCCCATCGGTAACGGAATGTCCCAGTCACTTTCGGCTTTGCGTGCCGGAAAATTCTTTTCGCAATGCAGGGAAACGGTTATCGCCTCCGGGGTGTTGTGCAGGATCCGTGCAGTCCCGTCGCCCTGATGCACATCGCAATCGAAGATCAGCACCCGATTCACACGGCCACTTTCCAGCAGGAAATGGCTGATCACCGCCAGGTCGTTGAAGATGCAGAACCCGGCAGGGTGATCGTAATGCGCGTGATGGGTGCCGCCCGCCAAGTGACAGGCCAAGCCATGTTCCAGCGCCTGTTCGGCTGCCAGCAACGAGCCGCCTACTGCCCGCACCGTACGCCGGGCCAGGGCTTCGCTCCACGGCAGACCGAGGCGCCGCTGGTCTTCGCGGGACAACTCGCCACCCATGTAGCGTTCGATATACGCAGGGTCATGAGCGAGGGCGAGAATCTCTGGCGGGCACAGCTCCGGGCGCAGCAGATCGGCGTCGAGGGTCAGCCCACTGTCCACCAGGTGATCACGCAGCAGGCGAAATTTGTCCATGGGGAAGCGGTGATCCGCCGGGAACTCGGGGCTGTAGTCTTCGTGGTAGATCAACGGCAGGGGCATGATGAAATCGTGTAGGAATGAGTGAACGATCCTACCAGCGATGTAGACTTGCGGCATGGAATTGGAGGGGCACGATGGAGCCGATACGGGAACTCGAGAGCGCACGACTGCTGTTGCGGCAGTGGCGCGATGAAGATTTGCCGGCATTTGCGGCGATGTGTGCCGATCCACAGGTGATGCGCTATTTCCCGGCGCCCTTGAGTCGACTGGAAAGTGCTTCGCTGATCGGGCGGATTCGCGGGCATTTTGCCGAGCACGGCTTCGGCTTCTGGGCGCTGGAGCGCAAGGACACCGGGGCATTTATCGGTTTTACCGGACTGGCTGTGGTCGGTTTCGAAGCGCCCTTCACCCCGGCCACCGAGATCGGTTGGCGCCTGGCCCGCGAGCACTGGGGCCTGGGTTACGCCAGTGAAGCGGCGTGGACCGCTCTGCGCTGCGGGTTTGACCGGTTGGCGCTGAAGGAGGTCGTGTCTTTTACGACCGAGGCCAACACGCCATCACAGAAAGTCATGCAGGCGATCGGCATGCAGCATGATTCAGCCGATGATTTCGATCACCCGACACTCGCCGCCGATCATCCCCTGCGTCACCATGTGCTGTACCGGATTTCCCGTGAACAATGGCTGCAAACCTTGCATGGATAAGCGGGCACGGACGTTTACAATGGCCGAAAGGGCCCTGGCCGGAAACTGAATCGACCGCCGCAGCCAAGACTGCGCGGCATTGCGTTGTGTGAGGAGACTCTGAATGAGCCAAGTGTTGGATGATCTGGTTGACCTGCTGACCCTGGAACCGATCGAAGAAAACCTGTTCCGTGGCCGCAGCCAGGACCTGGGTTTTCGTCAGTTGTTCGGCGGTCAGGTGATTGGTCAGTCCCTGTCGGCGGCCAGTCAGACGGTCGAAGAAACGCGCCACGTGCACTCGATGCACGGTTATTTCCTGCGTCCGGGCGATTCCGCGTTGCCTGTGGTGTATCAGGTTGATCGGGTGCGCGACGGCGGCAGTTTCAGCACGCGTCGGGTGACGGCGATCCAGAAAGGCAATCCGATTTTCACCTGCAGCGCTTCGTTCCAGTACGACGAAGAAGGCTTTCAGCACCAGGCCGAGATGCCGATTGTGGTCGGCCCGGAAAACCTGCCGTCGGAACTGGAACTCGCTCAGCAGCGCGCGCACCTGATCCCCGAGCACATGCGTGAAAAACTGCTGTGCCCGAAACCGATCGAGTTCCGACCGATCACCGAGAAAGATCCCTACAACCCGCAGCCGTCCGATCCGATCAAGTACGTCTGGTTTCGCGCCGACGGTGCCTTGGCCGACTCTCCGGCGCTGCATAAATATTTGCTGGCCTACGCCTCGGACTTCGGTCTGCTGACCACGTCGATGCAGCCCCACGGCAAATCGGTCTGGCAGAAAGACATGCAGGTCGCGAGCCTCGATCATGCGTTGTGGTTCCACGCTGATCTGCGCGCCGATGACTGGTTGCTTTACGCGATGGACAGCCCGTGGGCCGGCAATTCGCGCGGGTTTACCCGTGGCAGCGTGTTCAACCGCGCCGGGCAACTGGTGGCGTCGGTCACCCAGGAAGGCCTGATTCGTCATCGCAAGGATTGGGCATGAGCCTGGCCGAGGTGCGGCACTGGGTGTTCGACATGGACGGCACCCTGACGGTGGCTGTGCATGACTTCGCGGCGATTCGCGAGGCGTTGGCGATCCCGGCCGAAGACGACATCCTGACCCACCTCGCCGCGCTGCCGGCTGAAGAAGCGGCGGCCAAACACGCGTGGTTGCTGGAGCACGAACGCGACCTGGCGTTGGGCTCGACGCCGGCGCCGGGCGCGGTGGAACTGGTGCGTGAATTGGCCGGGCGCGGTTATCGCCTCGGCATCCTGACGCGCAATGCTCGCGAATTGGCGCATGTGACGCTGGAGGCGATCGGCCTGGCCGACTGCTTCGCGGTGGAGGATGTGCTGGGTCGCGATGAAGCGCCGCCAAAACCTCATCCGGGTGGTCTGCTGAAATTGGCCCAGGCCTGGCATGTGCCGGCGAGTGAGATGGTGATGGTCGGTGATTACCGCTTTGACCTGGATTGCGGTCGGGCGGCGGGCACGCGGACGGTGTTGGTGAACCTGCCGGATAATCCGTGGCCTGAGTTGACGGATTGGCATGCGGCGGATTGTGGGGTGTTGCGGCAGATGCTGTTCGCTTGAGGGTCCCTTCGCGGGCAAGCCCCGCTCCTACAGGGTTAGGCGTCATCACTCACTGAACAACGCTTTCTGCCCCTCCGGCGAATTAAACATCCCGTCCCCATCATGCCCGACCCCGGGCACTTCGATCAGTTGCTGACTCAACCCTTGAGGATGCAGCCGCTTCAGATAAGCAAAATAATTGCGCCCGCGCGCCAATCGATTCACTCCCTGGGCTTTGGCCTCGCAGCTTTTATCCAGCGCCGGATGATTCGGGTCGATGTCCTGCTGCCCCAGTAGATAAACGATGTCACGCGTGGCGTAGTTTTCCTGCAACTGTGCAGGAGTTTGTCCCTCGGCATAGGCGGGCAGGTCCGCCAGCCCGTACTTCCAGCGATTGAAACCCGGGCAACCAGCGTGGTTGAACGCCACCGGCCGGCGTTCGTCGAAGTACGCGTAAGAAGACGGGTTGGCGATCACGTATCGCACCTGTATTCCGGCCTCCTTGAGCTCTGGTTGATCGTGACCCAGCAGCGCATAGCGTTGCACCACCTGAGCCCCACCCGAGTGACCGGCGATAACGATTTGCTTCACGTCCGGAAACTGTCGGCGATCGCCAATTCGGGCGACGATTTCGTCGAGTGCCGCGTAGGAACTCAGAGGGAATGGCGCGGTGGATAAGCCACCGGCCATCCAGTCATTACCCTGCCAGCGCAATACGCTGTCAGCCACGGGATGGGCCGCGACGTCGGTTTCATTGAGAAATTGCGGGGCGATCACCAGCGTGGTCGCAGTTTGTCCCGCCTGTTCGGCCGCACGCTCGGCACTTTGGCGGTAGGTTTCGGCATTGCGCAATCGACCATGGATGATGATCAGTACGCGTTCGATTTTGCTCGGCGCCGGGCCGATGCCCACCGCGATCTCACCTTCCTTCAACAACAGCCGGCCTGGGCTGAGCTCTTTAACGCCGTGTTCGGCAGCCTGGGCGCTTGCGCAGGTAAACAGTAAAGCCAACAGCCACTTATTCATTAAAGGTTTTTCGCTGCAAAGGTGTCGCACTGGCCGACCTGGCCTTGGGCGAATCCGGTTTTAAACCAGCGCACCCGTTGCGCCGACGTGCCATGGGTAAACGAGTCCGGCACCACGCGACCCTGACCTTGCTGCTGCAAGCGGTCGTCGCCGATGGCGTTGGCGGCGTTCAAGGCTTCTTCAATATCACCCGGTTCCAGCCAGTTCAGACGCTTCTGTGCATTGTTCGCCCAGACGCCGGCCAGGCAATCGGCCTGCAGTTCCTGACGCACCAGCAATCCGCCGTCGCCTTCCATCTGCCGGCCTTGCTGGCGAGCTGTCTGAATTTTCGCTGAAACGCCAAGCAAGGTCTGAACGTGATGTCCGACTTCGTGAGCGATCACGTAGGCCTGAGCGAAGTCACCGGCGGCCGCAAAGCGTTGCGACATCTCCTGGAAGAAACTCGTGTCCAGATAGACCTTCTGGTCTGCCGGGCAATAGAACGGACCGGTGGCCGAACTGGCCAGGCCGCATGCCGAGTTGACGCGGCCGCTGAACAGCACCAGGGTGGGTTCCTTATATTGACGACCGGCCTGCTGGAAAATCTGGCCCCAGGTGTCTTCCGTATCGCCGAGGATCGAGCGCACGAATTCGGCGCCTTCATCATTGGCCGGTGGCGCCTTGCGGGTTTGGCTGGTGGTCGGTGCCGATTGCTCGCTCATCTGACCGGTGAGTTGCCCGAGGATTTGCATCGGGTCCTGGCCGGTGAGCCAGCCGATCCCGACAATCAGAATGATCGCCGTCAGGCTCAGGCCCTTGCCGCCACCGAAGCGCATCCCGCCGCCACCGCCGCCGACATCATCGCCACGGGCATCGACCACGTTGTCGCTGCGTCGGCCTTTTTTCCATAGCATGTGGGAATCCTCTGATTGTCCGTGGGGATGAGTGTTGCTGCTGAGTGGGAGCGGCGCCAGTCCGGTCGTCCATCTTTTGCTGCGTGCAGGCGTCTTCCCGGCCACCTAGAGTGGGTTGCCGGGAACATACAGACTCGTATTGAACACAGACGACCCATCTAATTCCTTCCAGCGATGGGTTTTTATCGAGCAGGCGACCGCCTGTGTCGAAGGATTACTGGTCGAACGCGTCCCCTACCGGCGGAATGCGCAGCGACGGGACTTGGGTTCCAGATTTCGCATTCATCCGGTTGTCTTCTAGAATCGAACAAATTTTGTGTGGAAACCCTCATGGCCGGCAGTCAGATCGAACGTGTTTTCAGCGTGCTGGAAAGCCTCACCAGTGACCCACGCGGCCTGCCGATGCAGACGCTGGCGGAGCAGCTGGATATCCCCAAAAGCGCGACCCATCGTCTGCTCGCCGAATTGATTCGCCTGGGTTACGTGCGGCAGAACCCGGAGAATTTGCGCTATCACCTGTCGACCAAACTGGTGGCAATGGGCTTTCGTTACTTGTCGAGTAGCGGTGCCGATATCGTTCAGCCGGTACTCGATCGCCTGGCGCAGGAAACTGGTGAGCTGGTGCGCCTTGGGGTGATCGAAGGTGAGCGACAGGTCTGGATCGCCAAGTCCCAGGGCGCCCGTTCCGGTCTGCGGTACGACCCGGACATGGGCCGCGATGCACCGTTGTTTTACACCGCGTCGGGGCATGCGTGGCTGGCGTGCATGAGCGATGCCGAAGCCTTGTCACTGGTGGAGCGCCAGGGCAGCGATCGGCCGAAGGACCTGGGGCCGAATGCACCGCGCTCCAATATTGAACTGCTGGAACGCCTGCGCCTGGCGAGGGAGCAGGGCTATGCCTGGGTCGAGGAGAGTTCGGCAGTGGGCACGTCAGCGATTGCGGCGGTGGTGCGGCATCCGGGCGATGGCCGGGTGATTGGCGTGCTGAGCATTGCCGGGCCCAGCGCGCGGATGCCGGGGGCACGGCTGCATGAGCTGGCGCCGTTGTTATTGAAGTTTACCGAGGAGTTGGCGGCGGCGAGCCTGGCTTCGGAATTATTCAGTTAGTCCTGGCGCCGCAGATCCATTGTGGGAGCGGGCTTGCTCGCGAAAGCGGTGGTTCAGTCGATATGAATGTTGCCTGAAGCACCTTCGCGAGCAAGCCCGCTCCCACATTTGATCGTAGATATTCAAAGATGTGCGCTGTTCGAACACTTTCGATCCTCCGTGTGTGCAAGAATCTGGAATCTGGTTCTAAATTGTTTGAGTTCGACCCTGGCGAACGAATTTTCTTCCAAGCCAGTCTGACGGTACTGTAGGAGCACGGCGTGCCCGCGATGCTTTTGACCCTATGAACAAGGATATCTCATGACCGTCAGCACTCCGCTTTCCGGCGTCAACCAGCCCTTCAAAGGGATCCTGCTGATTGTTCTCGCGACCTTCCTGTTTTCCAGTCATGACGCGTTGTCGAAGTACCTTTCGGGGTTCTACCCGATTGTCATGGTGGTGTGGGCGCGTTATCTGGTTCACACCCTGCTGATGGCGGGGATTTTTCTGCCGCAATCCGGGCTGCGTGTCCTACGGTCCAAGCGTCCGTTGCTGCAATTGCTGCGGGCGTTGTGTCTGCTGGGCACGAGTTTGTTTTTCACCACTGGCTTGCAGTACATCCCGTTGGCCGAAGCCACGGCGGTCAACTTTCTCGCGCCGGTATTGGTGACCGCGCTGTCGGTGCCGTTGCTCGGGGAGCGGGTGACGCGCGGTCAGTGGATCGCGGTGATTTGCGGATTCATCGGTGTGGTGATCATCGTCCACCCTGGCGGTGAGTTGTTCACCCCGGCTGTTTTGCTGCCGCTCAGCTCGGCACTGTTTTTCTGCTTCTATCAGCTGCTGACCCGCATGCTCAGCAAAATCGACAGCCCGACCACCAGCAACTTTTTCGCTGGCTTGTGCAACACCTTAGTGATGAGTGCGCTGGTGCCGTTCTTCTGGCAGGTCCCGAGTCTGGGACACGGGGCAATGATGCTGGCACTGGGCGCGTGCGGGATGACGGCGCATCTGTTTCTGACTCAAGCCTTCCGCCATGCGGCGCCGGCATTGCTGGCACCGTTTGGCTACTGCCAGATTGTGTTCGCCGGTCTGCTGGGCTGGTTGGTGTTTGCTCACACGCCGACCCTCACCGCGGTGATCGGGATCGCTGTGATTTGCTGTAGTGGCCTGGCAGCGGCGTGGCAACAAAGTCGCCGCTGAGAAGAGCGATGCAGGCCTGGAGTCAGGCCTGCCGGTTGAAGGGATATTACTCGGTGACGGTCGGAATCTTGCGCGGCGCCATGAAGTACATCCAGATCAGCGCGATGAAGTACATCGCCGGAATCATGGTGAACAGCACGGTGTAGTTGTTGTTGGTGATGGTCAGAATGTGCCCCACCAACTGGGTCATGAACATCCCGCCGATGGCCGCGCACATGCCGCCGAAGCCGAACACCGTGCTCATCATGTGTTTAGGCGTGTAGTCCATCACCAGGCTCCAGATGTTCGCGGTCCAGGCCTGGTGCGCACCAATGGCCAGGGAGATGGCGAACACCGCGACCCACAGATTGCTCGAACCGGCGGCCATGATCACGCCGATGATGCAGCAGGCGAACAGGAACATCGACATCAGGCGTGCCTTGATCGGGTTGATCCCGCGACCGATCAGGAACGAGGAGAGGATCCCGCCACCGACGCTGCCGAAGTCCGCCGTGAGGTAGATGATGATCAGCGGAATGCCCATCTGGGTCACGTTGATGCCCAGGTTGTATTGCTGATTGAGAAACGGTGGCAGCCAGTACAGGTAAAACCAGAACACCGGAGCCGTCATCGAATAGGCGAGGGCGAAAGCCCAGGTGCCGCGCATGCGCAGGATTTTCGAGAACGGCACGCGGGTTTGTTCCGGTTCGACTTCCTTCTGGATGTAGTCCAGTTCCGATTGTTTAACGCTCGGATGCTCTTCCGGGTTGTAGTACTTCAGACCCCAGAACACCAGCCAAATGCCGCCAAGCGCCGACATGCACAGGAACGCCGCCTGCCAGCCCCAGACGTGGAGGATCAGCGGCAACAGCATCGGTGTGAACATCGCACCGACGTTGGTCCCGGCATTGAAAATGCCGGTGGCCACGGCGCGCTCGCCGGCCGGGAACCACAACCGGGTGGTTTTCACGCAGGCCGGGTAGTTGGCGGCTTCGGTCAGGCCGAGGATGAAGCGGCACACCATAAAGCCGACCGCTGAAGTGGCCAAACCATGGGCGCCGGTTGCCAGGCTCCAGAGCAGCACGGCACAGAAGAACACGCGCTTCACGCCGACGCGGTCGATCAAGCGGCCTTGCAGCACGAAACCGATGGCGTAGCCGACCTGGAACCAGAAGTTGATGTTGGCATAGTCCATCGCCGTCCAGCTCATTTCCTTGGCCAGGATCGGCTGCATCACGCCCAGTGCGGCGCGATCGATGTAGTTGAGGGTGGTGGCGAAAAACACCAGCGCCAGCATGCCCCAACGGGTTTTGCCGACCGCCATGGCGCCGCGGATTTTATCGCCGATACCGCCTGTGGCAGAAGTCATGGAGCGACGCTCCATGGGAGAGCTTCGAGAAGGAGTCATGTAGGCCACCCGATTATTTTTATGTGGTGTGCTGCGTCGTGGAAAACCAAACCCGGTGGTTGATGACCGGACTCAATGTGCAGTCGATGTTGCGCAGTGGGCGAAAAATCGTCAATTCGCTATCGGCCATTGTGTTCGATAATCGCACGCAAAACTAACCGGGTAGTACACTTTAAATTGCCGTGTCGGATCGCGCAGCCAATAATTTACCCCAAGAGAAAAGTGATCCCTGTAGGAGCACGGCTTGCCGGCGAAGGCGCCCTCAAGATCGCCAACGTGAGCAATCCGTGCACCTACAAAGCGTGCAATGCCCCTAACAAGATGGTCTCCAGACCGGGAGTCGACCTATGCAGCGTTCCATTGCCACCGTTTCCTTGAGCGGTACCCTGCCGGAAAAACTCGAAGCGATTGCCGCCGCCGGTTTCGACGGTGTGGAGATTTTCGAAAACGACCTGCTCTACTACGACGGCAGCCCTCGGGAAATTAAACAGATGTGCGCCGATCTCGGCATCGCCATCACACTGTTTCAACCCTTTCGGGATTTCGAAGGTTGCCGCCGTGATCGCTTGTCACGCAATCTGGAGCGGGCCGAACGCAAGTTCGACCTGATGCAAGAGTTGGGCACCGACCTGGTGCTGGTGTGTAGCAACGCTTCGGCTGACTCCATCGGCGACGAGCAAATTCTTGTCGACGACTTGCGCCTGCTCGCCGAACACGCCGGCGCACGCGGCCTGCGGATCGGTTACGAAGCACTGGCCTGGGGCCGTCACGTCAATACGTATCAACAGGTGTGGAACATCGTTCGTCAGGCCGATCACCCGAATCTCGGCGTGTTGCTCGACAGCTTCCACACCCTGTCGCTCAAGGGCGATCCAAGCCCGATCGCCGACATTCCCGGCGACAAGATCTTTTTCGTGCAAATGGCCGATGCGCCGATTCTCGCGATGGACGTGCTGGAGTGGAGTCGGCATTTCCGCTGCTTCCCGGGCCAAGGCGAATTCGACCTCGCGGGTTTCCTCGCGCCGATCATCAAGAGTGGCTACACCGGGCCGTTGTCGCTGGAGATCTTCAATGACGGTTTCCGCGCCGCACCGCCTCGGGCTAACGCCGCCGATGGTTTACGGTCGTTGCTCTATCTGGAAGAGAAAACCCGCCAGCGTCTGGAGCAAGAAGCCAAGCCGGCGGCCAATCTCGACAGTTTGTTCGAGACGCCGAAGGCCAGTGAATACAACGGCATCGAGTTTCTTGAGTTCGCCGTGGATGAAAGCCTTGGCGCCAAGCTGTCCCATTGGCTGGAGCGACTGGGGTTCGTCAAGGCCGGCCAGCATCGCTCCAAGAGCGTCAGCTTGCTGCGTCAGGGCGATATCAACCTGATCCTCAACTCTGAGCCATACTCGTTCGCGCACAGTTTTTTCGAGGCCCACGGTCCATCGCTGTGCGCCACCGCCGTGCGGGTCAAGGACAGCGCCAGTGCGCTGGCCCGGGCCGTGGCTTACAAAGGCCAGCCGTATCGCGGGCTGGTCGGCCCCAATGAACTGGAACTCGCCGCCGTGCGCGCGCCGGACGGCAGCCTGATTTACCTGGTGGACCAGGACGCAGACGTCTACGGCACCGACTTCAATCTGCAGCCAGTCGCCGAGACCAGTGGCGGCCTCAAGCGTATCGACCACATGGCCATGGCGTTGCCGGCCGACAGCCTCGACAGTTGGGTGCTGTTCTATAAAAGCCTGCTGGATTTCGAGGCTGACGACGAAGTGGTGTTGCCCGATCCGTACGGCCTGGTGAAAAGTCGGGCGTTGCGCAGCCGTTGCAGTTCGATTCGCTTGCCGCTGAACATTTCCGAGAACCGTAACACCGCCATCTCACATGCGTTGTCGAGTTATCGCGGCTCTGGCGTGCATCACATCGCGTTTGATTGCGACGATATCTTCGCCGAAGTCAGTCGGGCGAAAGAGGCGGGCGTGCCGCTGCTGGATATTCCGCTCAACTACTATGATGACCTCGCTGCCCGGTTCGATTTTGACGACGAATTCCTCAGTGAGCTGGCCTACTACAACGTGCTCTACGATCGCGATGCCCAGGGTGGCGAGCTGTTTCATGTTTATACCGAGCCGTTCGAAGGGCGGTTCTTCTTTGAAATCATCCAGCGCAAGAACGGCTATGCCGGTTACGGCGCGGCGAATGTGGCGGTGCGCCTGGCGGCCATGGCCAAATCCCGAAGTGGTGCCATCCGTCAGGCAAAGTTGTAGGAAATTCGTAACCGCGAGGCTAAACCGCCGCCGCACGGCTTCCTTCAGTGTGCGGCGCGGCCCATAATCGCCAGCTTGTGCAGTGATGGCCGTGAGCCCGCAATGACAATAAATTCGAAACTCTCCGTAACGCCCGACGAGCCCATTGCCGAACCGCGCAAGAGTCGCAAGAACAACCCGGAAAAGACCCGCGAGAACATCCTTCAAGAGGCCATTGTCGAGTTCGTCCAGCAGGGGCTTTCCGGCGCCCGCGTCGATGCAATCGCCGAGCGCATCCACACCTCCAAGCGCATGATCTATTACTACTTCGGCAGTAAGGAACAGCTCTACATCGAGGTGCTGGAGAAGCTCTACGGCGATATCCGCAGCACCGAAAACCGTCTGCACCTGGCTGAACTGGCGCCGGTCGAGGCTATTCGGCGGCTGGTGGAGTTCACCTTCGATCACCATGATCGCAACGTCGATTTCGTGCGCATCGTCTGCATCGAGAACATTCACAACGCCGAGTACGTGAAGCGCTCCGATGCGATCAAGGCGATGAACAACACCATTCTCGATTCACTGGGCGTGATTCTGCGCCGGGGTGTCGAAGACGGTGTGTTCCGTGCCGGTCTCGATCCGCTGGATGTGCACTTGCTGATCAGTTCGTTCTGCTTCTATCGCGTGTCGAACCGCCACACGTTTGGCGAGATTTTTCAGATCGACTTGCCGGATGAAGGCATCAAACAGCGTCATCGGGAGATGATTTGCGAGTCGGTGTTGCGGTATCTGCAGGCCTGACGCCTTCGCGGGCAAGCCTCGCTCCTACAGGTTCTGCTTTGTTCCTGTAGGAGCGAGGCTTGCCCGCGAAGCTTTTCACCCATTCATGCTTTGAAAGTGCGCCAGCATTCGTTGGGCATCCGGCACCACGCCGCTGAACAACTCAAACGCTTTCACCGCCTGAAACACCGCCATGTTGCCGCCATCCAGCGTCCGACAGCCCAAGGCACGGGCGTGGCGCAGCAGTTCGGTTTCCAGTGGGAAGTAAACAATTTCCGCCACCCACAAATCAGCCCGAAGCAGCTCCACCGGCACCGGCATGCCTGGCAGTTTTTTCATGCCCATCGGCGTGGTGTTCACCAAGCCATCAGCCTGGGCCATCGTGCTCGGCAGGTCATGGCCGGCAACGGCCCGTCCGGGGCCAAAATGCTGATTCAGGTTATTTGCCAGCGATTGAGCGCGGCCGTCATCCACGTCGAAAATGCACAGCAGCTGTACGCCTTCGCTCAAAAGCGCGTGGGCCACCGCCGCACCGGCGCCACCGGCGCCCATTTGGACGACGCGCTGCAGGGCAACGCCCTTCAAGCCGCGCCGAAAACCCTCGGCAAACCCCAGGCAATCGGTGTTGTGGCCGATGCGTTTACCGTCCTTCAACACCACCGTGTTCACCGCGCCGATTCCGCGGGCTTCCGGCGATAACTCGTCGAGCAGCGGGATGATCGCCTGCTTGCACGGAAAGGTGATGTTCAGACCGGTGAAGTTCATGCGTTCGGCGGCTGTCAGCAGGTCGGGCAGGGCGCTGCTGTCGAGTTGCAACGGGTCGAGATCGATCAAGCGATAAAGGTAACGCAAGCCCTGGGCATCGCCTTCGTGCTCGTGCAACGCCGGGGTGCGGGACGCCTGGATGCCGGCGCCGATCAGTCCGGCCAGTACTGCGTTGTTCTGAGTCACGGCGTTCACCCCTTCAAGCGCAAGCTGAAATGCTCCAGCGCCAGGCGGTAGCCATGGCTGCCGAACCCGGCCATCACCGCAGTAGCGATGGCCGAGACGAAGGAGTGATGACGGAAGGGCTCGCGGGCGTGGACGTTGGACAAATGGACTTCAATCACCGGCAGTTCGCTGGCGACCAGGGCATCGCGTATTGCCACCGAGGTGTGGGTCCAGGCGGCCGGGTTGATGACGATACCGGCACAGCGGCCACGGGCGGCGTGAATCCAGTCGAGCAGTTCGCCTTCATGGTTGGTCTGGCGAAACTCCACCGCCAGGCCGAACTCTTCGGCGGCACGTCCGCACAAGGCTGAGATATCTGCCAGGGTTTCGTGACCGTAAGTCGCCGGTTCACGGGTGCCCAGCAGGTTCAGATTCGGGCCGTTGAGCACCAGAACGATTGGGGACATCGGAGTCTCTCCACTTATTATTTTTGGCATTGGCTGAGGGTTTCAGCCTGTGGAGATAAATTGTACTAGCTGGTTAATTTGGTCAATTGAAGAGGCGACGTCTTCGGTTTTTGTGTGCGGTGATCGGACGATTTCGATGTCAGCGCGGCAAATGCTCCACCAGAAAATCGACAAATGCCCTCACCCGCAAAGGCATATGGCGACTCTGCGGATAGAGCAGGGTGAACGGCCGCGAGCGTCCGCCATAGGGCTTGAGCACTTCTACCAGCGAACCATTGGCCAATTCTTTTTCGACGATGAATCGGTAGGTCTGAAACAAACCCGCTCCGTGCTTGGCCAGGGTCACGCCGCCCAGTACGTCATCGGAACAACTGAGATTGCCCTCGGCCAGAATCTCCCGTTCAACGCCATTGTCGTTGAAGAGCCAGGCAATCCGCCGACCGCTGCTGGGCAGTTCATACTGGATGCATTCGTGCTGTTTGAGATCGTCCAGCGTTTGCGGAACGCCCGCGTGTTTCAGGTAGTCGGGACTGGCAATCATCACCAGCGCGGCGTCTTCAAGGTGTCGGGCGATCAGGCCGGAATCCGGAATCGCCCGCACGCGAATGGCCATGTCATAGCCTTCGCCAACGAAATCGATATTGCGATTACTGATGTGCGACTCAACCTTCACCGACGGAAAGCGCGCCCGAAATTCAGGCAGCAACGGCAGGATCCGGTGGTGTGCGTACGTCGTGGGAATGCTGATGCGCAAGGTGCCGGAAGGTTGTTGTTGCTGGCCCATGACTTCACGTTGGGCCTCGACCAGTTGCGCCAGCGCCTGACGACATTCCTCGTAATACCGACGCCCACTGTCGGTCAGCTTCACGCTGCGAGTGGTGCGCGCGAATAGCCGCACACCCAGGCGTTCTTCCATGCGCGACACCGACCGGCTCACCGCTGCCGGTGTCACGCCAGCCCCCAGTGCGGCAGCGGTAAAACTGCCAGCCTCGGCGGCGAGACAAAAAAGCTCGATGCTGCCCAACTGAAGATCGTCGAATTGTCGCTGCATGATTAATTACACCGGGGATCAAATAAAGTGTGCGGATCAGTATTTATCAGATGCCCGCACACAGATACAGTGAGTTCGCGTTGAGCAGTGAAAAGCGAAGCCTTTCTTAACCAGCCAGCAGGAGCAACACCATGCCTTTCGTTAGCGTACGCATTACCCGTGACGGCGTGACCCGGGAGCAGAAGGCTCAGGTCATTGCCGAAATCACCGACACCTTGAAGCGCGTCCTCGGCAAGCCGCCGGAGTTGACCCACATCGTGATTGAGGAAGTCGATACGGATAACTGGGGGTACGCGGGCATCACCACAACCGAGTATCGAAAAAACCAGCCAGGTTGATTTCCTGAAAGCCAAGACAGCCGTCCTCGGGACGGCTTTTTTGTGGGCGCGAGAAAGGATTGCTTACCAATTTTCGGTGTTATCCACCGACTTGAGGCGAGGCTTGGCACTAGGCTCAGAGGCGTAGTAAGGATTCAGTGCTGCACCGGTGATCGGATTTTCCAGGGAATGTCGAGTCTTCGGATTCATTAACCTAACGGATGGGTTAGCATGAGATTGTTCAGTTACAAAGGCTTTTCAATGGTGATCATGTTGCGCGATGAACACTGCCCGCCGCATGCCCATGTGGATGCCGGAACATGGAGTGCGCGCTTCAAGTTCAGCTTCTGGCACAACAGTGTCGAACTGTGGGACGTGGTTCCTCATTCACGCAGGCCTCCTGTGGCGGTGCTGGAAGGGTTACGCCACGCGCTTGGACGACCCGCGCACTTGCGCCGTGCCCGGGGTATCTGGTGGGACAAGCTGCACACGGTCTGCCTCGATCATCAGATATGGGACTGGCAAGCCAGCGAAGTCGTGGTGGTAAAAAGGATTGCGAGTACGACCTGGATGATTGGCTCGGCTTGCTATGAGCCCGAGACGAACAAGACCCTGCTGGCGCTGATCGGCGTTCCAGAGGGCGTGGAGATCGAACTGTGAAAACGATAACAGCAAAAATGTTGACGGATCGGCCCGTCACCGAAGCGGTGCTGGATGAAGCCATCCAGCGTGGGCAAGTGCGCCACAAAGGCGGTTTGCAGGCGACTTCGGTGACCTTTGTGGATCCGTGCCTGGCGGTCGGTTTCGTTGATGGCAGTGGCGTGCTGCTGCCCGTGCAGCACTATCCGGAATTCGATGAGTTCGACGTCGAGGATTTCGCAGACCTGAAAGTCGGTTTTTCCGGGACAGCCCTTTGCCACGAGGGTAAGGATCTGCACGTTTCCATCGCCGGGATGATTTCGGCCAGCAAGCCGCTGATGGACATGGCCGCCTCGGTCATCGCCTCGCGTAATGGTCGCCAAAGCAGCGCCGCCAAAGCCGAGGCGGCGCGAGCAAATGGCCGCAAGGGCGGGCGTCCACGCAAGGCAGATGTCACCGATTGAGCGCGCACAAAAAAGCCGTCGTACTGACGGCTGTTTTGTAGCGGACCGCTGCAATCAACGACGGGTCAACAACACGCCGGATTCCATGTGATGCGTCCACGGGAACTGGTCGAACATCGCGCATTGAGTTATGCGATGGGTGTCGTGCAGTTGGGCGATGTTGGCCGCCAGGGTTTCGGGGTTGCAGGAAATGTACAGGATGTTGTCGAAACGTCGGGTCAGCTCGCAGGTGTCCGGGTCCATGCCGGCACGCGGCGGATCGACGAAGACGCTCCCGAACTCGTAGCTCTTGAGGTCGATGCCGTGCAGGCGACGGAACGGGCGCACTTCATTCAGGGCTTCGGTCAGCTCCTCGGCGGACAGGCGCACCAAGGTGACGTTATCCACAGCATTTTCGCTGAGGTTGCTCAGCGCCGCGTTGACCGACGCCTTGCTGATTTCGGTGGCCAGTGCCTTGCGCACGCGGGTTGCGAGCGGCAGCGTGAAGTTACCGTTGCCGCAATACAGTTCCAGCAAATCGTCGGAGCGATCACCCAGTGAGTCGTAAGCCCAGTTGAGCATCTTCTGGTTCACGGTGCCGTTCGGCTGGGTGAACGCGCCTTCTGGTTGGCGGTAACTGAACGTGCGACCGCCGACATCCATCCGCTCGACCACGTAATCCTGGCCGATGACTTCGCGCTTGCCCTTGGAGCGACCGATGATGCTGACGTTCAGGTCGGCGGCCAGTGTCGACGCCGCCGCGTGCCAGTGCTCGTCCAGTGGACGGTGATAGCACAGGGTGATCATCGCATCGCCGGCCAGGGTGGTCAGGAACTCCACCTGAAACAGTTTGTGGCTCAGGGCCGCGCTCGCTTGCCACGCCGCTTTCAGCTGCGGCATCAACTCGTTGATGCGCGTGCTGGCGATTGGAAACTCTTCAATCAGGATCGGCGTGCGTTTGTCGTCCTGGGAAAACATCGCGTAGTGGCGCTCGCCGGCTTCGCGCCACAGGCGGAATTCGGCGCGCAGGCGGAAGTTCTGCAGCGGCGAGTCGAATACGGCCGGCTCAGGTGCATCGAACGGGGCCAGCAGATCACGCAGGCGCGTGACCTTTTCTTCAAGCTGAACGGCGTAAGCCTGGGAATCAAAAGTCATGCGTTGAACCAACCCAACTTGATCACGAACAGAATCGACAGAATCACCAGCGCCGGGTTCAGCTCACGGCCGCGACCGGAGAGCAGCTTGATCGCGGTCCAGGAGATGAAACCGAAGGCGATGCCGTTGGCGATGGAATACGTGAATGGCATGGCCAGCGCAGTGACCACGACCGGTGCGGCAACGGTGATGTCGTCCCAGTCTATTTCGGCCAGCCCGGATGTCATCAATACCGCGACGAACAGCAGTGCAGGTGCGGTGGCGAATGCCGGAATGCTGGCAGCCAGCGGCGAGAAGAACAGTGCGAGCAGGAACAGAATCGCCACGACGATGGCGGTCAGGCCGGTGCGGCCACCGGCACTGACGCCGGCTGCGGATTCGATGTAGCTGGTGGTGGTCGAGGTGCCCAGCAGCGAACCGGCCATGGCCGCGGTACTGTCGGCGATCAGGGCACGCCCCATTTTCGGCATGTGGCCGTCCTTGCCCATGAGGCCGGCGCGCTTGGCGACGCCGATCAAGGTGCCGGAGTTGTCGAACAGGTCGACGAACAGGAAGGCGAAAATCACGCTGACCAGACCGATGTCCAGTGCGCCCTTGATGTCCAGTTGCAGGAAGGTTGGCGCCAGCGAAGGCGGCATCGACATCACACCGCCGAACGGGGTGAAGCCCATCAGGATCGAAACGATGGTCACCGCCAGGATGCCGATCAGCACCGCACCGCGCACGGCGAGGGCTTCGAGGGCGACGATCAGGGCAAAACCGAGGGTGGCGAGGATCGGTGCCGGTTGTTTCAGGTCACCGAGGCCGACCATGGTCGCCGGGTTGCTGACCACGATGCCGGCGTTGTGCAGGGCGATCAGTGCCAGGAACAGGCCGATACCGGCGGCAATCGCCGACCGCAGTGGCAGCGGGATGCTGTTGATGATCCATTCACGGATGCGGAAGATCGACAGCAGGAAGAACAGCACCGCCGAGATGAACACCGCGCCCAGCGCCACTTGCCACGTGTGGCCCATGTGCAGGACAACGGTGTAAGTGAAGAAGGCGTTCAAGCCCATGCCCGGCGCGAGGGCGATCGGGTAGTTGGCGATCAGGCCCATCACCGTGGAGCCGATGGCCGCGGCCAGACAGGTCGCGACGAACACCGCTCCCTTGTCCATGCCGGTCTCGCCGAGGATGCTCGGGTTGACGAACAGAATGTAGGCCATGGCCAAAAAGGTCGTGATGCCCGCCAGAATCTCGGTCCGCACGTTGGTGTTATGTGCCTTGAGTTGAAACAGCCTTTCCAGCATGTCTGCTCCCCGTGGCGCGCCCGGCGCCGTGAATGTATCGACCTCAACAGCAAAGCACAGACCACTGCAGGCGCCTGGTAATTTTCTGTGGGTCGGAAAAAGCCGCGCATCATACCAGCAGCATGGGGCTGTGGCTGCTTATGGCTGCGATCGTCGTCGATGTTTTGCGCTAAAGCCAAGTGAGCCATACTGCGCGCTGGTTTTGGGGGTACGTATGCATTGCATCAAAAAGCGTCTGGCGGGTGTGTTCGCAATGGCGATGGCCTTGTTCGTGGGGGCGCAAACTGTCTCGGCGGCCTCGGCGCCACCGTTGACTCAGGTCAAAGTGCTCAAGGTCGAATCACCGGGCTGCGGTTTTGAAGATATTGCCGAGGGGCAGGCGCAGACGCGCTGCAATCACAGCGGCCCGAACATAAAGGTCTACGTGCTGGAGGTTGGCTACGGACGCCAGCCGCAGGTCGCGCTGGATGGTTTTGAAGTGGACGGCACCCGGACTAAGGTCTGCGCTTTCGCTAATGGCAACCTGACTGACTGCTCGGAACGGACGAAAGTCGTCGGCTATCTGTACATCTTCAATCTGGCGGGCAAGCAGGAAGGCACCTTCACCTTCAGCAATACCTCGATCAACGCGCCCGGCAATACGCTGTCGACGCAGCTTTACATCAAGTAACGGCAGGCTCGAACAAGGGGCAGGAAAGCTGACTACGCTTTAAAGATCATTCTGTGGACTGAGCCCATGACTTTTAGAGCCCTGATTACCCTTGCCGAGGGCATCGATGACTTGCAAGCCGCGACCCTGATCGATGTGCTGCGCCGCGCCAAGGTTGAAGTGGTAGCGGCCAGCATCGAGGGGCGGCGCATGATCACTTGTGCTCGCGGCACCCGGCTGACGGCCGATGCGATGCTGGTGGATTTGCTGGCGCAGCCGTTTGACCTGATCGTCCTGCCGGGTGGTGCCGTCGGCGCACAACACCTGGCCGCCCATCAACCCTTGCAACAATTGACCAAGGATCAGGCGGCGGCCGGGCGCATGTTCGCCGGCATCGCCGAAGCCCCGGCGCTGGCGCTGCAAGCCTTTGGCGTACTGCGACAGCGACGCATGACCTGCCTGCCATCGGCCAGTCATCAACTGTTGGGCTGCAACTTCGTCGACCAACCGGTGGTGGTCGACGGCAACTGCATCACCGCCCAAGGCTCGGGGGCGGCGCTGCCATTTGCGCTGGCGCTGGTGGAGCACCTTTGCGGCAAAGCCACGCGAACGGCGGTGGCGGGGGAGTTAATGGTTTAGAAAGCGTCAGGCGTGGGCGGCGATAGGTTCGATGAGCGGTTGCTCACGGTGCTCCGCTTGCCAGAGGTCGTAGTCGGTCTGAACGCCTAACCACGTCCGGGCCTTGCCAATTCCAGCACGTTCCAGACGTACTGCCAGGTCCGGACTAATCGGCGCGTGGCCGTGCAGCACTCTCGATAGATGCGGGCGGGCAAACCCAAGGTGGCGGGCCAATTCTGTGACGCTTATGCCCAGCTCGGGCAAAACATCCATCAAGAGTGTCTCACCAGGGTGTGGCGGGTTGTGCATGGGCATGTCCTGCCTCCTGTCAGTGGTAGTCCAGATAGTCGATCAGTTCAATGTCCGAACCCATAAAGCGAAAAATGACTCGCCAATTCCCCGAAACACTCAGTGACCAATATTCGGTCAATTCACCCTTGAGCGGGTGTAACCGCCATCCTGGAAGGTCGAGGTCGCCGGGAACTACTGCGCGGTCCATGAACTGCAGCAGGCGAGCCAGACGTTTCGCACGATCTGCGCGGATCCCACGAGTCGAACCTGTTTCATAGAAGCCACGAAGGCCTTTGTGCTGAAAGGATTTGATCATGGGCTGAGTGTAAGGCGATACATTACACTCGATGCACTATCTATGTATTGCACCTGGTCGGCAAATTTGTGTTTGGTCGCAGCTTCAGACCTTCACTTCCTCCACCGGCACATGCATGCGGTCGCGGCTGGCCAGGGTCGGGAACAGTTTGATCCACGCCCCGGTTACCACCAGCGTGCCGATGCCACCCATGACCACCGCCGGCACGGTGCTGAACCAGTGGGCGGTCAGGCCGGATTCGAACTCGCCCAGCTGGTTCGAAGCGCCGATGAACAACCCGTTCACAGCGCTGACCCGGCCGCGCATTTCGTCCGGGGTTTCCAGTTGCACGAAGGACGCGCGGATCACCATGCTGATCATGTCCGCCGCGCCCAGTACCACCAGCACCGCGAGGGAAAACCAGAACGAGGTCGACAGGCCGAAGGCGATGGTCGCGACACCGAAGATGCCCACGGCGGTGAACATCACCCGTCCCACGTTGCGCTCCACGGCAAACCGCGCAAGGTACAGCGACATCAGGAGCGCGCCGACCGCCGGTGCCGAACGCAGCAGGCCCAATCCCCAGGGGCCGGTCAGCAAAATGTCCTTGGCGAACACGGGCAGCAACGCCGTGGCGCCACCGAGCAATACGGCAAACAGATCCAGGGAGATTGCCCCGAGAATGTCCGGACGACTGCGAATGAAACGGATGCCCGCCAGCAATGAATCCAGGGTCGCCTTGCCCTTGTTCAGCGGCGTTTGCCGGGCGGGGAGGTTGAGCATCAGGGAACAGGCGATGACGTACAGGATCACCGTCGGGCCATAGACCCAGACGCTGCCGAACGCATAGAGCAAACCGCCGAGCGCCGGCGCGACAATCGTCGCCGATTGCTGAGCCGATTGTGCGGCGGCGACAGCGCGGGGAAACAGCGCGCTGGGCACGATGCTCGGCAGCAACGCCTGGGTGGTCGGCATTTCGAAGGAGCGGGCGGCACCGAGCAGGAACGCGAGGATGAAGATCATTTCGCGGGTGACATGGTCGGTGGCGCTGCCAATGGCCAGCGCCAGGGCGATCAACGCTTGCAGGGACTGGCAGATGGCCGCGACTTTGCGCCGGTCATAACGGTCCGCGACATGCCCGGTGTGCAGCATGAACAGCACGCGCGGAGCGAACTCGACCAGACCGACCAGGCCCAGATCCAGCACGTTGCCGGTCAGCTGATAGAGGTTCCAGCCGATGGCCACGGTGAGCATCTGAAAGCCGCTGGCGGTAAACACCCGAGCCAGCCAGAACGCGATGAAAGGACGGTGATGACGTAACAGCAAGGGCGCTTGGCTGGGCATCTGGAAGCAGGTCTTGAGCGAGGGGAAGGTCGAGGTTATCACCAAGCTGTAACCAGAAGTTACGGTGAAGGAAAATTTAGTTAGCAAGACATCGATCTGAATAAACACGGGAGTCCCCTGTGGGAGCGGGCTTGCTCGCGAAGGCGACGGGTCAGGTAAATTGATTTCGACTGACCCACCGCCTTCGCGAGCAAAGCCCGCTCCCACAGGGAATGTGTTTCAGCGCATGAGCAGCGCTATGAGGCAACCTGTCACGCGGCAAAAGACCACACCGTCCATCGCCTGAAATGCGACTACTCTTTTAGCGTTGCTTGATCCAGATCAAGACGCTTGGCGCATTTGATCCGGCGGCCAGATGGCCAGATTCCCTACGTTGTGATGATTGTAGAAAAAGAACGAATTCAAATTCGCCGCACTCCATATCCGTGGGGGCCGTGGGTGTAGGGCCACAAGCCCTCCAGCCGGTATTACCTGACAGAGGAAGACTTATGTTCGGTTTGGAGGCGCTCGATCTCGCCCGAATTCAGTTCGCGTTCACCATCTCGTTTCACATCCTGTTCCCGGCGATCACCATCGGCCTGGCGAGTTACCTGGCGGTACTCGAAGGCTTGTGGCTGAAAACCCATAACGACACTTACCGCGATCTGTACCATTTCTGGTCGAAGATCTTTGCCGTCAACTTCGGTATGGGCGTGGTTTCCGGGCTGGTCATGGCCTATCAGTTCGGCACCAACTGGAGCCGCTTTTCGGACTTCGCCGGTTCCGTCACCGGGCCGTTGCTGACCTACGAAGTACTCACCGCGTTCTTCCTCGAAGCCGGTTTCCTTGGCGTCATGCTGTTCGGCTGGAACAAGGTCGGGCGCAATCTGCACTTCTTCGCTACGGTCATGGTCGCCATCGGCACGCTGATCTCGACCTTCTGGATTCTCGCCTCCAACAGCTGGATGCAAACTCCGCAGGGCTACGAAATCGTCAACGGCCAGGTCATTCCGGTGGACTGGCTGGCCGTCATCTTCAACCCGTCGTTCCCGTACCGCTTGATGCACATGGCAACCGCTGCGTTCGTGGCCACGGCCTTCTTCGTCGGTTCCTCGGCGGCCTGGCATTTGCTGCGCGGCAAGGACAACCCGGCGATCCGCACCATGCTCTCGATGGCGATGTGGATGGCCTTGATCGTCGCGCCGATCCAGGCCGTCATCGGCGACTTCCACGGCCTCAATACGCTTGAGCATCAGCCGGCGAAAATCGCCGCGATCGAAGGTCACTGGGAAAACAAAGGGGATGAGGCGACTCCGCTGATCCTGTTCGGCTGGCCGGACATGAAAGAAGAACGGACCAAATTCGCCGTCGAGATTCCGTACCTGGGCAGCCTGATCCTGACGCACTCCCTGGACAAACAGGTGCCAGCGCTTAAGGAGTTCCCGCCGGAAGACCGGCCGAATTCAACCATCGTGTTCTGGTCGTTCCGGATCATGGTGGGGCTGGGCATGCTGATGATCTTCACCGGTCTGTGGAGCCTGTGGCTGCGCAAGCGCGACAAGCTCTACACCTCGCGTCCGTTCCTGTACCTGGCGTTGTGGATGGGGCCGTCCGGCCTGATCGCGATCCTCGCCGGTTGGTTTACCACTGAAATCGGCCGTCAGCCGTGGGTGGTTTACGGTTTGATGCGCACGGCGGATGCGTCTTCCAATCACAGCTTCATGCAGATGAGCATCACGTTGGTCCTGTTCGTCGTGGTGTATTTCGCGCTGTTTGGCACCGGTCTTGGCTACATGATGCGCCTGGTGCGCAAAGGGCCGAAGATCGACGAAGGCAAGGAAACCAACGAGGGTGGTCCCGGGCAGAAGCGTACGCCGGCCCGTCCGTTGTCCGCTGCCGACGACGATCACGCCGATGCCGACCACACCGTGACCAAGGAGATTTGAATCATGGGTATTGATCTTCCGCTGATCTGGGCCGTGATCATCATCTTCGGCATCATGATGTACGTGGTCATGGACGGCTTTGACCTCGGCATCGGGATTCTCTTCCCGTTCATACCGGGCAAAAGCGACCGCGACGTGATGATGAACACCGTCGCCCCGGTCTGGGACGGTAACGAAACCTGGCTGGTCCTCGGCGGTGCCGCGTTGTTTGGCGCCTTCCCGTTGGCCTATTCGGTGGTGCTGTCGGCGTTGTACCTGCCGCTGATCTTTATGCTGATCGGGCTGATCTTTCGCGGCGTGGCGTTCGAGTTCCGCTTCAAGGCCAAGGACGACAAGCGTCACCTGTGGGACAAGGCCTTCATCGGCGGCTCGGTGGCAGCAACGTTCTTCCAGGGCGTGGCGCTGGGTGCGTTTATTGATGGGCTGCCGGTGGTCAATCGCCAGTTTGCCGGTGGATCACTGGACTGGCTGACACCCTTCACGCTGTTCTGCGGCGTCGCGCTGGTGGTGGCGTATGCGCTGCTCGGTTGCACCTGGCTGATCATGAAAACCGAGGGCAAGTTGCAGGAGCAGATGCATGACCTGGCGCGGCCGTTGGCATTCGTGGTGTTGGCGGTGATCGGCATCGTCAGCATCTGGACCCCGCTGGCCCACGCCGAGATCGCGGCGCGCTGGTTCACTTTGCCCAACCTGTTCTGGTTCCTGCCGGTGCCGATTCTGGTGTTGGTCACCATGTACGGACTGATCCGCGCCGTGGCGCGCAACGCGCACTACACGCCGTTCCTGTTGACGCTGGTGCTGATCTTCCTCGGCTACAGCGGCCTGGGCATCAGCCTGTGGCCGAACATCGTGCCGCCGTCGATCTCGATCTGGGACGCCGCCGCGCCACCGCAGAGCCAGGGCTTCATGCTGGTGGGCACGCTGTTCATCATCCCGTTCATCCTGGGCTACACCTTCTGGAGCTACTACGTGTTCCGCGGCAAGGTCACCCACGAAGATGGTTACCACTAGGCCGTTACACCGAACCTGTAGGAGCCGAGCTTGCTCGCGAAGGCGTCTTCACAGACGCCATCAATCCTGACGAGAGGGTAGAAAGCTATGACCAACAAACACACCTTGCACGACATTGAAGAAGCCGAAAAAAAGCCGCTCTGGCAGCGGCTCGGCTGGCTGGCAATGATCTGGACCGGCAGCGTCGTGGCGCTGTTTATCGTCGCGAGCCTGATGCGCATGTTCATGAACGCCGCGGGCCTGACGACCCACTGATCCCATCCCGATGCCTTTGGGCACGGATTTACAACCCTCCTGCGCTGGAGGGTTTTTTTTGCCCGGGATTATTTGCGTGCTTTAAGGATGACGAACTTGGGTGTGGCCGCCACTTGTTCGACGCCGCGGAACAACCGTGCAAGCTTGCTGTGATAACCCAGATGACGGTTGCCAACGATGTACAACGCGCCGCCCACCACCAGCGCTTCCCGGGCTTGCTGGAACATGCGCCAGGCCAGGAAGTCGCCCACCACCTGTTGCTGGTGAAAGGGTGGGTTGCACAGCACCACGTCCAGAGACTCAGGCTCCTGACCCGCCAGGCCATCGCCGGCACGCACGATGACATCCCGCTCACCCAGCGCTGCGCGCCAGTTTTCGGCCGCCGATTGCACGGCCATGAACGACTCGTCCACCAGCGTGTAGTGCGCCTCAGGGTTTTGCAGGGCACTGGCGATGGCCAATACACCGTTGCCGCAACCGAGGTCGGCAACCCGCGCTGCGCCAAGGTTTTTCGGCAAGTGCGGGAGAAACGCCCGCGTACCGATATCCAGGCCTTCGCGGCAGAACACATTGGCGTGGTTGAGCAGTTCGATTGCTGGCTCGTCGAGACGATAGCGGGTTGGATAGGGTGACGTGGCGGGTGCTTTGGCTTCTGGCGTGGCGATCAGCAGCCGAGCCTTCTTTACCGCCAATGAAGCCTGCACCGGACCGATGTAGCGCTCCAGCAAATCCCCGGCTGCGCGCGGCAGATGCTTGACCATCGCGGCGGCAATCACCTGGGCACCCGGCGCCAATTGGCCTTGCAGGCGGATCAGTTGTTCTTCCAGCAGCGCCAGGGTTTTCGGCACCCGGATCAACACACGATCGAATGGCCCGACCAACGCTTCGCTGGCGGGTACGTTCGGCACGGCATCAAACGCGAGGCCGTTGCGGATAAGGTTCTTTTCCAGTCCTTGAAGGGCCAGGAACGAGTCGCCGCTGCTGATCACCCGGACCTTGCCTGCCAAACTCGCCGCCAACGCACCAAAACTGTCATTGAGCACCAACACTCGGGTGTCCGCCGCCGGCTGCTGTGCGGCCAGGTGACTGAGCAGGTATTCGTCCGCCGCATCGAAGGCTTGCAGCGGTTCGTTCGGCTGGTCGGGTTGGCGGATCAGATCGAGTTGGGCAAAAGGCGTTTCGAGCAGGGGCATGGGGCGGGGGCTCTGGATAATAAACGGGTGTCCCGCGGCCCGGGGGCGTTGTAGCGGGCGGGACCGTCCGAGTGGACTGCGTCGTGGTGTCTCACACGTCATCACTCAGGAAGGATCGCAAATGGTACGTTTTTTTCGATTGGATTACCCGCAGGTTTTCCTGTTGAAACCGAGCGCATTCAGAGGAAATGGAACCTCGCCGCAGCGATCACCGCCGCCATCTTGTTGTTGACGCCGAATTTCTCGATTGCACTGTGTACATGGAAGTGTACGGTGCGTTCGCTCAGGCACAGGATTCTGGCGACCTCGTACGCTGTCTTGCCATCGGCCGACAGTTTTAAGACCTCGATTTCCCGTGGTGATAAATGCGGTGCCTGGGGACGAGGCGGTCTTTGCGGTTGAGCTTGCGTCACCAGAGCGTGCAGGTGGTGGCTGATAAAAACCGTGAAGCCGAGGTTTTCATACAGCTCATAGGCCGTGATCGGGCAATGACTTCTGGCCAGGCTCAAGATGCTGCTCAAACCGCTGTGCTCATCATGGATCGATTGCGACCAGCCATGCTGCAATCCGTGTTGTTGCAGCGATTTCCAAAGCCAGGGCGTCTTGGAAAACAGCGCTTCGCTCCAAAGTATGGGCAACATGGAATGATTGCAGTGCGCCACTATTGGGTCTAGCGCGGTAGCGTTGTTTTTTTCATATTGCGTATTCCAGTCAAGGGGGAAATTGTTCAGGTTAACGCTGCTACAGCGGGTATCACTTGTACGTGAACTTGTTGAAAAGGCACAAAATTTGTAACCAAGATTCTTAACAAAGTTGAGTGCGATTTTATAGGCAGTGTCGATTTCCTTTGCGTGGGCTAATTGTTTTAGTTGAGATTCCTTCCACATCTCCATCGCGTTTCTCCAATTTTGCCTCAGGGTGCTTTTTTGGATCCAAGACCCGGCACGCACCGAGTGTAGGATAATTCCTACTTTTGTGCTGTGACTTTTTTGCTCTTGCCAATGTGTCGAAGTGCATATCCAGTTCTTAGCGATGTAACGTATTGAGATAGCAAGTGACATGTAATGAAGGTAGTTGTACAAGTTGGTTAATTGCTGAGTTGTAAGTGGGAATGGTTCGAATACGGGGTGGGCTTTATCAACGCACACTAAAGCCACTACAAATCACCGGTGTTTACGCCACCTGCTTTGCGGGACACTGTGGCTATCTGTTGAAGGGAGCGACCCATGACCGCCAGTGCAGAAAAATTCACTCGTCAGACCCTGCTTGACGTCCAGCCGTTGACCCCGAGCCTGTTCACCCTACGTACCACCCGGGATCCAGGTTTTCGATTTCGCGCAGGGCAATTCGCCCGGTTGGGCGTGACCAAGGCTGACGGCAGCACGGTCTGGCGGGCTTATTCAATGGTGTCGTCGCCCTACGACGAATTCCTTGAGTTCTTCTCAATTGTGGTGCCGGGGGGCGAGTTCACCAGCGAGCTGAGCCGGCTGGAAGTCGGCGACACGCTGCTGGTCGAGCGTCAGGCCGTTGGTTACCTGACCCTTGATCGCTTCATCGACGGGCGTGACCTCTGGCTGTTGTCCACAGGCACCGGCGTGGCGCCGTTTCTGTCGATTCTGCAGGACTTCGAGGTCTGGGAAAAATTCGAGCGAATCATTCTGGTGTACAGCGTGCGCGAAGCGCGGGAGCTGGCCTATCGGGACTTGATTGCAGGGCTGGCGCAGCGCGATTACCTGGAAGAGTACGCCCACAAGCTGCAGTTCATCGCTACCGTCACGCGTGAACAGCATCCTGGAACCCTGAATGGCCGGATTACCGCGCTGATAGAAAGTGGCGAGCTGGAACGGGCCGCCGGCGTGGCGCTCACCGCCGAGCACTCGCGGGTCATGCTGTGCGGCAATCCACAAATGATCGATGACACGCGCAAGTTACTCAAGCAGCGGGATATGCACTTGAGCCTCACTCGACGGCCCGGGCAAGTGGCGGTGGAAAACTACTGGTAAAAAACGGAGCCCGCCCTTGTAGGAGCGAGCTCGCTCGCGATGGACGTTAACGATAACGCGTGTTTGCTGACCAAACGCGTCGCCCTCAGGTCCATCACGATCAAGCTCGCTCCTACACATTGCCTTAACTGCCTGAAGACGCCGTTTTTGAAAGCAACACGTCACTCAGGCCGGTTGTTCTGGGCCTTGAGCAGGTCGCGGATCTCACCCAGCAGCTCTTCTTCCTTGGTCGGAACCGGCGGCAGGGTGGGCGCAACGGCTTCTTCGCGCTTCAGGCGGTTGATGGCTTTGACGCCCATGAAGATCGCGAAGGCGACAATGATGAAATCGATCATGCTCTGGATGAATTTGCCGTACGCCAGCACCACCGCCGGGGCGTTGCCATCAGCCGCCTTGAGCGTAATGGCCAGGTCGCTGAAGTCCACCCCACCGATCAGCAGGCCAATGGGCGGCATGACCACGTCGCCGACAAACGACGAAACGATCTTGCCGAAGGCGGCGCCGATGATGATACCCACGGCCATGTCGACCACGTTGCCTTTGACCGCGAAGGCCTTGAACTCACTTATCACGCCCATAGGTTGATTCCTTATTACAGATGAGGTTGGTGAACGCAGTGTAAATCAGCAAAACACATCTTGCTTGAAACACCCGCTTTAGGGGGCTTGCCTGCTATCGACCTGAAGGTCGGAGAAAAGTTTTCAAAACGCCATCATTTCTGAAAGAGCGGGGTAAAGGTACTTGCGAAGGGGAAGGTGGGACGGTTGATAAAACCTAGGTCGAAGTTTTAGTTCGAAAGTGTGCAGGATATAAAATTCGACTCAAAGGAAGCGGTTGATGTTCGAAGATAAAGCGCTCAGTGGAAGATTGCTGGAGGTGTTTTTTATTAGAAAGACTAACTAATTGAAGTGGGGGTTGTACGCCCATGCCTTACTTGCTTAACAGTTGTACAGGTTTTACTTCTATTTAACGGGGCGCGCTCTGTGTGCCAGAGCGCAAAGTTGTACAAGTTTCCCTGAATCGTAATACGGTGGGTGTTTCCAAGGAATTCGAAAAACATTCTGTCAACACCGCCCGGCAACAGCGCGCGCTGATCCGCTCCAGCTGAGCTATCATCGCGGTTTTTGCCGGGAGTTCAGATGGCCAAGGCCAAACGCATGTACGGCTGCACCGAGTGTGGCTCAACCTTCCCCAAGTGGGCCGGCCAGTGCGGTGAGTGCGGGGCCTGGAACACCCTGACTGAAACCATGGTGGAAAGCGGCGGGGCAGCCGCCCCGAGCGGTCGCACCGGGTGGACCGGTCAGCAGGCCCAGATCAGGACCCTGGCCGAAGTCAGCGTCGAAGAAATCCCGCGATTTTCCACAGCCTCCAGTGAACTCGATCGGGTGCTGGGTGGCGGTCTGGTGGACGGATCAGTGGTGTTGATCGGCGGTGATCCGGGCATCGGCAAGTCGACCATTCTGTTGCAAACCTTGTGCAACCTCGCCAAGACCATGCCGGCGCTGTATGTCACCGGTGAAGAATCCCAGCAACAAGTAGCCATGCGTGCCCGGCGCCTGGGGTTGCCTCAGGATCAGCTGCGGGTCATGACCGAGACCTGCATCGAAACGATCATTGCGACTGCCCGGCAGGAAAAGCCCAAGGTCATGGTGATCGACTCGATTCAGACGATCTTCACCGAGCAACTGCAATCGGCACCGGGCGGCGTGTCTCAGGTTCGGGAAAGTGCAGCGTTACTGGTGCGCTACGCCAAACAGAGCGGCACGGCGATTTTCCTGGTTGGCCACGTGACCAAAGAAGGCGCATTGGCCGGTCCGCGCGTGCTGGAGCACATGGTTGACACCGTGCTGTATTTTGAAGGCGAGTCCGATGGGCGTTTGCGTCTGCTGCGAGCGGTGAAAAACCGCTTTGGTGCCGTCAACGAACTGGGCGTGTTCGGCATGACTGACAAAGGCTTGAAAGAAGTCTCCAACCCATCGGCGATTTTTCTGACGCGCGCGCAGGAAGAAGTCCCGGGCAGCGTGGTCATGGCGACGTGGGAAGGCACACGACCGATGCTGGTGGAAGTCCAGGCGCTGGTGGATGACAGTCACCTGGCCAATCCGCGCCGCGTGACCCTCGGGCTCGATCAGAACCGACTGGCGATGTTGCTGGCGGTTCTGCACCGTCACGGCGGCATTCCGACCCACGACCAGGATGTGTTCCTCAATGTGGTCGGCGGGGTGAAAGTCTTGGAAACCGCTTCCGACCTGGCCTTGATGGCGGCGGTGATGTCCAGTCTGCGCAACCGGCCATTGTCCCATGATTTGCTGGTGTTCGGCGAAGTGGGCTTGTCCGGCGAAGTGCGCCCGGTGCCAAGCGGCCAGGAGCGTTTGAAAGAAGCTGCCAAACACGGCTTCAAGCGCGCCATCGTGCCTAAGGGCAATGCGCCGAAAGAGGCACCGCCAGGGTTGCAGATTATTGCGGTAACGCGCCTGGAACAGGCCCTCGACGCCCTGTTCGAATAGTCCTGTGTGAAGCAAGGACCCTGTGGGAGCGGGCTTGCTCGCGAAGGCGGACTGTCAGTCAACATCTCTGTTGAACGTGACGGCCTCTTCGCGAGCAAGCCCGCTCCTACATTAGTCGGTGATTAGACTTTCAAACCTCGATCAGGGCACCCAATTCCCGCTCAAGCTCCTGCTGATCACCAAGATTAAGCTCGATCAACCGCCGCAGGCGTTCGATGGACTCCAGGCTGATGTGTTTACACGCAAATCCAAGCTGGCCATGGTCATCGTGGGTCAGCTGCACATCCATCTTGATGTTGAACTCTTCGTTGAGATGAACATCGACCAGGAAATGCCACTCCGGATTACCCAGCCAAGGCTCGGGCTTTTCGATCAGCACGCCCTTGAGCGACAAGTCGATCAGCTTCACCGGCCAGATGAGTTCTCCCTGGCTCAGCTCCGTTCGGGCATCGAACGCAATACGTTTGAAGCGGCGGCGATCGACAGTCTGGTCGCTCATGGCGCAATCCTCGATAAGGTTCGCTGACTATAGACCCGCATTGTCAAAGCCTGCCAGCCAAGACAAACCTCTAGACCAATGTTGGGTATGGCCTTTGCTGCCAGTAGCGCTAAACTCGGGGTGGCTGTCTTTCTTGTCCACTCTGGCTGGAATCATAAAATGAAAAATAATAATAGCCTGGCACGCCACATACCCTGGCTGCTGCTGGCAATCGTAGGAGCGTGCGCTCTTGGTGTAGTGGCATTGCGCCGAGGCGAGGCGATCAACGCCTTGTGGATTGTGGTCGCTGCCGTGGCCATCTATCTGGTTGCGTACCGCTATTACAGTCTGTTCATCGCGAACAATGTGATGCAACTCGACCCGCGACGGGCCACTCCCGCCGTGCTCAACAATGACGGTCTGGACTACGTCCCTACCAACAAACACATTCTTTTCGGCCACCATTTCGCCGCCATCGCTGGCGCGGGACCGTTGGTCGGTCCGGTGTTGGCCGCGCAGATGGGTTACCTGCCCGGCACGCTGTGGCTGATCGCCGGCGTGGTGCTGGCCGGTGCGGTTCAGGACTTTATGGTCCTGTTCATGTCCACCCGCCGCAATGGCCGCTCCCTGGGCGACATGGTCCGTGAAGAAATGGGCCGCATTCCCGGGACCATCGCGCTGTTTGGCTGCTTCCTGATCATGATCATCATCCTTGCGGTGCTGGCGCTGATCGTGGTCAAGGCCCTGGCTGAAAGCCCGTGGGGCATTTTCACCGTGATGGCGACCATCCCGATCGCGATGTTCATGGGCATTTACATGCGCTACATCCGCCCGGGCCGCATCGGTGAAATCTCCGTGGTCGGCGTGCTGTTGCTGCTGGGTTCGATCTGGCTGGGGGGGCAGATTGCCGCTGATCCGGTGTGGGCCAAGGCGTTCAGCTTCACCGGGGTGCAGATTACCTGGATGCTGGTCGGTTACGGTTTCGTGGCCGCCTCGTTACCGGTGTGGCTGATTCTGGCGCCGCGTGACTACCTGTCGACCTTCCTGAAAATCGGTACCATCGTCGCCTTGGCGATCGGCATCCTGGTCACCATGCCTGAGCTGAAAATGCCGGCGCTGACCCAGTTTGTCGACGGTACCGGGCCGGTGTGGAAGGGCGGTCTGTTCCCGTTCCTGTTCATCACCATTGCCTGTGGCGCGGTCTCCGGTTTCCACGCGCTGATCTCCTCTGGCACCACGCCAAAACTGCTGGATAACGAGGTCAACTCCCGTTACATCGGTTACGGCGCGATGCTGATGGAATCCTTCGTCGCCATCATGGCGATGGTGGCAGCCTCGGTGATCGAACCGGGCGTGTACTTCGCCATGAACAGCCCGGCCGCCGTTGTCGGCGGTGATGTGGTGGCTGTGGCGCAAACCGTCAGCAGCTGGGGTTTTGCAATCACTCCGGAAGCGCTGCAAGCGGTGGCCAAGGACATTGGTGAAACCACCATCCTGGCCCGTGCCGGTGGCGCACCAACGCTGGCGGTCGGTATCGCACAGATCCTGCACAGTGTGCTGCCGGGTGAAAACACCATGGCGTTCTGGTACCACTTCGCGATCCTGTTCGAAGCGCTGTTCATCCTCACCGCTGTCGATGCCGGGACGCGTGCCGGGCGTTTCATGCTGCAGGACTTGCTCGGTTCCTTCGTGCCGGCGCTGAAACGCACCGAATCCTGGACCGCCAACCTGATCGCGACCGCCGGTTGCGTGGCGATGTGGGGGTGGTTGTTGTACCAGGGCGTGATCGATCCGCTGGGTGGCATCAACACCTTGTGGCCGCTGTTCGGTATCTCCAACCAGATGCTGGCCGGTATCGCGCTGATGCTCGGCACGGTTGTGCTGATCAAAATGAAACGCCAACGCTACGTCTGGGTGACCATGCTGCCCGCGGTATGGCTGCTGATCTGCACCACCACCGCAGGCTTCATCAAGCTGTTCGACGCCAACCCGGCAATCGGCTTCCTGTCGCTGGCCAAGAAATACAGCGATGCCCTGGCCAACGGCCAGATCCTCGCTCCGGCAAAGGACATCACTCAAATGCAGCACGTGATCTTCAACGCCTACACCAACGCAACGCTGACGGCGCTGTTCCTGTTCGTGGTCTTCAGTATCCTGTTCTATGCGCTCAAGGTCGGTATTTCCGCCTGGGGCACCAAGGAACGCACCGATAAAGAAGCGCCATTCCAGGCCCTGCCGGATGCTTGATCGAGGATTGCAGCATGTTCAATGACCTGAGTCGCCTCGGTAAATACCTCGGTCAGGCCGCGCGCCTGATGGTCGGCATGCCCGACTACGACAACTACGTCGAGCACATGCAAACCAAACACCCGGACAAACCGGTGATGAGCTACGAGATGTTCTTCCGCGAACGTCAGGAAGCCCGTTACGGTGGCAAGGGTGGGCCGAAGTGCTGTTGATCCGGTTTTCGGATTAACAGCAATCCCTGTGGGAGCTAGCCTGCTAGCGATGGCGGCTGACCATTCAACATCACTGTTGATTGATAGTCCGTCATCGCTAGCAGGCTAGCTCCCACATTTATTTTGTGTTGATACTTCAATTCTGTGAGACAGGAGATCCAGTTTGTCCTCTCCCATCCCGGTCACGATCCTCAGCGGCTTCCTTGGCGCTGGCAAGACCACCTTGTTGCGCCACCTGCTCAAAGCCGAGCACGGCCTGAAAATCGCCGTGATCGAAAACGAATTCAGCGACGCCGGCATCGATACCCAACTATTGGGTGATGAGCCGGTGCAAGTGATGACGCTGTCCAACGGCTGCGTCTGCTGCACCATCCACACCGACCTGACCAAGGCCTTGTACCTGTTGCTCGAACGCCTGGACAGCGGCGAAATTGCCTTCGACCGTCTGGTGATCGAATGCACCGGCCTGGCCGATCCGGCGCCCGTGGCACAAACCTTCTTCATCGACGAAGAGTTGCGCGAGCGCTACATCCTCGACGGCATCATCACCCTGGTGGATGCGGCCCACGCTGACACTCACCTGACCCAGACCATCGCCCAGGCACAGATCGGTTTCGCCGACCGTTTGCTGGTGAGCAAACGCGACCTGGTGGACGAACCGACCTTCACTGCGCTGAGCGAACGCCTGACCCGGATCAACCGTCGCGCACCGATCCGCGTGGTCGACCACGGCAAGATCGACCTGGCCGAACTGCTCGACGTGCGTGGCTTCAACCTCAATGCCGACCTCGGCGGCGGCATCAGCCTGCGCCCCGTGAGCAAGACACCCTCCATCGATCGCATTTCCAGCCTGGTCCTGCGCACCGATAAACCGCTGGATATCGACAAGCTCAGCGAGTTCATGAACGAACTGCTGGAAGAGCATGGCAAGCAATTGCTGCGCTACAAAGGCGTGTTGAGCATCGCTGGCGAGCCGCGACGCATGGTATTTCAAGGGGTGCTGAAGCTTTACGGTTTCGACTGGGATACCGAGTGGGCCGACGATGAAATCCGCGAAAGCGTGATCGTGTTTATTGCCGATGATTTGCCGGAAGAGAAGATTCGTGAGGGGTTTGCGCGGGTAGCGGCGGAGTAGGGGCGGGCTTCTTCAGCGTGTCTGAGGCCGCTTTCGCGAGCAAGCCCGCTCCCACATTAATCTCTGTATGACCACTCTCTTGTGTCCGACAAAGATCAAATGTGGGAGAGGGCTTGCTCGCGAAGGCGATCTAACCGGCCACACGATTTTTGCCAAGAATCGATACGGGGTTAAGCAACATTTCTTCCAGATGATCCAGATGCCGGTTCATCAACGTCACTGCCATTGCAGCATCCCTTCGTTCTACTGCGTCGATAATTCCCGCGTGCGCCCGCCACGTGCAGTAGCCGTCCACCTGCGCATCAAACTGCGCCAGGGTCAACGAAGTCAGCGGCACAAGGCTCCCGAGAAAATGCGCTAACGGGGCATTCCCAGCCATTTCCGCCAACCGCAGATGAAACTCACCCGATAACCGAATCGCCGGACCACGCTCTGCACATAGGTGTTCTCTTTCGATCAAGGCACGCAGTCGTTTCAGATCTTGCGGACAAGGTCGCTGACAGGCCAATCGCACCAGCATGACTTCGGCCAGTCGCCGCGCGTGCAGTGTCTGTCGGGTCTGTTCTGCATCAATTTCGGCTACGCGGGGGCGATGGTTGACTCGAAGGATGATGATCTGCTGATGGGACAGTTGCATCAGCACCTCGCGAACATCGCTGCGTCGAACGCCGAACATTTGCGCCAGGCTTTCTTCAGTGAAGCGGCTTCCCGGATGGATTTGCTGTTCGAGAATTGCCTCGAAGATTCGTGCATACAGATCATCCACCGACGGCGCAAAGGGCAGGGCAACAAGAGTCTGTGGTGAGGCGAAGCTGTTCATGGCCTGTCTCCAGTTTGAAGCGGATTCAACTGCCGAGGTTGTCGTCCGGGATGTTCAATTCGATGCCCATTCGCTGGCCTTCGCGGAGGATGTGCCGACGCATCTCGGCACTGGCCTGGGCGCTGTTCTTGCTGCGGATCGCTCGTACCACGGCTTCGTTTTCCTCGAGACGTTCCGCCAGATGCTCCGGGGAATTGCGCAACACCTCGGCACTTTGCTTGAGGGCGTTGCTTGTCTGCTGCACCACGCTCTGGAAGATCGGGTTCGAGGTCAGCGTGAACAGTTCTTCGTGGAACGCGATGTAGGCGTTGACGCCGGCTTCGCTGTCGTTGGCCTCCAGGGCTTCGCGCATGTCCATCAGGGTCAGGCGCAACTGTCCGACTTCCTTGCTGCTGATCGACTGCGCTACCAGGCCGACAATGAACGGTTCGAGGGTGTAGCGCAGTTGCAGCACATCCTCCAGGCTCGCACCGGCCACCGCGCTGTCGTGGTGTTGGCTGTCGCTGAGATTGGCCTCCAGTACGACCACGCCTTTACCCGGCATGGAACGCACCAACCCGAGGGTTTCCAGCACGATCACCGCTTCTCGGAGGCTCGGGCGGCTGATGCCCAGTTGTTCGGCCAGTTCACGCTGCCCCGGCAACATTTCGCCGGAGCGCCACTGACCACGGGCCAGCGCGGCCCGAAGTTTTTCTACTACTGAATTCACAACGGTCGACGAGGTGATCACTGTTCGCTCCACGAGCATCCAAAACGATTGATGACCGTGCCTGCCCATGGGCAGGCACGGGGTTATTCAGAATTCCTGCTGATGGGCCGGGGTGACAGGTTTTCTCGGCTGGAAGGTATAACCCACTTGGCCGGAAAGCACTTTGTTTGCCCGTTGAATATCGATGTCCTTTTCCCAGCGAGCGATGGCCACGGTGGCGACGCAGTTGCCGATCAGGTTGGTCAGCGCCCGGCCTATGCCCATGAACCAGTCCACCGCCAGCACCAACACCAGGCCGACCACTGGAATCGCCGGGATTGCGGTCAGGGTCGCCGCGAGAATCACCAGCGCCGAACCGGGAATGCCGTGGGCCCCTTTGGAAGTGATCAGCGACACCAGCAGAATCGTCAGCAAATCGGTCATGGCCAGCGGCGTGCCGGTGGCGTTGGCGATGAACACGATGGCGAGGGTCAGGTAGATCGAGAAACCGTCCAGATTGAACGAGTAGCCGGTCGGAATGACCAAGCCGACGGTCGAACTGCCGATGCCCAGATGCTCAAGCTTGCGCATGATTTGTGGCAGCACGGCATCGGAAGACGCGGTGCCCATGACGATCAGCAGTTCTTCACGCAGGTACTTGAGCAACGGCCACATCCGCAGGCCGGACAAGCGCATCACCAGGCCGAGGATCAGCGACACGAACGCCACGCACGTCAGGTAAAACAGGCCGACCAGGCTGCCCAAGTGCTGCAACGAATCCAGGCCATATTTACTGGTGGTGAACGCAATCGCGCCGAACACGCCGATCGGCGCCAGGCGCACGATCATGCCCATGATGCGGAAGATCACGTGGCTCAGCTCATTGATCAGCCGTGAAATGCCCGATGCCGCTTCGCCCACCAGATTCAGCGCGCTGCCGAACAGCACCGAAAACAGCAGGACTTGCAGGATGTTGTTATCGGCAAAGGCGCCGATGACCGAGGTCGGGATCAGGTCCATCAGGAACTGCGTGGTGGTGTGCATGTGCTGACCGCGCTGGGCGATGTCGCCTATGTCGGCGGCGGAAAGCTGATCCAGATGAATGTTTGCACCGCTACCGATGCCAGTGCTGAACGCGAACACCAGGCCGATCACCAGGGCGATGGTGGTCAGCACTTCGAAATAGATCACCGATTTCAGGCCGATGCGGCCGACCTTCTTCAGGTCGCCGGCACCGCTGATGCCGCTGACCACTACGCAGAACACGATCAAGCCGATGAGCATCTTGATCAGCTTGATGAAACCGTCGCCGAGGGGTTTGAGTTGGGCGGAGTATTCGGGAAGGGTCAGCCCGCAGACGATGCCGAGCACCAGTCCGAGAACCACTTGGAGGAAGATTGAACGCGAGCACCATCTGAGCATGGGAGGAATCCTGGTCGGTGTCCTGGCTGCCGTGCGCTGAACGCATCAGATTCAGGACTTAATTATTGTGGTCTTACCGGTATGTCCAGTGCAGGCGCAGTCTAGGCGCTGTTTTGTAACGTACGCAAGTGGAAATTGCGCAATTGGCATGACCGGTCTTACCAGTGGTGCAGGAAGTCCCGACCTTGAGCCTCCTCATATGACAAATGCCAGTCGGCTGGGCTGACTGGCATCGAGTGTCATTTGCAGGGGCCGGTTCTCGTCGGCGGGTGGCCAATCAATAGTCTTGCGACTGACTGTTCGATCGACGATCCAGACTCATTATGATTTTGTCGAATAGACATCACGAGGATCGCGGTCGAGGATTTTTAATGTAAAAACCAGCGGGCTCCCGATGCGGTTTGGATCATCAGTCAAAACCGGGAAGAAGGGTGGTTCGCCGTAGGTTTTAACCGGGCGCTGTTGCGGCCCGGTGTAAAGATAAACTTCGCTGATATCGTCCGGAATTTCATCAAGTTTCACAATTTCACCGGAGATATTAACGATTCGGTAGTAAGTTGGGTCATCTCCCTTGAATTTGCTCAAGTTCCGAGGTGATCCTTCCATACTTGCCGTTTCATTGAAAAGTCCGTCAACTCTTTTGATTCTGATCGTATATACACCATTCTGATGTTTGAAGTAGAACGTTTCGGGCGTTACACCTTCGCCATAGCTCAGTTCCTGGGGGTCGCTCTCGCGGAGGTCACGAAGTAACTGGCGTAGCTCGCCTTGAATTTCTTGGCTTTCCAGCATTTTGCCAAGGACTTTTCTGGCCTCTGCAACCGGCTTGTCGCCGACAAAAAGTTGCGCGGTGAATGATTGGTCTACATCCGAGTTTTGCATGATATATGTCTCTTCCTTGATTGATGAATAACCCTGGTGTTGGGTTGTTCAATGTATTGGGTTCCGCCATTTGTAGGCGTCGGAAGAGGCTACCATGAGATTTAAATGTCTGAGTTTCAGGTGTGTTGCAAAATAATGGATTTTATCCAGTAGTGTGATCTTTGAAGATGTTGTTGTTTTTATTAGTTGTAGTTGGCAGGCATAAAAAAACCGGCACAAGTGCCGGTTTTTTGATTGCGGTTAAACGGGGCTAATTAAGCGCCGTACACCGGCAGCTTCTTGCAGATAGCCTTGACCTTCTCACGAACGGCGTCGATCACCGCTTCGTTGTTCAGGTCTGCCAGGATGTCGCAGATCCAGCCGGCCAGTTCCTTGCACTCTGCTTCCTTGAAGCCGCGAGTGGTCACAGCCGGAGTACCGAAGCGCAGGCCGGAGGTAACGAACGGGGAGCGTGGATCGTTTGGCACGGAGTTCTTGTTCACGGTAATGAACGCCTTGCCCAGAGCGGCATCAGCGTCTTTACCGGAGATTTCCTGCTTGATCAGCGACAGCAGGAACAGGTGGTTTTCAGTACCACCGGACACCACGTCGAAACCGCGCTCGATGAACACGCCGGCCATGGCCTTGGCGTTTTTCACCACTTGTTGCTGGTAAGCCTTGAACTCAGGCTGCAGCGCTTCCTTGAAGCAGATCGCCTTGGCAGCGATCACGTGCTCCAGCGGGCCGCCCTGGGCGCCCGGGAATACCGCGGAGTTCAGCTTCTTCTCGATGTCGGCGTTGGCGCGAGCCAGGATCAGGCCGCCACGTGGACCGCGCAGGGTCTTGTGCGTGGTGGTGGTCACGACGTCAGCGAAAGGCACCGGGTTCGGGTAGACGCCTGCGGCGACCAGACCGGCCACGTGAGCCATGTCGACGAACAGGTAGGCGCCAACCTTGTCGGCGATTTCACGGAAACGCGGGAAGTCCAGAATCTGCGAGTAGGCAGAGAAACCGGCCACGATCATTTTCGGCTTGTGCTCAACCGCCAGGCGCTCGACTTCGTCGTAGTCGATCAGGCCGTTGGCGTCGATGCCGTACTGAACGGCGTTGTACAGCTTGCCGGAGGACGACACGCTGGCACCGTGGGTCAGGTGACCACCGTGGGCCAGGCTCATGCCCAGAATGGTGTCGCCTGCTTGCAGCAGGGCCAGGTAAACGGCGCTGTTGGCTTGCGAACCGGCGTGCGGCTGGACGTTGGCGTAATCAGCGCCGAACAGTTCTTTGGCACGGTCAATGGCCAGTTGCTCGACCACGTCGACGAACTCGCAACCGCCGTAGTAGCGCTTGCCCGGATAGCCTTCGGCGTACTTGTTGGTCAGTACCGAGCCTTGAGCTTCCATCACCGCTGGGCTGGTGTAGTTTTCCGAAGCGATCAGCTCGATGTGTTCTTCCTGGCGCTGAGCTTCTTGCTCCATGGCGGCAAAAAGGTCGGCGTCGTACTTGGCAATAGTCAAATCACGGCTGAACATGGCGGTCCTCAAGGATCGGGGCAGAAAAGGGGGGCATTCTAACCCAATGGGTTTTAGATGGCATATGAAAGGACATCATGTCGCAGACAAGTGGGCTTCATGACCGATATGCGGTGTCTGTGCCGGCCCCTTCGCGAGCAAGCCCGCTCCCACATTTAACCGAGTTCTTCCAGGGGAATGCGGTCGAATGTGGGAGCGGGCTTGCTCGCGAAGGCGTCATCGGCCGCGGCGCAAAGTTTCAGTCGAACATGAACAACGCATCATTGCTGAACTGCGCTTCAAACCGGCTCGCCGGCATCGGCCGCCCGAACAGATACCCCTGAACCTCATCGCAACCATGCTCACGCAGGAAGTCGAGCTGCTCATGGGTTTCCACACCTTCGGCGATCACCGCCAGGTTGAGGCTGTGGGCCATGGCGATGATCGCCCGGGCAATCTGTGCATCCTGTTCACCCGACGGCAGGCCGTCGACAAAGGTGCGGTCGATTTTCAGCACGTCGATGGGAAACTGCTTGAGGTAGTTCAGCGACGAGTAACCGGTGCCGAAGTCGTCGACCGCAATGCTCAGGCCAAGGTTTTTCAGGCCGGCGAGAATCTGCATCGCCTCGCTGACTTCGCGCATCAAAATACTTTCGGTCAGCTCCAGCTCCAGGCACGCCGGGGGCAGGCCGGTTTCCTTGAGAATGGTGGCGATCCGCGTGCCAAGCTGGCCATCGGAGAACTGCCGGGCCGAAATGTTCACCGAGACTTTCGGCACCCGCACCTTGGCCTGATGCCAGGTCTTGAGCTGACGACAGGCCTCGCTGATGACCCAGTCGCCGACGTCCACCACCAGGCCGAGCTCTTCGAGCACCGGAATGAAATCCCCCGGCGGCACCAGACCGCGTCGCGGATGACGCCAGCGCAGCAAGGCTTCGGCGCCGGTCAAGCGTTTGCCGTCACCGCTGAACTGCGGCTGGTAGTACAGCACAAATTCGTTTTGCTCCAAGGCGTGACGCAGGTCGCTTTCCAGCTCCAGACGCTCCAGGGCGCTGGCGTTCATGTCCGCCTGATAGAACTGGAAGTTGTTTTTGCCGCGTTCCTTGGCGTGGTACATCGCGGTGTCGGCGTTCTTCATCAACTGGCTGAGTTCGTTGCCGTCTTGCGGGCTCAGGGCGATGCCGATACTGGCCGTGACGAAGAACTCGCGGCCTTCGAGGACGAACGGTTTCACCAGGCTGGCGAGAATCTGTTCCGCCACATGAATCGCCCGGTTCAAGGCAACTTCACGGTTGATGCGCGGTTGCAGCAACAAGGTGAATTCATCGCCGCCCATGCGCGCCACGGTGTCGTCATCGTCGACGCAACCAAGCAGCCGCGTGGCCATTTCCTTGAGCATGCGATCGCCGGCGGCGTGGCCCAGCGAGTCGTTGATCGGCTTGAAGCGGTCGAGGTCGAGGAACATCAGTACCACCCAGGACTTCTGCCGGTCGGCCGATTGCAGCGCCGTGTGCAGGCGATCCTGGAACAGCGTGCGGTTCGGCAGGTGAGTCAGGGCGTCGTAGTAGGCGAGGCGGTGAATCCGCTGTTCACTGGCCTTGCGCTCGCTGATGTCGCTGAAGAAACACACATAGCTCGCCAGATCGCCTTCGTCGTCCAGCACCGCTGTGATTCCCACCCAGGCCGGGTAATGCTCGCCGTTGCGACGCTTGAGCCAGACTTCGCCTTCCCAAGTGCTGTGCTGATTCAGTTGCTTGAGCACATAGCGCAGATGAGCTTCCTGCTGGTCATCGACGGTGAGCATGTTCGGCAATTGATCGAGCACTTGTTCCACCGCATAACCGCTGACGCGACTGAACGCTTCGTTGGCCTGGACGATGTAACCGGCCGGGTCGGTGATCAGGATCGCCGAGGTCGAATGTTCAAACACCGTCGCCGCCATGCGCAGGTCTTTCTCGGCCCGGCGTTGCTGGCTGATGTCGCGGCCGACGCCCAGTACGCCCTCGAATGCACCGTGTTCGTCCCACACCAGCACCAGCCGCAGTTCGATCGGAATCTTGCGCCCGTCAGCCCGCAGGCAGTCGAACAAGAACAATTGCGTCTGCACCTGACTGCGCAGCAGCGCCAGTTGCTCGGGTTTATCTAGCGCTTTGCCGACCCGGTCCATCAGCTGGTAAATGCCGCTCAGTTGTTGCGGGTTGGCGATGGTCGATTGCCAGCCGTTCTGGAAAATCCAGTCGACGTCGTAACCCAGCACGGCGTGCACCGACGGGCTGACGTAGTTGAGCGACATCTTGCTGTCGGTGGAGAAAATCACGTCGCTGATGCTTTCGGCGAGCATCCGGTAACGCTGCTCGCTGTCGCGCAAGGATTCACTGGCTTCGATCTGCTCGGTGATGTCCTTGGCCACGCCGATGATCCGCGTGACCTGATCGTTCTTGTCCCGCGCCAAGGCTTGTTCGCGAATCTCGAAACGCCGCCATTTGCCGTCCCGGTGACGGAAGCGCAGCTGGCATTGCAGCAATTGCCGGTAACCGGCGTGCCGCTGGATCTGGCGTGAGCGATGGTAGAAGTCGGCATCTTCAGGGTGCAGGAGGATTTCCCAGAAGTACTCGCCCATCTGGTGCAACTCGGTGCGGTTGTAGCCGAGTGTCTGCCCCAAGTGGTGGTTGCTGAAGATCATTCGCTGGCTGATGACGTCTTGCACGTACAGATGATCCGGCACCGTGCGCACGACGTCAGACCAGAATCCTTCACGCTCCAGCAGCGACAGTTCAATGAGCTTGCGGCTGGTGATGTCGGTGATGCTCAGGATCACCGCTTTATAGTCGTCCTGGTGTTCCGGCAGGCGCAGTACCAGCCACAAGTGCTGGTCGCGGCCGTTGGCGTCCTGGAGTTTGATTTCCAGTTCAAGCTGCTTCTGATGATTGAGCACCGCTTCAAGCATTTGATTGCCGATGGCCGGGCCGCTCAGCGGACCGCCGGCGATCAGCAGATTCCAGGCCTGTTTGCAGGAATTGACGTTGAGCAGTTGCAGGGCAACCTGGTTGACCTCGGTGATCCGCAGCTCCTGCAGCAATGCCTGACGCTGTTCCGGGATGTCCAGCCAGGCGTGCAAGCGTTCGTTGCTGTGCACCTGGGCCTTGTCGAAGGCGCTTTTGAGGCCGGACACATCGAGTACGCACAAGGCAACGCCGGTGCCTTCGAAAATATCCTGGTAGCGGCGACGGCCTTCGTGCAGCTGGCGTTGACGGCGGCGCATGCTCAACAGGGCGATGAACGGCAGCAGGGAAAAGGCCAGGCCCAGCAGGCACTTGCCGATGAACGCCGGCAGCAGCTGTTCCAGCACTCGATGGCGGTCGAAAAGCCCGCGCAGTTGCCAGTCGCTGCTGCTCAGGGGAACGGTGAGCACGCTGTTGGCCCGGTCTTCGGGGGTCAACATGCCCGGATTGACCGAAGGCAGCGCTTCATCGCGACTGATGATCTGGTGGTTGACGCGGTTTTCCACCAGCCATAGCGGGCGAATGGCGGCTTCGTTTTGTTTGGACAAGGTCGAGAAAAAACTCGGCGTCAGGCGCAGGGCCCAGTAGCCGCGAGTGCTGCCACTGGCTTGATGCAGCAGCAGATGCACCACGGAACCGTCGTCGGCGTTACTGAAATAGTGCGCCTGGGCACGGCTGCGTCGCACCAGTTCGCTCAGGTAGTCGGCATCATCGCTGTCGGCGGCGCTGTCGCTGATCATTTTTCCGGAGGGACTGAGTAACGCGAGGCTGCGCACTTGCGGCAAGGATTGCTGCAGTTTGCGCAGCAGGGCCTGCTGTTCGTCGGCGCTTTGCGGTTGCTCGACGATCGGCAGCAGGTTGAGGGCGATCTGCGCGTTCAGCGCCATATTCAGGCTGACTTGCGAAGCGAGATCTGCGGTGTAGTCGATCGTGTATTGACGCTGGTTTTTCTGTGTTTCGCGAAGCTGGTCGAGCAGCTGCCAGAACAACAGCGCGAGCAGCATCAACACGAGTGTCGCCAGCGCGCCCTTCAATGTACCGCGCAGGGGGGAGCCGACCGCAACAGTCGGTGCACGGGTGGTCAGGGGCGGAGTGACATTCGACAAACTGTAATCCTGCGGATTGGCTGGACTGGCGCGGCGTGCACTATAAGCCGGACGCCCGAAGGGCGGCTAGCATGCCTTGAGTTGTGGCGAAGTGCCAGCCCCGCTCGGCTGGACGGCCTTCTGTCATTCAGGTAGCTTTGCCGGTTACGCGGGAGCGTTCCAGCTCCTAGAATCAGGTTTTTTCAGCGCGCACCATTGATACCCATCAATCGTCGACGCGCACGGCCTGGCCGGGCATCGCCCGCGCTCCAACCATTCATCTGTCACTGACCCAAGGTTCTCCATGGCTCAATACGTCTTCACCATGCATCGGCTGGGCAAAGTTGTTCCGCCGAAGCGGGAAATCCTGAAAAACATTTCGCTGTCGTTCTTCCCCGGCGCCAAGATCGGCGTACTCGGCCTTAACGGTTCGGGTAAGTCCACGCTGCTGAAAATCATGGCAGGCGTCGACACCGAGTTCGACGGCGAAGCCCGTCCGATGCCGGACCTGAACATCGGCTACCTGCCGCAGGAACCGATCCTCGATCCGACCAAGACCGTGCGTGAAGTGGTCGAGGAAGCGGTCAGCGTGATCAAGAATGCCCAGGCGCGTCTGGACGAGGTCTACGCGGCTTACGCCGATGAGGATGCCGACTTCGACAAACTGGCGGCAGAACAGGCCAAGCTCGAAGCCATCCTGCAAGCCAGCGACGGTCACAACCTGGATCGCCAACTGGAAGTCGCCGCCGATGCGCTGCGTCTGCCGGCGTGGGATGCCAAGATCGAATTCCTGTCCGGTGGCGAGAAGCGTCGTGTGGCCCTGTGCCGCCTGCTGCTGTCCGCCCCCGACATGCTGCTGCTCGACGAACCGACCAACCACTTGGACGCTGATTCCGTCGCCTGGCTGGAGCACTTCCTGCACGATTTCCCGGGTACCGTGGTTGCGATCACGCACGACCGTTACTTCCTGGACAACGTGGCTGGCTGGATTCTGGAACTCGACCGCGGCGCCGGTATCCCTTACGAGGGCAACTACTCGGGTTGGCTCGAAGCCAAGTCCGACCGTCTGGCTGCCGAATCCAAGCAGCAGTCGGCCCACGAAAAAGCCATGAAGGAAGAACTGGAGTGGGTGCGCAAAGGCGCCAAGGCCCGCCAGTCCAAATCCAAGGCTCGTCTGCAACGCTTCGAAGAAATGCAATCGCAGGAATTCCAGAAGCGCAGCGAAACCAACGAGATCTACATCCCGGCCGGTCCGCGCCTGGGTGACAAGGTCATCGAGTTCAAGAACGTCTCCAAGGGCTACGGCGATCGCGTGTTGATCGACAACCTGTCGTTCTCCATGCCCAAAGGCGCCATCGTTGGCGTGATCGGCGGTAACGGTGCCGGTAAGTCGACCCTGTTCCGCATGCTGATGGGCAAGGAAACGCCGGATTCGGGCAGCATCGAAGTCGGCGAAACCGTGCAACTGGCGTGCGTCGATCAGAGCCGCGAAGACCTGGACGGCAGCAAGACGGTGTTCCAGCAAATCTCCGACGGTTCCGATCAGATCCGCATCGGCAACTACGAGATTCCGTCGCGTACCTACGTCGGTCGCTTCAACTTCAAGGGCGGCGATCAGCAGAAGTTCGTCAAGGACCTGTCCGGTGGTGAGCGCGGTCGCTTGCACCTGGCCTTGACCTTGAAAGAGGGCGGCAACGTCCTGCTGCTCGACGAACCGTCCAACGACCTCGATGTTGAAACCCTGCGTTCCCTGGAAGAAGCCCTGCTGGACTTCCCGGGCGCCGCCATTGTGATCTCTCACGATCGGTGGTTCCTTGACCGCGTCGCGACACACATCCTGGCGTACGAAGACGACTCGCAAGCAGTGTTCTTCGAAGGCAACTACACCGAGTACGAAGCCGATCGCCGCAAGCGCCTTGGCGAAGCGGCTGCCCAGCCGCACCGGGTACGGCACAAAAAACTGGCCTGATTTCGGGTGGGTTGCATAAAAAAACGGAGCCTTCGGGCTCCGTTTTTTTGTCCGGGTTTTTTCAGCGATAACGAGTTGAAGCCATCGCTGGCAGGCCAGCTCCCACAGAGTTTTGTGCTGACAACAAATCCCCGATTCACCACCAATCCACTGTGGGAGCTGGCCTGCCAGCGATGGCGGTGTAACTGTTGGTGCATTTCCTGGATTCGATCTCCCTGTTCAGGTGCAAAACCAGCCAAAAAACAGGCTTATTTATATCCTGTGCACCATTTAATTTCATAAATGCGACATGTTGCTCTGTTCCTGTGCGCGATTCGTTTGCTAAAGTCCGGCCCCATCGCTTCCAACGACAATAAATTTGCCGAGACTTTTCCATGTTCGAATCCGTTGAATCCTTCCTTGCCCGCCTGAAAAAACGCGATCCTGACCAACCCGAATTCCACCAGGCCGTGGAAGAAGTCCTGCGCAGCCTGTGGCCGTTTCTTGAAGCCAATCCGCACTACCTGACCTCCGGCATTCTGGAGCGGATTTGCGAACCGGAGCGGGCCATCGTGTTTCGGGTGTCCTGGGTCGACGATCACGGCAAGGTGCAGGTCAATCGCGGTTTCCGCATCCAGATGAACAGCGCGATCGGCCCCTACAAGGGCGGCCTGCGTTTCCATCCATCCGTGAACCTCGGCGTGCTGAAGTTCCTGGCTTTCGAACAGACCTTCAAGAACTCCCTGACCTCGTTGCCCATGGGCGGCGGCAAGGGTGGTTCGGACTTCGATCCGAAAGGCAAAAGCGACGCCGAAGTCATGCGTTTCTGCCAGGCCTTCATGAGCGAGCTGTACCGCCACATCGGCGCGGACGTTGACGTTCCTGCCGGTGATATTGGTGTCGGTGCCCGCGAGATCGGTTTCCTGTTCGGTCAGTACAAACGGTTGAGCAACCAGTTCACCAGCGTGCTCACCGGCAAGGGTCCAAGCTATGGCGGCAGCCTGATTCGCCCCGAAGCCACCGGTTTCGGCTGCGTGTACTTCGCCGAGGAAATGCTCAAGCGTCGCGGTGAAGCCGTCGAAGGCAAGCGCGTGGCCATCTCGGGTTCGGGCAACGTCGCGCAATACGCGTCGCGCAAGGTCATGGACCTGGGCGGCAAAGTGATTTCGCTGTCCGACTCCGAAGGCACGTTGTACTGCGAAAGCGGTTTGACCGAAGAACAGTGGCTGGCGCTGCTGGAGCTGAAAAACGTCCAGCGCGGGCGCATCAGTGAACTGGCCGGCCGTTTTGGCCTGGAGTTCCTCGCCGGCCAGCATCCATGGTCTTTGAACTGCGACATCGCGCTGCCGTGCGCGACGCAAAACGAACTGGACGCCGAGGCCGCTCGCACCTTGCTGCGCAACGGCTGCATCTGTGTGGCGGAAGGGGCGAACATGCCGACCACGCTTGAAGCGGTGGACCTGTTCGTGGAAGCGGGCATATTGTTTGCGCCGGGCAAGGCATCCAACGCCGGTGGTGTGGCGGTGAGCGGGCTAGAGATGTCGCAGAACGCCATGCGCCTGCTATGGACCGGTGGTGAAGTGGACAGCAAACTCCACGCGATCATGCAGTCGATCCACCATGCTTGCGTGCATTACGGCGAAGAGAATGGTCGGGTGAATTACGTCAAAGGCGCGAACATCGCCGGCTTCGTCAAAGTCGCCGACGCCATGCTCGCCCAGGGCGTGGTTTAAGCCGGTTCGATGCGGATGATCTCGATCGACTGATCGCCGGCCGGACGTTGCCACAGCACCTCGTCACCGAGTTGCGCCCCGAGCAACGCCCGGCCCAGCGGTGAACCCCAATTGATCAGGCCCACCGCTGCGTCTGCCTGGTCCTCACCGACCAGTTGCACGGTTTGCTCGGTGTCGTGTTCGTCGGCGAAGGTCACGCGGCTGCCGATCTGCACTTTCTGCGTTGAGTTGGCGGGCGTTACCACCTGAGCGCTGTGCAGGCGCTGGTTGAAGTAGCGCAAATCCCGTTCAAGGTCCGCCTGGCGCTGTTTGTCGGCCTGCTCGCCTTTGGCCGATTGCTCGCTGAGCAGCTGTTGTAGCTCGCTGACTTTCGCCTGCAATTGGGCCAGGCCCGTGGGCGTGACGTAATTGGGTTGCGCGCTGACCTGCCGTTCGACCGGCTGATCGGCTTGCGCGGCGGCATTATCTTCATTGACGAAGGCACGACTCATGGTTTTCTCCCGTTATAGGGTTTGGTCCATGGTCGCAGGCTTTTAGTTTCGAGGGATATCTGTCAGCGACTCATTGCGAGCGATAGGCACGGGCAGCGCTTTGATCTTTTTGCTGCTGCCAGGCTTTGTCGCGATCGTCCCAATGGTGGCTGCGGTAGTCCTCGCGGTCCTCGTTTTCGCGCATGGCCTGGCACTGGCGGAACCCGTCGCTCCAGCCTTCGGCGTATTGCTTGTCCTTGAGATAACGCGGGACGTTCTTGCGAAATTCACCGGTGATCGCCCCAGCGGCTTGCCGGCCACTGCTGCAACCGTCATCGAAACCATCGGCGAACGCCGGTGGATAACCTTTGGCGATCAAATCCTCGTGGGTCGTCTGGCAACCTGCGAGCAACAGCAACACACCCAACACACCTGCGCAACGCCACATCTCGTACTCCCGGGGCCGTTCAACGGCCTATAAGGGAAGTCTCGGAGTGGATTCGTCAGGTATTCGTGAAAGGTCTGTGATTAATCCGTTGAGCACCACAAATCAAATGTGGGAGCGGGCTTGCTCGCGAAGGCGGTGTATCAATCGACATCGATGCAAACTGACACACCGCTTTCGCGAGCAAGCCCGCTCCCACATTTGTTTTGTGGTGCATTGGGGATCAGTAGTGATACCACTTCACCTCAAGCATCACTTCATTCTCGGGTGAGGCCAGGTGGCTGAATTCGCGTTGGGCACTCAGGCGCAGACCGAGGTTGCGCGACAATTCCCACTGCTGATTCAGACTCACGCTACGGCGTACTTCGCCATTGGTGAAGAAGTCGCCCTTGGCCTCCAGGCTGAAGTTGCCCAGCGGGTTTTTCCACAGCAGGCCGCTGTTGAAACCCGCCGCCGGGGCGATGAAACCGGCGAAGTCGTTATTGTGCTCCACGCGCACCGTGCCCAGGGCAAAACCGAGCAGGTCATCACCCAGTTGCCAGGTGCCACCACCGCCACCGTTGACGTGGCTGACCAGCGTTTCATCGTCATGCTTGCCCGGTACGCGCTCCAGCCCGCCGGTGACCTGCCACGAGAGCGGTTGCAGCAACGCGTTGCGCGGGGTCAGTGAGCGAATGGTCGCCAGGTCCAGTTGCTGGAACTGCCAGTGATTACCTTCGTACTGGCGCAGTTTCATTTGCAGGATTTCGATCTGCGCACCGAGGGGAAAGCTTTCGGCGTTGTCGTTGAGGTCGTGATAGGCCATGCGCAGACCATATTCACCAAAGGTTTTGTCGCCCCGAGTGCCAATACCGGCTTGCCAGGTGCGGGACTCATGGCCGTCCTCGGGCAGGCCGGGGCGCGCGATATCCAGCTCCGGCGGCGGGTTCTGGTTGATCGCCCGCAGCAGCTCGAAAGATCGCTGCGCCCGTTGCGGGTCGCGTTCCTGACCGTTGGCGCGGTAGCGTTCCAGTCGATAAGCCGCGTCGATGATCAGCGCCTGACGGTCGCGGGGTTGTGCCTTGAATGCCGGCTCCTGCAATTGTTTCTGGTCAGCGCTGACCTTCAGCACCCAATCCTGTTCTTCACCCGTCAACGGCTCGGCGCGGCTCAGCAGTTCGCGCTCGCGGGACGGGCGATACTCGATGGACTCCACCAGCCCGGCTTCTTTCACGGCTTTGACGGTGTCGGTGGGGATGGCGGTCAGGGGGAATTGTTCGGTCAGGCGCAGGCTCGGACGCGCCACTTGCAGCAGTTCCAGCAGGCGATAGGAGCAGTTTTCGTCAAAGAAAAAATAGTCGAACTGGATCTGTTTCAGTTCCCAGACGTGCTCGACCATGCGCTCGGTTTCTTGCTGGGTCAGGTTCAGGCGGTATTCCCACAGGTCGCGGTTTTCGAGACTGCGGTATTCCGAGAGTTTTTCCTGATAGGGCACCAGTGCAAACAGCCCCGGATAGCCGCCCATCAAGCCTTTCCAGGCATACAGGATGCTGTTGTCCGAGCCTTCGATGTAGGCGCCGAAGTTGATGGCGTAACTGAGCAGGGCGGTTTGATTGCTCTGCACGTCAGCCTGGTCGATGCGCAGCAGGGTGTGACCGAACATCGAAGACGGACTGTTCAAATAGGCCGCCGGAAAAATCATCACTGCGCTGTGAGGTGAAACGTCCTTGAACCATTTCGTGAACTCAGTGCAGTCCAGCGTCGGCAGATCGCTCAGGTTGAGCTGCGCCTTCAACCAGCGGGTGCGCGCGGGGTAGACGCATTGAGCGTGTTGTTCGCCGGCGCTGGCGGGGGCGTATAGCGCTTGTACGGTCGCGGCCAGTTCACGGTCCGGATGTTCGTTGCCGTCGGGAGCAAGAAAGAATTTCTTGTCGCTGACATAGCTGCGCCAGCCGCCGAGCTTGGCGGTTTCATAGTGGCCCAGGGAAATCCAGAAGGGGTCATTGGCCAGTTGCTGCAAACGTTGATTGTCGATGTGGGGCGCGGCAGACAGCGGGGCGCAGACACAGAGCGCCAGCCAGGCAAGGCGTTTGAGCATAGTGGGCAACTTAAGTCGAAAGAAACAAAGACCCAAAAAGGGACAGGTCCAAAAAATAAAGCCCGCTCCCCGAAAGGCGCGGGCGTGTCGAGCTTAAGCTTGAGTGGCGTACTTGGCCAGACGAGGATCGGACTTCAGGACAGCCAGGGTGTTGGTATGCACGTCGTCAGCGGTCACGTCAGCCTTGCTGAAGATCTGCTGGAAGTGCTCGTGAGTCACAGCAGCGAAATGCGCACGGTCTTCCGGCGCCACGCCCAGTACCACGGCGTAAGTAGTCAGTGCTTCGCCCTGACCTTTAGCCATGTCTTCGGACAACTCGTTCATCATGCCATTCATGGCAATCCAGGATTTGCCGCCATAGGTCAGCGACGCATTGGTCGAGCAACCGTTGGTACCCGAGGTCATACCGAATGTTGCGTTGCCGGAAGTGCCGTTGGTGGTGGATGCCAGGAAGTGAGCCGGGGTGCCACGCTGACCTTCGAACAGCATGTTGCCCCAACCGCAATCCGGGCCGCCTGGCGCCTGAGCCATGGCGTTGATGGATACAGCGGTGAAGAGAGTACCGAGAAGAATCCGTTTCATAGCTTTGTTCTCTTTATGTGCATACCAATGGACAGGGGTCTGGCCCGATCTGGCGCCAGTGGGCCGGTTATTGTTCCAGCCGCGCAGTTTGGAGTTTAGGCACGTTCCAGGGGTTCCGTGATTTTTTGCAAAACATTCGTTGAAATCATTGATTTGCGCCCGTCCCGCCTAGTTCGTCGAGCACGAGATCAACCCGCACGTCGAGGAGTGGGAAAAAGCCGGACGCTTTCCGATCCACGAGATTTTCCGCAAGGCCGGCGACCTC